>NZ_CP046444.1:0-302207 GCF_014083945.1 Granulicella sp. 5B5 | reverse complement strand
AACGATTTTGCAAAGGCTACTCGCATGGCCCGAGAGGCTGGTCGCGGTCTGCTTGATCTCACCGCTTCTAATCCAACTTCTTGCGGCTTCTCGCTGCTACCTGGGTTCCTTGACGAACTTGCTCGTTCCGATGCTGCGACATATATGCCCGACCCCTTTGGGATGCTCTCTGCCCGAGCTGCTGTAGCTGCTTACTATAGTGACCTCGGTGTCAATGTGCCCTACGAGCACATCGCATTGACCACGTCTACCAGTGAGGCTTACAGCTATCTTTTTCGCCTTCTCTGCAACGCCGGGGATGAAATTCTTGTTGCACAAACGAGTTATCCCTTATTTGATTTCATCGCCAATCTCGATGACGTCTGCCTCAAGCATTACCCTTTGCACTATGATCCAAACGCTGATGAAGATCACTCGTGGGCCATTGATTTGGATATGCTCGTGGCCAACATCACCTCTCGCACACGAGCGATTGTTCTTGTCCATCCCAACAATCCGACGGGACACTACGTGTCATTGAAAGAACGAGCGGCACTCTATCAGCTTTGTAGCGCCCACAACCTCGCTCTGATCGTAGATGAGGTCTTCCTCGACTACTCGCTGAGTCTGCCCCAAGCAACTTTCGCGGCCACCGAGTCTCCATGCCTCACGTTTGTTCTGAGTGGTCTCAGCAAGGTGTGTGCGCTCCCGCAGATGAAATGCTCATGGATTGTGACATCCGGACCTAAGGAAATCATCCGGGAGGCTCTTGCCCGACTTGAGGTCATCGCCGATACCTTTCTCTCGATGAATGCTCCTATTCAACACGCTCTTCCCGGTTGGCTTGCAGGGAGGAGACCGGTTCAAAGGCAGATCATTGGACGCATGCGTGACAACCTGGCGACGCTTGATGCAAGGCTACTAGATACCTCCGCTCACAGGCTTGCGCTCCAAGGAGGTTGGACAGTCGTTCTTCGAGTTCCTCGAACGATCAACGATGTTCCATTCGCTGAAGCAGCGCTCGCGAACGATGTGCTTGTCCAACCTGGAGACTTTTATGGGTTGCCTGAAGGGCGGATTGTGCTGAGTCTGCTAACGCCTCCTGATCTTTGGAGACGGGGGCTTACGTGCCTGCCTATCGATGGAGAATAGCTATCTGAGAAAGGGGTTCTCGCGCCGCTCAGTCCCGATTGTGGTTTCCAGGCCATGGCCTGGAACTACGATTGTCTTGTCGGGTAAGGGAAGTAGCCGCTCGTGAAGACTGTTCATTAGTTTGTCCATGTTGCCACCGGGAAAGTCAGTTCTGCCAATGCCACCCGCAAACAGAGTGTCTCCGGCCAGCAGCAGACTTTCAGAAGGTATGTAGAGACAAAGACTGCCCTCAGAATGTCCTGGGGTGAATATCACCTTGCTCTCGATCCCTTTTACGCTGATCCTCTCGTCATCTTTAGGGGAGTGATCAGGAGGTTGAACATCAGGAACTGCCAGGCCAAACCAACTTGCTTGAACGTCCATGATGGCCACCAGCGGCAAGTCGTCCTTGCTGTAGATGATGGGAGCGCCTGTTATCGCCTTAAGACTCTGTGCGCTTGCGATGTGGTCGATGTGTGCGTGGGTTACAACGATCTGCTTAACACTCAGTAGGTGTTTAGACAAAATGCCCAAGATTCGAGGGATGTCATATCCGGGGTCTATGACGATGGCCTCGTGAGAAACCTCGTCTCCGAGTATGGTGCAGTTGCAACCTAGTAAGCCAACGGACAACGTCTCACGAATCACAGCGGCGCCTCCAATAAAGGCAAAGGCGCGAGCAGCATGCCCGCGCCTTTCATTATTTCTCCGAGTAAAACCTGCCGTGACTACTTCTTAGCCGGCGATGACTGAGTCTGTAAATCCGATAGAACGGAGCGGTGATTCGCGCTGCGGGACATGAGCACGGTAAGGCTGATTGAGGTAATCATAAACACCACCGCCGACCACGTGGTCAGGCGAGTGAGCAGGTTGGCTGCACCACGTGGGCCAAATGCAGTCTGGGAACCTTGACCGCCAAAGGCTGCGGCCATGTCGGCCGACTTGCCTTGCTGCAGAAGTACCACGCCCGTAAGGAATAGGCAGACCACAACGTGAATAATGACGAGAAGAACGATCATTCGGGGTAAAAGCCTCTACGCCGCCTCGCGGCCAGTCTTTGGATCGTGAGCCGTGTCTAAATCTTCAACCGATGCACCGGTTAGATTTAGATGTGGTGCGGAGGAGGGGACTTGAACCCCTATGCCTTGCGGCGCTACCACCTCAAGGTAGTGCGTCTGCCAATTTCGCCACCTCCGCATGGAGCCTGACGCACTCACAGTGCGACAGTTGCGACGACCAATCCGTTGAGTAGTATAGCATCGCTACGCCCTTCAGCAGAAGCGTGGATGCTGGGGCTGTGCAAATGACTGGAGAGCGCCTCAGAAATAGAGCTGAAGGTCAGGAAATGCCGCTAACTTGAGTAGCTGGCTCGTTGGATTCGGTTGATCTACAACCTCATGCTCTAGAACCCATGTAAAGTCATGAGGTATAAAAACGGCATTCATCCCAACGGAGAGCGCTGGATTGATGTCTGATCGCGGCGAATTGCCGATCATCCAGGTGTTCCGAGGATTCAAAGCATAACTGCTGAGAATATGGATATAAGCTGCTGTGTTTTTCTCGGATAGTACCTCAACTGAAGAGAAAAATGGCCGGAGGCCGGACCGTGTCAGCTTGTCGTTCTGCTCGTCGTGGTTGCCCTTCGTGACGAGGATTAGGGTGTGACGCTGGCCGAGGTCGTACAGGGTATCTTCTACACCAGCGAGCAATTCGATCTCCTGGCTGGAGATCGCCTCGGTAAATGCGACGATACGGGTGTGCTTCTCAGGTGTGACCGGCTCGTCGCTGAGTTGCTCGAAACAGTCAATCAACGATCGCCGGAAGCTTTGCAGACCGTACCCGTGCTGGGCGATGGTCGACCGCTCACAGCGATTCAGGTGTTCACGGACCTGTTCTGGAGAGTGAACCCGATGATCGAGGTAGGAGATGAAAGCCGCGATTGCACGTTCGAAGTAGATGTTGTTTTCCCAAAGCGTGTCATCGGCGTCAATGAGAAGCGTTTGTCTGGGAGGATATCTATTGGTTGTGTCCAATTCGGCGGCAATCATCGTGGTCTGCATCATTATAGGGAGATATAAGTATCGGTGTGATCTGGAGAGAGCAGGGAATCCCTCAGATTTTTCGGGCGGTTTTATTGTCAGGGGATCCGTGGCCGGGAGTAGATGGCGGAGAGACAGGGATTCGAACCCTGGATACCTTGCGGTATACACGCTTTCCAAGCGTGCGCCTTCAGCCACTCGGCCATCTCTCCGCTCGGGTTGAGCGGGCAACTTTTCTAAGATACCACAGTGAAGGCCCCTACGGGTTTTGGGGCTAAGATCCGCAGCCGTTTGGACTTAGTGGTGGATACCCAACTGCGGAGATCGACTTTAATTGGAGGAGTCACAGCGGCGATAGTCGTCGGTAATTCAAGGGGGGTAGCCAATCGTGTATTTATGTCCGATAACACATATTCTGTATGATACGCCTTGAAAGTTTAGGTTTCACCTCTATCTCACGCACTCTATGGGGCCTTTGAATGTTGGCGTGAGCAGCTCCCTGTCATGGGTAGAGTGAGTCTGTGACACCAAGGTCATTTTCGTGAACGAGACGCGTGAGGCGCGTGGCTATCTCGCCAAGACGATCGTCGGTGGCGGCGGTGACGTTGTCGTAGATGTGGCGCTCGGTAGAGGTAGAAAAGAGCGTGAGAGCGTTGGGATACTGGTCGAGTGAAGCCCTGAGCAGGAGACGGGAGAGGACGGCGGGTTCCTGCAGATCTGCTCCGATCTTCTCCGACCACCACCAGCCTAGGCCGGGTTCCTGCTGGAAGGCGGCGGTCAGCGCGGACGTGGGACGTTGGAACGTTCGGTAGTGGATGCGGCAGGCTTCGGGCAAGTCGAGTCGTGGGCCGAAGATGGAGTGCTCGAACTGCAGGACCGGGGTGTAGGCCCGGCGGGTGGCGTAAAGCTCGGCGACACGGGCGTAGTCGCCACCGATGCCGAAGCTACCAATCTTGCCGGCTGTGCGGGCGTCCTCCAGGAAGCTCAGGAGGTCGTCGTGGACAAGTTCTGTTCGTTCCGGTTCGTGGAGGAGAAAGATGTCGATGTGTTCCCTGCCCAAGGCTTTGAGGCTTCGTTCGAGAGACTTCCTTGCGTTGACAGCGTTGAAGCGGAGCTTGCCGGAGCCGCGCAGGAGGCGGGCTGGAGCGGCGAGCGGCTTGATGCGACGTCCAGCGGCGGTTACGGCTCGCTGGACGAGATTGGGCGGCTCGATGCCGAACTTGGTGGTGACGGTGGCATCAGGGCGGCCCTTGAGGAAGCTGCCGAGGAGGGCTTCGGACTCACCCTGTCCGTAGAGCCGGGCGGTGTCGAAGTGGCGGATGTCGGCGTCGTAGGCTGCGGCTAGTAACCGGAGCGAGGTGGCTCGGTCTAGGCCGGGGCCGAGGAGGTAGGAGCAACCGAAGCCTAGCTGGGGTGTGGTCTTCGGTGGTATGGTTTCGGTAGCGATGGCCGGGAGCGTGACCGCGCGCATGGAATCGTTGGCGACGACGGGTTCGGGCAGCCAGATACCTTCGGCGACTGCTTTGTCGCGCAGGTGGTCGGTGAGCCGAAGGGCGAGCGCCAGGACCGTGTGGGTTGGGTTGGAGTATCCGCAGCTCGGAAAGACGGAGCTGGAGCAGATGTAGGCGTTGTCGATGCCGTGGAGCTTGAGGTTTGGATCGACGATACCTTCGACGGCGGAGTCGGAGATGCGGGTGCCGCCCATGTGGTGGAAGCTGTCGGTGCACATGGAGCGGACGAGGGCGTCATCCTCAAAGAAGCCTTTGGGCGGGGCGACTTTAGCGAAGCGGCGGGCGGCGAAGATCTCGGTGGCGCGTTTGACGTAGGTGCGCAGGGTGAGGAGCTCGTGGCCGGTGATCTGCCAGTCGACGCGGGCACGGAGGAGGCCGAGGGCGTCGCGGTCACTAGTGAGGGTGACGGAGCTGGGTGAGCGCGGCGATTGCTCGCAGTGGACTGTGAGCATGGTGCGGTTCCACTCGGGGCCACCGTCTGGCAGGTCGCCGAGGAGACGGCTGGTGGTGGCTTCCAAAGCGATGGAGGGGACGTAGCGAGCAGCCTGCTTCCACTCTGCGGCGGTGGGTCGTCTTCCCTTCCGGAGGGCTTCGCGGAGGAGGACGGTGGCGTCGTCGCGGGCGGGGTCGTCCTTACGCCAGGGGCCGATGGTTCCGGCCACGTTGAGGGTGCGCGCCTTGGCCTGTTCAGCGAGCGAGAGCTGGATCTTGTTGTGGTAGCGGAAGGTGTCGAACGTGGCATAGCCGAAGTAGCGGGCGACGGGTTGGGTGCTGATGTTTCGGATGACGATGCCGTTGAGAGAGATGTGGTCCTGATAGTTGCGGCCGAGCAAGCCGTTGCGCTGCCAGGGCGCAGTTCCCTCTTCAAGCGGCTGCAGAAGCAGGCGGTTGGCCTCGATGCCGCCAAGGGCGAAGATGTAGCGGCCGGCGGAGACCTGCTCTTCGCGGCCGGAGTAGTTGCGGATGCGGAGGCCGGTAATGGAGCTGCGCGTGTCATTGAGGACGAGTCCGGTGACGTTGGCGTGGTAGAGGACTCGGAGCCAGCGGGAGTCCCGGAGCATGTGGCGGTTGAGAACGGCGAAGTCGCGTTCGGGGCACCAGCGGGAGTAGGCCATGCGGAACTCGGGGCCGAGATCGCAGAGACCAAGGCCGAGGCCGGACCAGACGCGGTGGTCTTCGCGTTCGACGAGGCGGAGACCTTCGAAGTTCAGGGCGCGCTCGTAGAACGGCGCAAGCACCGACTTGGCGATGGGCCAGCCGCTGCCTTTGACGTGTTTGCGGGGCTCGAAGTCGAAGGAGTCGAGTTCGAGGATCTGGCCTCCCCACTGAGTGGTGGTGCCGCCGAAGGTGCGGAAGCGGCCGCGGGTGTCGCCGGAGTATGGCAGGCCCGGCTGGTCGGTACGGTAGAGATTCTGAGAGCGGGCTTCGAGGTCGAGGCCACCGGCTTCGAGCAGCAGGACGCTGAGGCCCTGCGCGGCGAGCTCGGTGGCGAGCAGGATACCTGCGGCGCCGGCGCCGACGATGCAGACGTTGGCGGGGTCCTGGCCGGCGAGTCCCGGGACAGGGTCGTCGAGTCGCTCGAAGTCCAGGAGCATGAGGCTATTCTAGCGTGATGAAGATAACGCAGGCCGTGTTCGGGGTCTTCCACCACTTTGCGCTGGCGCGGGAGCTGGAACGGCGCGGACAGCTAGAGAAGGTGTACTCGACGTGGCCCTGGGCGCGGCTGAAGCGTGAGGGGGTTCCGCGTGCGAAGGTGGAGACTTGGCCTTGGATTCATACACCGGAGACGGTGTTGAACCGGCATGGGCTGCTGCCGCGATGGCTGTCGGACGACCTGGGTGTGCAGAATGCGCTGCGGTTCGATGACTGGACGGCGAAGCGGATCGCCGAGGATACGGATGCGTTGGTGGCGATTGCCGGGGCCGGGTTGAAGACGGGTCGGCTGGTGCAGCAGCGCGGTGGCAAGTTTGTTTGCGACCGGGGGTCCACCCACCAGCGGTATCAGGAGCGGTTGGTGAGCGAGGAGTACCGACGGTGGAGTGTCGATCTGCCGGTGTCGGATATTCGGGACACGGTTCGCGAGGAGGAGATCTACGCGCAGGCGGATGCGATTACGGTGCCGTCGAGCTTTGCGCTGCGGTCGTATGTGGAGATGGGGGTGCCTCGGGAGAAGGTGCGGGTGATTCCCTATGGCGCGGAGTTGAGTGGGGTGCGTGGCGAGTTGGCGGAGCCTGGCGGGTTTGAGGTGCTGTTTGCAGGAGAGGTTGGGTTGCGGAAGGGTGTTCCCTACCTGCTGGAGGCGTTTGCGCGGGTGAAGGCTGCGGGCAAGCGGTTGCGGCTGGCCGGGCATGTGGGGCCGGATATGAAGCGGGTGCTGGGGCGGATGCCCATGGATGGTGTTGAGGTGCTGGGGTCGCTGCCGAAGGCGGAGCTGCTGGGGTTGATGCGGCAGAGCCATGTGCTGGTGCTGCCGTCGGTGGAGGACGGGTTTGGGCTGGTGATGGCGGAGGCGATGGCGTGCGGGTGCGCGGTGATCAGCTCAACCAATACTGGAGGAGAAGACCTGTACTCCGATGGTCTGGAGGGGTTTGTTGTGCCAGTGCGGGATGCGGGGTCGATTGGCGACCGGCTGCAGCGGCTGGCTGATGATCGTGAGGTACTGGGGTCGATGCGTCGGGCGGCGGTGAAGAGGGTGGAACAGATTGGCGGGTGGAGCGAGTATGGCGACCGGTGGGTTTCCCTGCTGCGGGAGCTGACCGGGAAGAACTAGCGTCCTCCGCCGACGAAGTGGACGATCTCGAGCTTGTCGCCGGAGCGAATTTGCAACGTGGGCCATTGGGTGCGGGGGGCGATCTCTCCGTTGAGCTCGACGGCGATGCGGTCGGCCTTGAGCTCCAGCGCGGTGAGGAGGTCGGCCAGCGTGGCCGGTGAGGCGATGGCTGGGAAGGTGCGGGGTCTGCCGTTGATGTGGAGCGAGAGTTCGGAGGTCGTCACAGAATCTACGTTAGCATTTGCCGGGGCCCTCCCCCGGTTTTGGGGCTATGATCCGGAGCCGATTGGAGTTAGGGGTGGAACCCCCTTTGTGGATGCGCGAGGTTCAAATGTTCTTTCCTACTTCTATTGTAAGCGTTTGGGTGGGAAAAAGTGTTTTTGATTGCCTTCGATAAGTGATGTGGTTTGTGCCGTTTGAGACCGATTTGCAGCGCAGTCAGGATTGACAGCTCCCGAAAAGCAAACCTTGGGGATAAAGCCCACCTCCTTTGGGATAGCTATGAGACCCGAGCCTGAAGGCCCGGGGTACCGAGCTGACGCCTGGATTGCCTCACCTGATTTCGTGAAGCGGCCAGAGGAGGTTGAGTGGGCCTTTGCCGTGGCCGATGGGTGGGGCGCGGCGGATGGCTTCGGCGACGTAGTGTTTGGCCGATTTTGCGGCATCAAGAGGCGTTTTTTTGAAGATTAAATTCGACAAAAAAGCTGTGGAAAAAGCGCAGCCTGTGCCGTGCGTGGAGCGGCTTTCGATGTGCTCGCCGTAGAGGGTTTGGAGGGTGCCGTCGGCGAGGCAGAGGAGGTCGGTGGGCGGGTCCTGGTCGCCGCCCGTAACTATAAGGTTAAGAGTCGGATAGGTGCTCATGAGGGCGGTCGCTGCTGACTGACCCTGGGGCATTGAGGTGACCGCTTGGCCGCTCAGAAGTGCCAGTTCATGCCAGTTGGGGGTTGCCCAGCCGACGAGGGGCAGGAGGTCTTCGCGGAGTGTCTGGAGGGCTTGAGGGGCCAAGAGGCGGGTGCCCGAGCTGGAGATCAGAACGGTGTCTAAGACGATGGGAATAGGTGGTTTAGAGGTTGTTCGCGGGGCGATTGAGCGGAGAAATTCGGCGACGGTGGAGACGATCTCAGCGCTGCCCAGCATGCCGATCTTAATTCCGTCTGGCGGAAGGTCGTTTTGGAGGTGTTCGAGGGTGCGGCGGAGGAGGTCTCCGGAGACGGGTTCGACGGCTGCGACGCCGAGTGTGGACTGAACGGTGAGCGCGGTAATCGCCGTGGTGGCGAAGAGGCCATGGGCGTGAAACGCCTGTAAATCCGCGGTGATTCCAGCGCCCGAGGAGGGATCGTAGCCGGCGATGGCGAGGGCGACAAAGGGCTTTGCGGCCGGAGATGGGCTGCTGGTTGGGGTCACGGGACGCTTGTGATCTTGAGAAAAACCTAGCATAGTGAGCGGGAAAATGCAAGAAAAATGGAGATGCGATTGTCTTTGCTTTGTTTGACTTAGGTATATAGGGACAGGACAATAGTCCTTATGAGTGATCCTACGATGAAAGTCGCGGGTGAGCTGCAGGGCAAGACCAGAAGGTTTTTGAAGAGCGGTAGTTTTCTGGCGCTGTCCCTGGGTTTGTCAGCCATCGGCGTCGCAAGTCCTACGGTGAAACGAGTAACGGCAATGAGAGGTGGGGGACATTCCACCGTCGTTGCGAAGCATCACTGGTTTCAGATTGGGAAGGCCTCCTGGTATGGTCCAGGATTCCATGGCCATCCCACAGCAGATGGGGAAATTTACGATATGTACGCTATGACGTGTGCGCATCGGACGTTGCCCCTGGGTACGTGGGTTCGAGTGACGAACCTGTTCAACAAGAAGTCGGTCTTTCTCCGGGTCAATGATCGGGGGCCAGTGGCTCCTAGTCTGATAGCTGACCTGTCCTACGCGGCCAGCAAGCGGCTGGAGTTCAGTGGGATTACGAAGGTGAAGATCGAAGTCGTCTCCCCGTCGGATACGCACATGGCCAAGAAGCTGGTAGCAGAACTTCCCATGATCAACGATCCTGCGGTATTTAGCCCGGTTCCGAGCCCTGAGCCGAACCTGGGCCTGGTAGCGATGGTCGGAGACCGCTAAACAGCGGTTTTCCTTTACAAGGCCGACAATCCATGACGGCAAGAACAAGGCCGGAAGGCCCTGCGATCCTGTGCGCGAGCGGACGGGGTGCAGGGCCTTTTGTACGCTCGCGCCTTCGGCTCTCGCTGCGGCAAAGGCGTTCACGCAGAGGGCGCAAAGGAAAAGACCGCAGAGGTCGCAGAGGAAAACAAGCAACAGCAAAGACAAATACAGGAGTTTCTCCCCTACGCATCGCGATGAGGCCGCGATGCTTCGGTCGAAATGACGGCTTCTTGGGGAGAGTGACCGAACTTCGTTCTAAAGTTCGATACCCCACTCATGCCGACGATGAGACTGTCGTCATGAATGGGGCACCCGAGAGTTTTGGGGGTTAGGGGTGGATGGCGCCGTGGGTGACTGGGAGGTCGCTGAGGCGCAGGGTGAGGGACTTGGCGCCGCCGCCGCCCTTGATGAACTCGGAGAGCTCAAGCTGGACGACGTCGAAGCCGGCATCGAAGAGACGGGCGGCTAGCTCGCGGCCGATGTCGCCGGTGAAGACGGTGTGGCCGAGGTTGAGGGCGCAGCAGGCCATACGGGTGGCGTCGGCTTCGCTGACGGCGATACGCTTCCCTGCCGGATAGGCGGCTTCGATGAGCGCCAAGGAGGCGGCGTCGAAGGCACCGGGGTAGTAGAGCAGGAAGCCGCCGTCTCCGGCGGGGTCGTGGAGCGGGGTGAAGCAGGTGTCGAGGTGGTAGAAGCGGGGGTCGGTGAGGTGCAGAGAGTGCACGGGCAGGTGCCAGGCATCCGCGACGTGGCGGTGCGAGGACTTGCAGGTGCGGACGCCGTGGGCGGCCCAGAGGCGCTTGCCGTCGGCGTCGAAGGAGAGGTCGCCCTCGCCCTCGAAGGCGGTCTCGCGGGGCGTCTCCCAGAGGAGGAAGCCGTGGCCGGCGAGCCAGCGGCGGAGGTAGGTGGCCTCGGGCTGTCGCTCGGTGCAGGTGAAGCTGGAGACGGCGGCGACGCCGTGGTGGACGAGGCCGGCATGGCCGATGAAGACCATGTCCGGACAGCCAGGCTCGGGGTGGATGAGGCGGACGTCGGCGACGGACCGGAGGACGTTGTGGAGGCCCTTCCATTGAGCGAAGGCGAGATCGCGGGAGAAGGTATGGGGCTTGCCGGAGCGGCCAGCGCTCATCCATGGATTGAGGACGTAGTCGGCACCGTACCACTCGGGCGGACACATGAGGAATGTGGGGCGGGTGAAGAGAGGCGTGGAGGCGAAGAGTTCAGGGGAGGTGGATGAAACGATGGTGCTCGTAGCCATGATGAAGTGATTCCTGTTCGTACCGTCAGGGAGTTTCCTCTTCTGGAGAGAGGATCGTCAAGTGGATGGACCCCCATTGGTACATCGACCCGGACGGCACAGTGATGAGACGCCTGAAAGAGGCAAAACGAAGGTCATGTTGCAGAGATTTCATGTGGAGAACGGTGGGGATTTCCGAGTGGTTGTGGCACTCAAACTGCTAGGCTTTCCACTCCTTATTCAACTGCGCTTAGAGGTCGGTCGAAATGACTGCAGTAGAGATGGCAGAAGAAAGCAAACCTCAGGGCTAAAGCCCTGCCCTCTCTTTGCCCAGCTATGAGACCCGAGGCTGAAGCCTCGGGGTACCCCAGTCGTGGCCGAATGGAATCTGAACCGCAAAAGCGAAGGGCGCGACCGGAGTCGCGCCCTTGCGGTGTACTAAAGGAATGGTTTAGAGCTTTTCGAAGAACTCACAGGCGGAGCAGGAGATATAGACGCCGCCGGGGACGCCGCGCTCGCGGTCCTTGACGCGCTTGACGATGCGCGTGGGCTTGGAGCACTTGGGACAATCGGTGCTCTTCTGTGTATCCATGACCTTCTTACGGTCGCCGGTCTTGGCAATCTTTGCCATTGGTGAATCTCCCTTGAGAAACAGATATGTGGCTTGCCCGGCTTCGTGCGGCTGAACGCGCGCCGACCTTGCTGGTTCCTGGAGTCTGGCTGGCTGGTGGGCTGTGCCGAGGAGAGGAATGGCGAGGCGAAGACCGTGGTAAACGCTCGTCTGTCAGTTTACACGATTTGGCTGCGGACGGTGTGATTTGCTGCCGTCAAAGGCTCCCGCGAAGGGCGCGAAGGAAGCTAAGTTTCGCCACGGCTGCATTGCTGGCGGAGGTGTTTGGGGGCGAGATACGGAACCTAGTTGGATTCCCTGCTGGGCGCGAACTGTGGGAGTGGCGGCGGGTCAGGGGTGGTGCCGGGCGGCGGGGGGATTGGTTTGGGCGGGGTGTCGTCGGGCATGTTGACTTTGCCGACGCGCGAGGGGGTGTCGAGGACTTCGCCGGGTTTACGGAGCGTGGGGGGCTTGCGGGTGCCGCCGGTATCGGTGTTGGTGGGGGCGTCGCCGTTGTTGATGTTGCGGGCGAGGAGGGCGGGTTCTTCGGGGCCGCCGATCTCGTTCTTGTCGCGGACTTCGATGGGCTTGCCGATGGCGGCGATCTCGAGGCGGACGACGCGGCCGCCACGGAAGCGGACGAACTGGATGGGCTGGGGCATCTGGCCGTAGATCCATTCTTCGTAGACGGCGGAGGCGTCGTCGTTGGGGTCTACGTGCTCGCGGTGTTTGGTGAGCGGTGGGCCGAGGGCGGCAAGGACCATGCGGCGGTCCATGCCGACGAGGACCTCGTGCTGCTCGACGGCGGAGCGGACCTGGGGCGTGAGGGTGTCGGTATAGGCTTCGACGGCGGAGCGGGCTTTGAAGTCGACGAGAGGTTGGAGGAGGGCTTTGACTTCGGCGGCGGAGATTTGAGGGACGCCGCCCTCGAAGACGAGGGTGACACGGCAGCCGGTGGCGATGGGGCCTTCGATGGCGAGGGGGGTGTCGTTGAGGTAGACGTGGGAGAGGAAGCGGTGCTTGGCGTAGGGGCCGCCGTTGAAGTCGATGACGATGCTGTCGGGCTTGAAGTGGAGTGCGGAGATCACCATGCGGTCGCCGAGGCCGGCGGAGATGCCCTTTTCGTAGAGCATCTGCTTGTAGGCCTCTTTGGAGGGGGACATGTTGCCGTTGGCGATGAGGGTGAGGCCGGCTCCGAGGGGCAGCTCGCGGTGGGCGAAACCCTGCTCGGCTTCGAGGTTGCGGATGAGGTCCTGACGGCCGCGCTCGTCGAGGAGGTAGTCGGAGAGCGGGACGTGTGTGGGGTGGAACTCGGTGATGACGTCTTCGGTGGCGGTCTTTTCGCCGACGACGAAGACCTGGGCGCGGCATACGAGAGGGAGCGTGAGCAGCGCTAGGAAGGCTGCGACGGTCGGGAGCGGAGTCGGGCAAGACCGTGCCATGCGACACCCCCTGTGGAAGCCGGATGGGTGCAGTTTGCTCCTAATGCGTGGTGTTGTGCAAGTGGGTGTTTGAGGGGATGAACAGGGTTTGGTGCTGCTTCCCTGCTTAGAAGCAAAAGCAACGACAACGGCTTTAACGCAGAGGGCGCGGAGGAAAGGCTATTCGGTGGGCGAGTCGGGAGGCTGGGTGGAGCGGAGGTGCTCTTCGATGACCGGCATGGTGGAGGGGTTTGCGGGGGTGGAGGCCAGGATCTGGACGAGCGGTGCGGGGGCGGCGGCCTGCTCCATGGCGGTGTGCGCGGCGGGTGGCGGGATGTCCATGGGATAGCCGGCGGAGACGATGGGCCGGTGGGTGTAGTTCCAGGCGTAGTCTCGGGTGATGCGGTAGAGCGCGATGATGGCGAAGACGCGGACGATGAGGGTGAAGAAGGCCGCGTCAGGGCCGTAGGCGCCGCCGGATAGCCAGTCGGGGCCGCTGGTGGAGGTGGTGAGGAGCGTGGGCAGGCTGGCGTCGCCCGCGGTGGGCAGGCCGAGCAGGATGGCCGTGGTGGCGGCCCAGCCGAAGTGCAGGCCCCAGCCGATCCAGAGGCCGTGCGTGCGCTGCCAGGCGATGCAGAGAAGGATGCTGGTGAAGAACGCGACCGTCATGCTGAGGCCGGTGCTGTTGGGGTGCAGCAGCGAGGTGATCGCGTAGATAAACGAGACGACAAGCGTTGCCGCGACGGTGCCGATGGCGGCGGTGAGGCGGGAGTAGAGGTAGCCACGGAAGGCGACCTCCGCGGCGAGAGTGCCGATGGCGATGGTGGCGAGAGAGACGACGGTGGGAAACCAGTTGCGGGGGCCGAGCCAGAACTCAGGATGCAGGGCGCCGATGAGCATCATAGGCAGAACGGCGATGAGTGTGATGGCCCAACCGAGTGCGATGCCGCGCTGGAACTCTTCGCCCTGCGTGGGGCGCTTGGGCAGGCCGGTGATGGCGAGCAGCGAGCCGGTGTGGGTGTGCAGCCGGGAGATGGCGTTGAAGCCGAGGACCAGCAGAAAGAGCAGAAAGGCCGGGGCCAGCAGCGGCGCGATGGGGTTGATGGGGAGGCTGGCGATGATGCCCTGGGCGGCGGAGTCCGCGAGGCGGTTGGCGGCGATGACCCAGAGGCCTGCGAGGACGAAGAGTCCGAAGTTGAGAGAGCGCGGCGGGGCGGAGCGGATGGAGCCGGGCGGTGGTGGCGGGGGTGGAAAGTTCATCGGTCTTATAGCGGCCTGGGGAAGAATCTGTGGCTGAGGGAGAAGCAGGTCTCTCCGCTACGCAGGACGATAAGGCTGTCCTGCTCCGGTCGAGATAACACTTCAGTAGCGCTCCGAGTAATTAGACGCTGGAGACCGAGGTATAGAACTGTGCCATGTTGCGGAACTTGTTGTAGCGGGCGGCGATGAGGTCATCAATGGTTTGATGCTTCAGCTCCGCCAGGTGCTGGATGAGGCGTTCGTTGACGAGGGAGATGGCGAGGGCGGGGTCGTTGTGGGTGCCGCCTTCGGGCTCGGGGATGACATCGTCGACGCAGCCGAGCATTTTGACATCGGTGGCGGTGTAGCGGAGGGCGGCGGCGGCCTGCTGCTTCTTGCCGGCATCCTTCCAGCGGATAGCGGCACAGCCCTCGGGGGTGATGACGGAGTAGATGGCGTTCTCGAGCATGAGGACGCGGTCGGTGACGGCGAGAGCGAGGGCTCCGCCGGAGCCGCCTTCGCCGGTGATGGTGGCGATGGTGGGGACGCGGAGGCGGGACATCTCGCGGATGTTGCGGGCGATGGCTTCGCCCTGGCCGCGCTCTTCGGCGCTGAGCCCCGGGTAGGCGCCGACGAGGTCGATGAAGAGGAAGACGGGGCGGCCGAACTTTTCGGCGATCTTCATGCAGCGGAGCGCCTTGCGATAGCCTTCCGGGTCGGGCTGGCCGAAGCGGAGGGTAATGCGGTCTTTGAGGCTGCGGCCCTTGCGGTTGCCGACGACAAGAACGGGTTCACCGTGGAAACGGGCCATGGCGGAGACCATGGTGGCGTCGTCGGCGAACTGGCGATCACCGTGAATCTCGCTGATATCGGTGAAGAGGGCTTCGATGTAGTCCATCGGGTGTGGTCGTTGCGGGTGCCGCGCTGCTTCGGTTCTGACCCAGGCCTCCGGGACGACTGTGGCGGCGGGAGGTGCGGATTTTGGAGCCGTGTTTTCTGCCATCTGAGATACCTGTTCGATTGTAAGCGATGGAAGAGCTTAGCGTTGGACGAGGGTGGAGAAGAGCGCGGGCCAGGAGAGGTCGTAACGAGGTCGGGCGAAGAGCAGAGCGGCGAGAACGAAGCCGTAACCGAGTTGCGTGCCGGCGGTGGCCCAGTCCTGCTTGAGGGTGATGCCGAACATGAGCATGCACATGAGGAGCAACGCGAGAACGAGGGCGCTGCGGGTGAAGAGTCCGAGCAGGAGCAGGATGCCGATGAGAAGCTCCGTGCAGGGGATGGCGTAGCCGGAGGCGAGCGTGAGTGATGGTGGCAGCGGGGTGGACGCCATGTTCTTGACCATGCCTTGCGCGAAGCCGGAGAGGTGGGTGCCGGTGAAGATGCGCGCGAAGCCGTGGCCGAAGAAGTCGAGGCCGGTGAGCAGGCGGAGGAGGATGTAGGCGAGGTGCTGGTCTTTGCTCGAGATGGAGATGGGCGCGGGGCGGGGCGAAGTGGCCATGTTGAATTGGATGCTCTGGAAGCGGGTGACGCTAATTGATTGTCGGCGCTGGAGTAAGGAAGGAGACCAGGACTGCCTCGGTGCTGGGCGCGAGGGTATAAGTGGTGGTGGGGCTGGCGGGGAGCCAGGTGACGTCTCTAGTGTGGAGAGTGGTGGGTGAGTTGTCTGTGGTGAGGTCGGTGCGGTCGAGAGCGATGAGGAGCGAGCGGTCAGGGGCCTTGAAGGGGGCGTAGGGGTGATCGGGTGGGCAGATGAGGCGGGTGATGCGGAGAGATGCGTCCGCGTAGACGGTTGTGGCGCCGGGAACGCTGGCGGTGTCTGCGGGGATGCGCTTGCCTTCCTTGGGGAGATTGGGGAAGGCAAGGTGCTGGAACTCGACGCGGAGGAAGTCTGACGGGGTGTCGGAGTTAGATTTGATGCTGTGGCGCTCAGCGATGGCGGGAGCGAGGCGCATGGCTCCAGCATGGGTGGGTGGGCGGTGCGCGATGTCGCCGTTGCTGCCGTCGGGAGCCTCGTGGATGATGTCGATCTCGCCGCTATTGTTGAGGTAGACGTAGAGGGTGGGGACGGCGGGGTGGTCGTGCATGGGGACGAACTCGTGCGCGGCGTAGTGGACGTGCATGACGAGGACGTCGGGGTTCGAGAGGATGTTTTTGTAATTGGGCGGGAGCGAGGATTGGGCGAAGGCGGTGGCTGTCGTAAAGATTACGGCGAGTTTGAGCGACCTTGGCATCATGGGGCTCCTCAGAGAAACAAAGACAACTGCAACGACAGAAGCAGATTCCCTGCGGGAATGACAAACCAGAAAAGCAAAGACCGGGGCGGCGTTCCAGAGTCAGGCGATGATCTGGACGGCTCCGCGGCCTACGAGGGCTTCGACGTTTTCGATGAAGGCTACGTCGGCGGCTACGTTGAGGCCGTGGGTTTCGAGGTCGGCTTGAAACTGGTCGGGTTCTTCGAGGCGGAGCATGAGCTTGCCGGTGCCGGGTGAGGACTGGAAGATCGCGCGGAGTTTCGGCAGGAGCTCGGTGTCCGGACTGTGCAGCGGGACGCGGATGCGGAGGGCTTCGGGGAGCTTGATCTTGACGTCTTCGAGCGCTGTGATGGCGCTGATGGCGAGCTTGGGGGCGGCGTCTTCGTCTCCGCGGAGCGAGCCGCGGACGAGGACGGGGACGTCGATCTTGAGCTTTTCGGCGAGCTTTTCGTAGGCTGCGGGGAAGGCGATAAGCTCGATCTTGCCGACGGTGTCTTCGAGCGCGGCGGAGGCGTACATCTCTCCGGAGCGTTTGGATTTGGCGACCTTGAGGCCGGTGATGACGCCGGCGATCTGGATCTCGTTACTTCCCTCTTCGCGGCGGCCGCGCTGGAAGACGACGGGCTCGGGCTTCATCTCGCAGGCGGTAGCGGTGTCGACGACCTTCATATTGCGGAGCTTTTCGCGGTAGCGGTCCATGGGGTGGCCGGAGACGAAGAAGCCGAGGACGTCCTTCTCGTTCTGGAGGCGGGTGTGCTCGTCCCAGTCGGGTGCGGGTGGAAGCGCGTCTTCGCTGGCGTTGGCGGGGCCGGGGTCGTCGAACATACCGAAGAGGCCGTGCTGGCCGGCGGCGGCGTCCTTCTGCGATTTCTGGGCGCGTTCGATGGCCTTGTCGAGAGCCGCGAAGACGCGGGCGCGTGGACCGAAGGCGTCGAGTGCTCCGGCTTTGCAGAGGGACTCGAGCACGCGCTTGTTCATGAGGCGGAGGTCGATCTTTTCGCAGAACTCCCAGAGAGAACTGAAGCCGGGCTTCCCTGCTGCCTGGAGTTCATTGCGTGCGGTGATGATGGACTCGATGGCGTTGTGGCCGACGTTCTTGATGGCGGCAAGGCCGAAGACGATGCTGTCGCCCTTGGGGGTGAAGCTGGCGGCGGAGACCTGCACGTCGGGCGGGACGACGGCGATGTTGATCTCCTTGCACTCGCCGATGTACTTGACGACGTTTTCGGGCTTGCTGGTTTCTGAGGTGAGCAGCGCGGCCATGAACTCGACCGGGTAGTGGGTCTTGAGCCAGGCGGTATGGTAGGCGAGCAACGAGTAGGCGGCGGAGTGCGACTTGTTGAAGCCGTAGCCGGCGAACTTGGCCATCTGGTCAAAGATTTCGCCCGCGGCCGCCTTGGGAAACTTGCGCTCGGTGGCGCCGGCGAGGAAGATGGCGCGCTGCTTCTCCATCTCGGCGGCGTCTTTTTTACCCATCGCGCGGCGGAGGAGGTCGGCGCCACCGAGCGAGTAGCCGCCGATGACGTTGGAGATCTGCATGACCTGCTCCTGGTAGACCATGACGCCGAGGGTCTCTTTGAGGAGCGGTTCGAGTTCGGGAACGGTGTAAGCGACTTCGCTGCGTCCCCACTTGCGCTCGATGAAGTCGTCGATCATGGACATGGGGCCGGGACGATAGAGAGCGTTGAGCGCGGTGAGGTGCTCGATGGAGTTGGGCTTGTAGCGGCGAAGGACATCTCGCATGCCGCCGGATTCAAACTGGAAGACTCCGCTGGTGAGTGCGCGGTGGAAGACCTTCTCAAAGGTGGCGGTGTCTTCGAGGTCGATGGTGGCGAGGTCGACGGTTTCGCCGCGGTTGGAGTGGATGAGCTTGAGGCAGTCGTCGATGACGGTGAGCGTGGTGAGCCCAAGGAAGTCCATCTTGAGCAGGCCCATCTTCTCGACGGCCTTCATGTCATAGCTGGTGACGATGGCCTCGTCCTTGGTGCGGGTGACGGGGACGAGCTCAGTGAGAGGCTGCGGCGCGATGACGACGCCAGCGGCGTGGACGCCTGCGCCACGGACGAGGCCTTCGAGGCGCATGGCGGTGTCGATGAGTTCGCGGATCTTGGGATCGTCGTAGGCGGTGGCGAGGAGTGGGTTGTCCTTGAGGGCCTGCTCGATGGTGATGCCGATGGTAGTGGGGATGAGCTTGGCGATGCGATCGACTTCGCCGTAGGGCATGTCGAGCGCGCGACCTACGTCCTTGATGGCGGCTTTGGCAGCCATGGTGTTGAAGGTGATGATCTGCGCGACCTGATCGTTGCCGTACTTGCGGCGGACGTATTCGATGACTTCGCCGCGACGGTTCATATCGAAGTCGATGTCGATATCGGGCATGGAGATGCGTTCGGGGTTGAGGAAGCGCTCGAAGAGGAGATCGTTCTGGAGGGGATCGATGTCGGTGATCTCCATGACGTAGGCGACGAGCGAGCCTGCTGCGGAGCCACGGCCGGGGCCGACTGGGATTCCCTGCTCGCGGGCGTAGCGGATGAAGTCCCAGACAATCATGAAGTAGCCGGGGAACTTCATCTGCTTGATGGTGTTGATCTCGCGGGTGAGGCGGGCTTCGTAGTCGGCGATGGACTTGCGGAGCTTGCCGGTGGATTCGAGGTGGGCGACGGCGGTTTCGCGGCGCTTGCGCCAACCCTCGCGGCAGACCTGCTCGAAGTAGTCGTCGAGGGTGAGGCCGTCAGGGCACTCGAACTTGGGGAACGGGTCTTTGACTTTCTTGAGCTCAAGCTGGCAGCGCTCCGGAAACTGCATGGTGCGGGTACAGGTTTCGGGCGCGTGCGCGAAGAGGCGGTGCATCTCGTCGGCGGACTTGATGTAGAACTCGTTGGTGTCGAACTTGAAGCGTTTGGGGTCGTTCATGCTGCCAGCGGTCTGCACGCAGAGGAGGATCTCGTGGGCGCGGGAGTCCTGGTCTTCGATGTAGTGCGAGTCGTTGGTGGCAATGAGGGGGATGTCGAGGTCTTTTTCGAGGCGGAACATGGCCTCGGTGACGGCCTTGTCGGGTTGCAGGCCGTGGTCCTGGATCTCGAGGAAGAAGTTGCCGCGGCCGAAGATGGTTTCGAGGTCGCCAGCGGTCTGCTTCGCCTTGTCGTAGTTCCCTGCCATGATGTGCTGGGAGACCTCGCCTGCGAGGCAGCCGGAGAAGCCGATGAGGCCTTCGGCGTGTTTGGCGAGGAAGTTTTTGCTGACGCGCGGCTTGCGGTAGAAGCCGTGCAGAGCGGCCTCCGAGGTGAGGCGGACGAGATTGCGGTAGCCCTCTTCATTTTCGGCGAGGACGAGGAGGTGGTTGTACTTGGAGTCGGCCTCAGGCTTGGTGCGGTGGTCCTCCTCTTTGCAGATGTAGAGCTCGCAGCCGAGGATGGGCTTGAGGTTCTTCTTCTTCATGGCGTCGAAGAAGTGCACGGCACCGAAGATGTTGCCGTGGTCGGTCATGGCGGCGGAGGTCTGACCGATCTTGCTGAGGTGGGCGGCGAGCTTGTCGACGTCGCAGGCGCCATCGAGGAGTGAGTAGTCGGTGTGGAGGTGGAGGTGCGTGAACTCAGCTGCCATGAAGCAAGTTTACTGCTCAGTCAACAGATAGCTGTTTGAGGAAAAAGCTGACGAAACAGCATGAACCAACCTAGAATCCGGTGCATGAGTTTTCTGTTTGGCGGGATATCGAAGGCGATGCGGCGGCGAAAGCGAGAGCAGAAGCTGGCGGCTGCAGTTCAGTGGCCGACGGCGACGGCGAAGCTGCTGAAGGGCGTGCTCGTGGACAAAGACGAACTGGCCGAGGGGACGCTGGCGCAGGACCGGCAGATTGAGTTTCCGTATTACTTTTCGCTGGAGGAAGGGTTCTTCAGCGGCTATGTGCGGAGCACGGCGTGCAGCGAGGGTGAGGCGCGGCGGCTGGAGAAACAGGTGCCTGAAGGGACCGAGGTGACGGTGCGGTATAACCCGGCGAACCCAGATGAGGGATGCGTGCTGGTGCGGGACAATCCGGGGCTGATGTTCGGGGTATGGGAGGGGTGACGGCGAGCTGTCGTACAGAAAAGATGGAGGCAGAATCGAGTGCTGCTCTGCTCGATGCTGCCTCCATCTGTGGTGGATGGGGAGACTACTGGATGTTGACGGTGAGGTTGACGTCGACTGGGATGGGGGCGCCGTTGAGGGTCGCGGGCTTGTAGCGGTACCCGCTGATGGCGGCCAGGACTTCGTTGTCGGTTGCGTCGCCAGCGGACTTGACGACCTTGATGCCGGTGGGCTTGCCGGTGCGATCGACCGTGAACCGGAGAGCGACGTTACGGTTGCGCACGAAGCCGGCGGGTAGGATGCCGTTCTGCGAGAGCGGGACCGTGTGGACGAGGACTGGCTTGATAACGCCGGTGGAGATGCGGGCCGGGGCTGTGGCGGTAGCAGCTGCGGCGGCAGCGGAGCTGCCGACAGCGAAGACCGCGGGTTGGATGTTGCTGGACTGAAGTACGGGCGTAGATTCGGGCTGAGCAGGCGACTTGGTCTGCGCGTAGAGCATCGCAGGAGCAAGCGCAAGGATGGCCAACATAGTACGCTTCATGGGATTTTCCTCAGTGGGTAAGAGTACCCGTCATCAAGATAGCTCCCCATTCACACGACTGTCAAACAGGATTTATAAGTGGTGTGGTTTGTTGACGGTAGTGGTTGGGGCGAGGTTTTGAAAGCGCAGGGGGTGGTTATGGCGAGCTGGTTGTGTAGTGGCTTTGCGCAAAATCTTCTGTATCGCTGGTCGTGCTGTAGAGGTACGCTCGCGCCTGCGGCCCTCGCCACAGAAAAATACAGGGGTTTCTCCGCTCCGCATCGCGATGATGCCGCGATGCTCCGGTCGAAATGACGAACGTTTTGAGGAGCTGGAGTTTTGAAAAACTATGGTAGGCGTCTACCTAGTTTGTGTTGAAAGCGCGGGGGCGTAGGCGGGTCTGCGTCTGGCGGCGAAGCCGTTGGTGTGGATCTGCCAGCAGTCCTTGATCTCGCTGGCGTAGATGGCGAGGATGACGGCGAAGTGGTACTCGGGGGGCCAGCGGGAGGCGTCGGTTCGCCAGGCGATGGTGGTGTAGTGCTGGAGGATGAGCGCGGCGCGAGGGAGATGCGAAGGCGAGCTGACGACCTCGGCCGAGTGCCAGCCCTGCGTGACCATGATGGCGCTGCTGTTGACGATGTTGTCGATGGTGTTCTGAGCCTTGGTATCTTCGAGGATTGCGTCTGCGGGGACGCCCTGGGAGACGGCGAGCTTCTTCATGGAGTCGGCTTCGATCCACTGATTGTGTGCTGCGCCGCCGGACATGATGATGCGCGGCGCGATTCCCTGCTGGTACTGGCGGACGGATTCGAGGACGCGCTCGCGCTGCTCGGGGCCAGGGGTGCCGTCGGAGTTGCAGGGGTTGCCGAGGACGATGAGGGTGTCAAAGTGCGTGAGCGCGGTGTTGCTGGAGGGGATGGAGAGGTAGAACCATGCCATGCGGCCAGTGACAGTGCCCGCGACAACAAGGCAGAGGACGGCGATGAGAGTGAAGAGTGTGCGCCGGGTCATTTTGTCAGTGATCTTCTCATAGTGGCGTGATGGGAGGGTGAGCTCGCTTCAGCGGTGTGGAGATTATTCCCGGTTTGGGGTGCATCGACATCGTTCGACGGTCATCAAAGTGATGAAGTTCCAAGATTTCCAACCAGGAAGAGGATTCGATGACACAGGACGAAGTGCTGATTGCGACGGTGATTGCGAGCTGGAAGCAGGTGACGGGACGGGTGAGCGCGTCGCTTGCGGACGCTACCGAAGAGCGGCTGGATAAGCAGGTGGCGCCGGGACGCAATCGGGTGCGGTATCTGATTGGGCATCTGACGGCCATCAATGACCGGCTGTTTACGGGGCTGGAGATTGGCGAACGGCTGCATCCGGAGCTGGATGAGGCGTATGTGGCGAACCCGGACCGCAAGCTGCCGGACCCGGTGTCGGCGGAGGAGCTGAAGAAGGCGTGGTTTGATGTGACGGAGAAGCTGACGGCAGCGTTTGAGGCTCTGACTCCGGCGCAGTGGCTGGAAAGGCATACGGCGGTTTCTGCGGAGGACTTTGCGAAGGAGCCGCTGCGGAACCGGCTGGCGATGCTGTTGGGCCGGACGAACCATGTGGCGCTGCATTCCGGGCAGGCGGTGCTGGCGAAGTGAACTGGCAGCGAGGCGGCGTGGGTTTCGCCGCCTTGCTGCTAGGCGTTGAACTGACGCAGGTGGTGGTCGATGTGTTTGTACATGAGGATGCTCCACTCGTCGGGTCGAAGATGGTTTTCATGCGAGAGTGTGTAGCTGCGTGCGCGGTCAGTGTGTGAGCTGGGTGGCGAGTTTGACGTAGAGATCGACGCAGTCGAGGAGCTCCTGCTTGGAGATCTTTTCGTCGGGAGTGTGGGCGACGTGGATGCTGCCGGGGCCGAGCAGGAAGGGCTCGCCCCAGTTGGTGAGCGCGGGGATGTCGGTGGTGAACTTGGCGACCATGGTCTCGAAGCCGGGGAAAGAGCGCATCTGGACGAAGGGGAGCTTGAGGGTGAACCTGACCTCGCAACGGTTGGCGGCGGCTGCGACGATGGCGGCCATGGTTGACTCGCCGTCGTCGACGAGGCGGATGAGGAGGTGGGCTTCTGCCTTGTCGGCGATGACGTTGGGGGCGCGGCCGCCGTGGATGAGGCCGACGTTGAGGGTGGAGTCTCCGATGCCTTCGACGATGGGGAGTGGGAGCTGCTGGATGTCGTGGAGGGCGGCGAGAAGCTTGTCGATAGCCGATGAACCTAACTCCGGGTAGGCGGAGTGGGCGGCTTTGCCGTGGGCGTAGAGCTCGACGCGGAGTGCGCCCTTGCTGGCGATGGCGATGCGGTTGTCGGTGGGCTCGCCGTTGATGAGGAAGCGTGGGCGGGCTGGCCATGTGGTGATGAGCTCGTTGGCGATCTTGGCGCCGGCGGAGTCGCGCTCTTCGCCGACGACGAAGAGTAGGCCGACAAGGATGCCCTGCTTGCGGAGCTGCTCGGCGGCGGCGATCTGGGCGGCGATGATGCCCTTGGCGTCGCAGGTGCCGCGGCCGTGGAGGTGGGTGGCGTCTTCGCGGCAGGGGCCGAGGAAGGGCGGCACGGTGTCCATGTGGGTGGAGAAGACGATAGTGGGGACGATTCCCTGCTCTGCGAGCTCGTTGGGGATGGCGTAGATGTTGAAGCGCTGGGCCATGCTGCCGTGCTCCGGACCGGAGCCGGGTGTGGCGGGGTCAGGCGGAGGGACGGGCTGGCGCTGGATGGTGTAGCCGAGAGCGGTGAGGGTCGTGGCGAGGAACTCGCCGGCGGGGCCTCGTGGTAGGTGGTCGATTGGATGTCGACGAGGTCGCGGGTTAGCTGAATGGGATCGAGCATCTTGGGCAAGGATAACTGAGGTCGCTGCGGTAGAGGCAAAGGCAAAGACTTTGAACGCAATGTACGCAATGTTTAAACGCGATGTACGCAGAGGTAAGCTAAAGAGATGAGTGATGGAAGGTCGAAGGTGGTGGCGGTAGAGGATTTGATTGGGCCGGTGGGGCGGCTGGAGGCGATCCTGAACACAGGGCGCGAGGATGCGCTGTATGCGGCGGTGGTGGCGCATCCGCATCCGCTGGGTGGTGGGACGATGCACAACAAGGTCGTGTATCACGCGGCCAAGGCGTTTGCGAGCTTTGGGATGCCGGTGCTGCGGTTCAACTTTCGCGGCGTGGGGCTGAGCGAAGGTGTACACGACGGCGGGCCGGGCGAGATTGACGATGTGCGCGCGGCGTTGGACTGGATGGATGCGAAGTTCAGGCTTCCGCTGTTGTTCGCGGGGTTTTCGTTTGGGTCAAATGTGGGGTTGCGGGCGGCTTGTGGGGACGCTCGCGTGAAGGGGCTGGTGGGGCTGGGCCTGCCTGTGCGCGCCGAAGGGCGGGATTACACGTATGAGTTTCTGCCCGCGTGCGGGAGCGTGCCGAAGCTGTTTGTATGCGGAGACCACGACGCCTATGCGCCTATGGGCGCGCTGGAAGGGGTGCTGGTGTCAGCGCCGCAGCCACGGAAAATAGTGTGGGTAGAGGGCGCGGACCACTTTTTTGCAGGAGTGGATCAGTCTCCGGCTTCGAAGCTGGAGGTGATGAGTGGCGCGATCCGCTCGTGGGTGGAAGAGAGCTTCGGGCTGAAAGCTGGCTGAGTGCGGCGGCGCGAGTTGCGCGCGGTCGAGGCGGAGAGCACAAGCTGCTGCACGAGTTCTGCGACGAGAGCTGGGGTCTCCTCGGCGGGGCGATGGCCGATGCCTTCGAGGACATGGAACTGAGGCTGCTTGAGACGCGCGCACAGCTCCCTGGCGGTGTAGACGGGTACGGCGCGGTCGGCGCTGCCCCAGAGGACGAGCGTAGGTGTGGAGAGCGGCTTGCGGAGCAGGCGGCCGAGTGAGGCCATGTCGTCGTTCCATGTGCGGAGCAGCTTGAGCAGATGCGCGATGGTGCCGGGGGTGCGGAGGTTCTCGCGGTAGGGTTGGAGGCGCTCGGGCGAGTCCCAGCTTTGGGGGCCGGCCATGCGGCGGAGGCCGATCATCTGCATCCACTGCGGAAACCAGGGCATGGTGTGGGCAAAGAGACGGCCGGGGAGCGAGAGATAGAAGCGGACGACCGGATTAGCCTCAACGAAGAATGGGTGCGCGGGGGCGAGGAGCGCGAGCGAGGTGAGGCGATCCGGAAACTTAGCTGCCAGGCGCAGAGCGATGGCTCCGCCGTGGGAGTGGCCGAGGATGATGGGCTTGTGGAGCTGAAGGGCGTCAAGGAAGCTGGCTACACTCAGGGTAGTGGACTTGAGATCGGCGGAGAGATCGGGGCGGCGCTCAGAGAGACCGGAGCCGGGGAGATCGAGCGCGATGACGTGGAGCTCATCGCCGAGCTCGTTCATGAACGGGAGGAACGTAGCCGCTGAGCCCATGAGGCCGTGCAGCAGCACGAGTGTCGGCCTCCCCTCTATGGCCGTACCCGTTTCGAGGTACGAGAGGTGCAGGCCATCGAGTTGAAGATGGCGGCGTTCTGGCATAGCGGCTACTTCTTTACGTTTGAATTGTGGGAACGATGACGTTCACGGAGAGCAAAGGCCGAAGTGCTGGCGTTTGTTCTCCGTGGCACGATGCTGGGCACCGAACCCTTATGAATATTACGTTAATTTCTAGCGACTGAATGTGAATTTATTGGGGGTTAGGCGGGTTGCCTGGGGGCGCTGTTTCTTCGGGATTGAGCCCGGAAAGCCAAGTCGTGATGAGGCTGGCGCATTCGTCGGGGGCTTCTTCTGGAAGGAGGTGTCCTACGCCGGGGAGGGTGACTTGTTGCCAGGACTGCAGGTGTTCCTTGAGGGCTGTGGCCGACTCGATGGGGGCAACATAGTCGTGGTCTCCCCAGAGCAGCAGGGTGGGCTGGAGGATGGGCGTTTGATTGAGCGTGTTGCGTTGTTCGGTCATGTCCGACTCCCATGTGCGGAGGATTTCGAGGACACGCTTGAGAGAGCTGCGGTTACGGAGAACACGGAGGTGAGGCTTGAGGTGGTCGAGGGTGATGCGACCGGTACCGGCGGCCTGGTTGTAGGCCCAGAGGATCATGCGGCTGGGAGCGAGGGGGATGCGGAGGGCGAGAAAGCGTCCCCAGCGGGTGAGGTAGAAGGCGACGACGTGGGCACGGTAGCCGGCGAAGGGATGCGCCGGCGACAGGAGAACCAGGCCACGGACGCCGACCTGCGGCATGGTGGCGAGCCAGAGAGCGAGGGCTCCACCGTGGGAGTGGCCGATGACGATGGGCTCGAGGAGGTCGACGCTCTCGGCGAACTGGGCGACGAGGAGGGCCAGTGAGTGCGAGCGCATGTCGAGCGGGCCAGAGAGAGATTCGGCGGAGAGTAGATCGAGCGCGACGATGCGGCGGTCAGTGGGGAGGCGCTCGATGAGTTCGGTGAGGGTTTCGGCCGTGGCGAGGAGCTGGTGGAGCAGCAGCAGCGGTGGGCCGCTGGACGGGTGAGCGGGCTCGACCTCGAGGTATTGAAGGCGAGTGTTGGCGACTGTGATGGTTCTAGAGGTGTACGAGGGCACGCGGATCAGGCCGCCGGAGACGTCAAAGGAGAGACCATGGGCCGACGCTGATAGGAGCGGCAGATGGTGAGAGATGGGCGAAGGGGGACAGGAGAGGCGAGGTCTCGCCGGGGATCGGACATGCTTCGACCATGAGACGCTGTGCGGTGGATTTGGTCAAGCGTAGGATAGGAGACCTGAGCGGAGTTGAGTCAATGAAGCAACCAAAGAGGGTGGATGGAACCTCGGAGGATGAAGTTGCGTATGAATATAAAGCATACTGATAATTATATTTAGATATGATTTCCTGCAGGATGAGATGTTTATGGTGCGAAATCAGGCGAAGGTGCTGAGAGTTTGCTGTGATTTCTTGAAGATGCGTTTTGGCCTCGAACTTGCTGTAGGAAACCTTTAACAGACCGCTGTACGAAGCGAGATCTCCGTGAAGAGTGAATCGCAAACTCGACTGCTTGCACTAATTCTCGCGGTGTTCACACTGGCCGCGATGGGGCTGGCGATTGCAAATTTCGTGCAGGAGGGCGGGTATAGCCAACCAACGGATGGGGCCCGGTGGATGGAGGCCGATGGCGGTCTGAGGGCGTACATGGTGCCGCCCGATTCGCCTGCGGAGAAGGCGGGAATCCGGACAGGCGACATTCTGACCGCGATCGATGATGTGCCGACACCGCGGCTGGCAACGGCAGAGCGTGAGATCGAGCGGACGGGCGTGTATCAGCCGGCCACCTATGCGCTGCAGCGCAAGACGATGCTGCATGGCAAGGAGATGAGCAGGGCCATTACGGCGGCGGTCTACCTGGTGCCGACGGACCGGACCGATTATCAGGTGCTGCGGCTGATTGCGCTGGTGTATCTGTGTATCGGGCTGTATGTGCTGTTGCGGCGGTGGACGGCGCCGAAGTCGACGCACTTTTATGTTTTCTGTCTGGTGTCGTTCATCCTGTATGCGTTCCAGTACACGGGTATGCTGGATGGGCTGGACGACACTATTCTCGCGGGGAATGTGCTGGCGATGGCGTTGCAACCGGCGCTGTTTTTGCATTTTGCGCTGAGCTTTACGGTTGAACGCGCGGGGCGGGCGCGCAGAGCGCTGTATGGGCTGCTGTATCTGCCGGGCGCGGTGCTGGTGGGGTTGCGGGTGCTGTGGATGACGCACTGGTCTTCGACCGAGCTGTTGAAGCACCGGCTGGATCAGATCGACTATGTGTACCTGGCGAGTTATTACGTTCTGGCGGCTGTGATCTTCTGGGTGCGGTATCACAGCGAAGAGCAGCCACTGCAGAGACAGCAGCTGAAGTGGCTCTCGCGTGGGACGCTGCTGACGGTGCTTCCCTTCACCGCGCTGTACGTCGTGCCGTTCGTGTTCAATATGAACGCGCCGGAGTCGCTGGCGAAGGTCGCGGTGCTGAGCCTGATCCTGCTGCCGCTTACGTTCAGCTGGGCGATCGTGCGCTATCGCCTGATGGATGTTGACCTGATCTTCAAGCGCGGTGTGACGTATACGCTGGCGACAGGGGCGCTGGTGGGGCTGTACTTCGGCGTGATCGCGTTGTTTGCGGAGCTGGTGCATACGCGGATGAAGAGCCTTGGGACGTGGGGGCTGGTGGCCGCGGTGATTGTGACTGGGCTGCTGTTCGATCCGTTGAAACGGATGATTCAGGGCTGGGTAGACCGCTTCTTCGACCACAAGGAGATCGACTACCGCGAGACGCTAGTGGAGTTCGGCAGCGAGCTGAATGCGCAGACGAACCTGCAGGCGCTGGTGCATTCGATTGTGGAACGACTGCCGGAGACTTTGCTCGTTACGCGCGTGGCGGTGTTTCTTGCCGAGGACGATGTTGCGGGAAGGCGGACACGGTTTTCGCTGGCGGCGTCGCATGGACTGAGCCCACAGGTGCTGTCTGCAGCGGGCACGCTCGATCTTGGGTTCCTGGATTTCGATCGAAGAGACAGCAATAGCCACCTGTTTTTTGAGACTCCACAGATGGTGCTGCGGCTGCCGGATGCGCAGCGTGAGACGTCGGCGGCGCTGGATTTGAACTACTACGTGCCGTGCCGCGCGGCGAGGCATGAGGGCGGCGGCCGGAGTACGCTTGCAGTGCTGGGGCTGGGGCGCACGGGCGATGGAGACTTCCTTTCGAGCGAGGACATGCAACTGCTGGAGTCGCTGGCAGGGTATATCGGGATCGCGATCCAGAACGCACAGCTATACCGGCGGTTGGAGCAGAAGATCACGGAGTTCGAGCGGCTGCGTGAGTTCAGCGAGAACATCGTGGAGTCGATCAACATCGGTGTGTTCGCTGTGGATCTGGAGGACCGGATCGAGAGCTGGAACGCGCAGATGGAAGTGATGTATGCGACGCCTCGTGAGGAGGCGCTGCGGCGGCCGATGCGCGAGGTGCTGCCGATGGAGTTTGTGCAGGAGTTCGACCGACTGCGCAGTGAGCAGGGTGTGAGCACGCTGTACAAGTTCAGGCTACAGACGCCGGCGGGTGAAGCGCGGACGGCGAACATCACGGTTGCTCCGCTGCTGAATCGTGAATTCAAGGCGGTGGGGCGGATTGTGATTGTGGATGACATCTCCGAGCGCGTGAGCATGGAGACGCAACTGACGCAGGCGGAGAAGCTGTCTTCGATTGGCCTGCTTGCCGCGGGTGTGGCGCATGAGGTGAATACTCCGCTGGCGGTGGTGTCGAGCTATGCACAGATGCTGGGCAAGCAGCTTCGCGCCGATGAGGCAACCCATGCACGGCTGCAGCCAGTGATCGAGAAGATCACACAGCAGACGTTCCGGGCATCGGAGATTGTGAATGGTCTGCTGAACTTTTCGCGTATGGGAAGCGTGGAGTTCAACCATGTGGATGTGAACGCGATGGTGCGCGATACAGTGCTGCTGCTGGAGCACCAGATGCGCGGTGCGGGGGTAACTGTCGCAGTGGAGTTGAGCGACCGGTTGCCGGCGGTGTTGGGCAATCGCGGCAAGCTGCAACAGGTGCTGGTGAACCTGGTATTGAATGCGAAGGACGCGCTGCAGGAACGGAGTGATGGCCACATCTGGATACGCACGGCAAGTAACGACGGGCGTGTGTTGCTTGAGGTGCAGGACGATGGCGCGGGCATGAGTCCGGAGACGATGCGGAAGATCTATGACCCGTTTTTTACGACGAAGAGCAATCCGCGTGAAGGACAGCGCAAGGGGACGGGACTTGGCCTTTCGGTGACGTACGGAATTATTCAGGAACATTCGGGAACCATTGAGGTATCCAGCAACGTAGGGGAAGGTACGACCTTTCGGTTGGAATTGCCTGTGGCAGATGGCGTGAACGGGACGTCAACGAGTGCAGCGCGTCCAACCGAGAAGAACGACCTTAGCGAAGAAGGAAAGATAGTCCATGTCTAATGCTGTTATGAGTGAGCCTACGGTTCTGGATACCGGTACACAAAGCGGTTCGCGAGGCCAACGCATCCTCATCGTGGATGATGAGGCGGGGATACGCGACTCGCTGGAGACCCTGCTGACCCTGGAAGGGTTCCAGGTGGACATGGCTGTGGACGGGAACCAGGGGCTGGACCAACTGACTCGCACGGCGTATGACCTGATGCTGCTGGACCTTGCGCTGCCGGGCGAGAGCGGGATCGATCTGCTGCCGAGGATCAAGGCGCTGGTGCCGGAGATGCCGGTGATCCTGATTACGGCATACGGCACGGTGGGCAACGTTGTCGATGCGATTCGTGCGGGTGCGTCGAACTTTGTACAGAAGCCGTGGGACAACGAGAAGCTGCTGGTGGATATCCGATCGGCGATTGGGAAGAACCAGGCCGAGCAGGAGGTCGTGCAGCTCAAGCGAACGCTGAAGCAGCGCGTTTCGTTCGAGAACATCGTGGGCAAGAGCGAGCCGATGCTGCAGCTGTTCGACCTGGTGGCACAGGTGGCGCCGAGCCGGTCGACGGTGCTGATCCAGGGCGAGAGCGGTACGGGCAAGGAGCTGATCGCCAAGGCCATTCATGCGCACTCGCCGCGGCGGGACAAGCCGTTTATCCCGGTGAACACCGGAGCCGTACCGAGCGAGCTGCTGGAGTCGACGCTGTTTGGGCATGAGCGCGGGGCGTTCACTTCGGCGGTCGCGGCGAAGAAGGGACTCTTCGAGGTCGCTGATGGCGGCACGCTGTTCCTGGATGAGATCGGCACCATGCAGATGGACATGCAGGCGAAGATCCTGCGTGTGCTGCAGGACAAGCGGTTCATGCACGTGGGCGGGACGCAGGAGATCCAGGTGGATGTGCGGATTGTGGCCGCGACGAACGTGAACCTGGAGCAGGCGGTGAAGGAGGGCCGGTTCCGTGAGGATCTCTTCTACCGGTTGAACGTGATCAGCCTGCAGCTGCCGCCGCTGCGCAATCGCAAGGGCGATATTCCTCTGCTAGCGCACCACTACCTGAAGTACTACGCCGAGGAGAATGGGTTTACGCCGTTGGAGCTGTCGTCCGAGGCGCTGCGGGTGATGATGGACTACGACTGGCCGGGCAACGTGCGCGAGCTGGAGAACGCCATGGAGCGCGGTGTGGTGCTGGCAAACGGACCGGCGATTACGCCGGAGCTGCTGCCGGCGCAGATTCGCGGGAACACCTACTCGACGAACCTGCTGGAGCAGCGGCCGGATGCGAGCCTGTTCGATGTGATCGAAGACATCGAACGGCGGATCATCGCGGACCGGCTGGAGCGGTGCAACTGGAACCAGACCGAGGCGGCGGAATTTTTCCGGGTGCCGCTCTCGACGCTGAACCAGAAGATCAAGCGGTTGAGCATCGAGGTGAAGAAGCGCGGGCGGGATTAGCCGCGCTTCCCTCCCCTCCCCGGTTTTAGCGGTATGATCCGCAGTCGATTGGGGTTAGGCTCGTAACCATCCTGGGTGGTTACCTGAGCGGATCGTCAAAAAAGTGGTGGTCTGAGCCAGTGGGAGCCCGGTTTCGCCGCGCAATCTTCCCTGCTTCTATTGTAGCTGGGGTGTCAAGTGGCGAGAAAAGCGTTTCTCAGGACTAATGGCCGGAGAGCTAAACGCATGTTGGTCGATTAGTGCATTGACCGCTTGTCGTGAAGTGACAACAGGTCAGGATGGAATACGATCATCATGACGATGAGAGTGATTCTTGGCCTGTCACAAATCAACACGCATCAAATACGGTTGCGAGAGCTATTCTCGGTAGAGAGAATCCTCAGCGCACGTGGATTTCAGATAACGTCTGAGGGCAGCGCCGATGATACGCTCCTACGCGCTGAATATTGGACCAAGCAAGATTTGGATCAGATGTTCTCGATCTTTGAGAACTCTGAGTCTCGGGCTGACCTCCTCATGACGGTTTCCGACACAGCCCATATTCCTACGTCAATCGCCGTGCGCGATTTAGCAGCCAGGGATGGATTTGTGAGAGACCGTCAACGATATTCATCTACTTTCGAATGGTTCGTCGGCGAGCTATTGATAAGAAACTTTCAAGCGTTCTCTTCTTCATTCGGGGTTACCGTAAGCAACGTTCTTCGTAACTCGGATGGAGGAGTGTCCGGCGATTTCGACGTCTTGTCAGTCCTCGGGGACATGAGTCTTCTTTATCTAGAATGCAAGACTGGAAAATGCCATTTGTCTTCGATACGTCGCACGATCGAGCGCGGGATCGCCCTACACAGCGTGGCAAGTGTAATTCTCCTTGATGCTGGGCTTTCAAAGGCCACGCTCCTTCAACAGTTGCGAGGACAAAGCCATCCAAGATTCGGCAATTTGGCCACACTTGCCACAATCAAGACACGAGGACTGGAAGACAGCACAATCTATGAGTGGGGTGACTGCTTCTTCGTATCGCCGATTTCTGCAAGCGGAGACGTTGAAAACCAGCTTCGTACCGTCATGAGAATCCTCGCTGCACATCGGAGCTCTATCCTTGGAGAAATGCGTCCGCTTCCTAGGGAATACAACGTGATGGGCTACGAATATTCGGAGGACGAACTTTCCTAAACCATCACGGAATCTCTGCTCACCGGCAAAGCATAACTTCTCTTGAAAACACGGGAAATCGCTAACGCGCTCATCTAGCAGGATTAGTAACGACAAGTTCTGTAACAGATTCCCTAGGCCTTCGGCCTAGGCTGATATATGTCGCGCCTTTGGCGCTGAAAGGCGAACAACTATATACCTTTGAGAGAAATGCTCTAGCGGTGTGACTTCTTCTTCGCGGCGGGCTTTGGAGTTGGCTTTGAGGGCTTCTTTGCGGCGGGCTTCGTCGGAGCCGGTTTTGCCGGAGCCTTCTTTGCGGGGGTTCTGGCTGGAGCCTTCTTGACGGCGGTTTTGCCGGGTGCCTTCTTTGCGACGGGTTTCGGAGCCGGCTTCTTTGCGGCTGGTTTTGGTGCCGCCTTTTTGGGTGCGGGCTTCGCAGGGGCTTTCTTCGCGGCGGCTTTGATAGGGGTCTTTGCCGGAGCGGCCTTTACAGGAGCCTTGGCTGCTACTTTTGCTGGCGCCTTGGCTGGGACGGGCTTTGCTGCCTTTGCTGGTGCCTTGGCAGGGGCTTTCGTAGAGGCCTTTACCGGAGCGATCTTTTCGGCCGCGGGCGGCGGGGTTGGTGGGAGAGCGTTGGCCTCGGCGGCTTCGGCGAGGATATCGACCTCTTCGATCTTTGCGGCCGCGGCCTTCTTGGAGCGCTTGGCGGGCTTGGTCTCGCGCTTGACGGCGCGGCGGCGGAGGTTGACCGGCGGCGGCGGCGCGGGCGGCGAGTAGGGCTCGAGGAAGGCGCGGGCGGCTTCGGGGGTGTCGAGCAGGTTGTCCATGATGGCGAAGAAGAGCTTGTCGAGCAGGTCGTTGTAGCCGGGGAGGTCGGGGGTGATCCGCATCTCCTGCATGAGCTGATAGGGGACCTTGGATTTGGCCTGGGGCCAGTCGGTGAAGAATGCCTTGAACTTGTTCTGGATGGTCGCGGCTTTGCTGGTGTGGGCGAGCCAGAGGATAGGTTCGGGGGCGCTGGCGTAGAGGAGCTTCCAGGTGGCTGAGGGGGCTGCGGCATCTTTGCCGGTGAAGAGAGTGGCGAAGGCCTTGGTGTCGGGCTCGAGGGCGGCGATCTGGTCGACGAAGCCGGGGCGGGCGAAGGCGTGCTTGAGGGCGGTGACGTCCTTGGGCGCGAGCTTGGCGGTGAGCGGGCCGAAGAAGGCCGCCGAGGGGTCAGGGTGGATGCCCATGAGGTCGAGCTGGCCGACGGTGTCGCGGAGTCGCTCGAGCTCGGTTTCGTTGACGTGCTTGGAGGTCCAGGCCGGAAAGAGGACCTTCATCCAGCCTTCGGCTTCGAGGGCCTGAAGGGCGCGGAGGGGGTCTTCCTCGTGGAAGATCTCTTCGAGCTCATAGGATTTGGCGAAGGGATTGAGGGCGGCGATGTAGTCTTCGGCCTTGGCGGTCTCGTAACGCTGACGGGTCTTCTCTTCCATCTGCCAGCCGGTGCGGGCCATGAAGCGGGTAGCGCGGATGAGGAGGCTGGGGTCCTCGATGAAGCCGTAGTTGGAGACGAGGCGGAGCTCGCGGTTCTCGAGGTCGGCGATGCCGTTGAGGGGGTCCATCAGGAGGCCGAAGGAGCCGTCGTTGAGGGAGATGGCCATGGCGTTGGCGGTGAAGCCGCGGCGGCGGAGGTCGTCGAGGATGTTGGCGGGCTTGTAGACGGGCTTGCCGGGCTTGGGGTAGGTGGCGGAGAGGGTCGAGCCGACCTCCAGCCGGACGCCGCCGGGAAAGTTGAAGAAGAGCGCCTGTGTGGGCTCGCTTTCGCCGATGAGGGTGCCCCCGACCTTCTCAATGTCTTTTTTGAGCTTGAGGGCGTTGCCCTGGACGGCGATGTCGAGATCGCGGACGGGGGCGCCGGAGGTGAGGTCGCGGACAGCGCCGCCGACCAGAAAGACGGTCATGGCGCGGGCGCGAGCTGCGTTACGGACGTGATCGAGGGCGGAGAGCTGGGCTGCGTTGAGGCGTGTTTGCAGCAGATAGATGTAGTCGGCCATGAGTAGTCTGGGGGCTCCGAACGGTACGGCGAAACAGTGCGGCAGCGGCGGTGAGCGAGGTCTGAGGTAACTCGCTCAAAAGGATGGACTTATACAAGCTTGAAAGCGCGCCACAAGGGTTGATTTTACACTACATATATAACTTTGGCTACCCGATTGCACAAATTATGTGGCGATTTCACGGGTTGTGCGACAATCCGGTGAGTTTGGCGGGTGAGAAGCGATGGCGGCGGCGCAGAAGAAGGTCGTGATACGGCAGGTGGGTGGGCGGCTGGCGTGGGGGTATCTGCCGCAGAGCGGGTTTGTGCATGGGGGACAGGTGGAGCTGATTGAGGTGGACGCACGGGCGAAGCTGCTGGATTTGAATGAGATTGAGACGATTGCTTATGTAAGAGATTTCAATCTGGATGATCCGCTGGAGCCGGAGCGGATGGGGAGACGGAGCTTCCCTGCCCGGCCTCGGGGCGAGGGGCTGTGGGTGCGGGTGACGTTTCGGGAGACCATGCCGCTGGAGGGGCTGGTGAGCTTCGATATGGGGTTTATCGACCGGCTGCTGGAGGACCAGGGGGTGTTTCTGGTGCCTCCGGATGGGCGGGGGAACACGCTGCGGGTGTTCGTGCCGAGGGCGGCGCTGAAGGGGTTGGAGGTGCTGGGGTGGGTGACGTCTCCGACGAAGAAGCTGGCGGCGAAGGTGGCGCGGGAGGCGTTGCAGGCGGGGTTGTTTGGGGATGAGTAGGATTCGTTGGCTGGCGATGAAGCAGGTCTCGCTGTAGGTTGCCGGGGCTGCGGCTCTATTGACAGCGAGGAGATGAGCGTTGAGACTGAGGCCCATGCGGACCGTCATTCTCTGCCTTATGGGATTCATCCTGTTGTCGGCACCCAGCCACGCACAGGTTCCTGTGTTCACGACAATGCCGACCGACAGCTCAATCAAGTTTTATGTGAAGTCCTCGGTTGCGCTCGTGGGTAAGTTCAGCAAGTGGGACGCAATGCTCAAGTTCAAGTCGAATGATGTGCGGACGGGCGTGCTGGACATCCAGATTCAAGCGGCCACGGTGGATACGGGAAGTGGCATGAAGAACAACAAGCTGAGAAGCGATGCCTTCTTCGATGTCGAGAAGAATCCACTGATCACGTTCCACTCGACCAAGGTGGTGCAGACCGGGCCGGTGACGTTTGATGTGGTCGGTGACTTTTCGGTGCGAGGCGTCTCTAAACGCGAGACGCTGAAGCTGACGGTTGAAGGCAAGGGCACGGGCGCAGGCACGATTACGGGAACGATGATCTTCAATCGCAAGGACTATGGGATGACGAGCGGGATTCCTTTTGTGAAGATCGCGGACCATGTGGAGGTCACTGTCGATTTAAAGGTGAAGCAGGTGAGTGGGCCATTGCTGGTTTATCAGCAGTAGAGGGTTTCGGCGCGGCGCTGGCAAATTGCTTCCCGGTAGCCGGGGAGATTGGCGATCTTGAGTCCTCTATGCGCTTCGCGCTGCGGTTGATGGGGGGAGATGACAGATCGCCGGATAGAAAGAGCCAAGTAGAATGGCGGCATGACCTTAGGCGAGTTGGCGGAGCGGATTGGGGCGGAGTTGGTTGGGGCTGAGGGTTCGGCCGCGACGTTGGTGACAGGTGTGGCGGGGATCGAGACGGCGGGGCCGACGGAGGTGACGTTCGTCGCAAACCCGAAGTATGCGGCGATGGCGAAGAAGACCGGAGCGGCGGCGGTGATTGTGGAGCCGGGGTTTGGGCAGATCGAGGTGCCGACGCTGCGGGTGAAGAACCCTTATCTGGCGTGGTCGCGGACGATTGAGGTGTTTCATCCGGCGCCGAAGTATGCGCCGGGGGTGCATGCGACGGCGGTGGTGGCGGCGACGGCGGTGCTGGGAGCGCGGGCACATGTGGGGGCGTACGTGGTTATCGGTGAAGGGTGCGTGGTGGGTGACGATGCGGTTTTGCTGCCTCATGTGGTGTTGTATGACGGCGTGCGGGTGGGAGACCGCTTCTTAGCTCATGCTCATGCTGTGGTGCGGGAGCGGTGTGTGCTGGGCGACGATGTGGTGTTGCAGAATGGGGCGGTGATTGGGGCTGATGGGTTTGGGTTTGCGAAGGACGACGCCGGGAACTGGCAGAAGATTGTGCAGGCGGGGCCAGCGGTGATCGAGAGCGAGGTTGAGGTGCAGGCGAATGCCTGCGTGGACCGCGCGAGTGTGGGCGAGACGAGAGTGATGCGTGGAGCGAAGATCGATAACCTGGTGCAGGTGGGGCATGGGTGCGTGGTGGGTGAGAACACTCTGCTGTGCGCGCAGGTTGGGCTGGCGGGGAGTACGACGGTTGGTAAGAATGCGATTCTGGCGGGGCAGGTGGGGACGGCCGGGCATCAGACGCTGGGCGATGGTGTGGTGGCGATGGGGCAGACCGGAGTGCATGGGGACATTCCGGCGGGGTCAATGATTGGGGGGTCGCCTTCGATGGACTATAAGCTGTGGCTGCGGATGACGGCGGCGCTGCGTCGGCTGCCGGAGCTGGTGAAGAGCAGAGGAGTAAAGGAGTAGAGAGTAGAGTAAGGGATGTGATGAATCGGATGCGGTTGCTGGCTGGGGCTGGAGTGGTGATGGTGCTTGCGGGGGTGAGTGGGTGCCGCTCGCCGTATGTGCAGGCGGATGTGAAGAACGCTAGCGGGGCGACGGTGAACCTGGTGGAGGTGGATTATCCGAGCGCGAGCTTTGGGGTTCAGTCGCTGGCGCCGGGGGCGGAGTTTCATTACCGGTTCAAGATTCTGGGTGAGGGTGAGACGCAGATTCTGTGGACGGATGCGGCGGAGAAGCAGCATACGGTAAAGGGGCCGTCGCTGCATGAGGGGCTACAGGGACCTTTGATGGTGACGATTACGGGCGCTACGGCGACGTGGGAGACGCAGCTGCACTAACCGATAACGCGTAGGCTGCATCTCCGGTTGGGTTAGCGCGTGGGCGGGGTGTGGGCGTTGATGTTTTCGCGGCTTCCCTGGGGGCGCGCACCTGCGCGGCGGCCAGCGTTGCCTCCCCAGATGCTTGCGGCGAGGACGACGGCGAGGACTGCGAAGAAGAAGAGCAGAATGACAGTAACCATGACGAACCTCCTGGCCTCGGTGAGGCAGTTGGTGTGAAGCCAACAGTAGGTAGGATGCCGGTTGTGGGTGATGTGTGGGCTGAGGTGGCGGGTGCAGTAGACTCGGGAACGTGAGCCGAGGAATGTTCGTTACGTTTGAAGGGTTGGATGGGTCGGGCAAGACGACCCAGTTGCGGCGGCTGGCAGCGGTGCTGGAGGCCGAGGGGCGTCGCGTGGTGACACTGCGGCAGCCAGGCGGGACTCCGCTGGGAGATAGGATTCGGGCGGTGCTGCTGGATTCGAAGAGTGAGGCTGAGGTGGGCGTGATTGCTCCTGAAGCGGAGCTGGCGCTGATGTTTGCGGACCGGGCGCAGTCGCTGAAGCAGGTGATACTGCCGGCGCTGGCGGAAGGCGCTGTTGTGTTGTGCGACCGGTATACGGATTCGAGTGAGGCGTACCAGGGTGCGGGGCGCGGGCTGGGCACGGAGCGGGTGCTGGCGCTGCATAAGGCTGTCTGCAATGATGTGCAGCCGGAGCTGACGGTGCTGCTGCTGCCTCCGCTGGAGCGTGCGTTGAAGCGGGCGCGGCGGAGGAACGATCGCGAGGTGAAGAGCTCGGGGACGGATGAGGGGCGGTTCGAGCGCGAGGGCGAGGAGTTTTATCGTCGAGTGCATGAACAATATGAGGCGATTGCTCGACGGGAGCCAAAGCGGGTGGTGATGTTTGCGGAGGAGGCGAGCATTGAGGCGATTGGGCAGCGGATACTTGAGGTGGTGAGGGAGCGGCTCCGGGGTTAAAGCCCATTGATTGGGGCCGCGGGACAGTGGGCTGAAGCCACTTCTACTCCGAATAGACGATGAGAGATTTTGAGCGGGATTACGATTATGTGCCGGCGCGGGTGGAGGGCGAGTGGCGGCTGCCGCCGGGGCTGAGGCGGGCACTTCCCTTTTACTTTCGGCGGAAGTGGGTGAGCTTTGGAGAGCCGATCCCGCTGTTCGAGCACCTGTACAAGACGTTTGGGCGGATCGCTCACTACCGGTTCATGGGCACGACGATTGTGTTTGTGAATGATCCGGAGTGGATCAACGAGATCCTGGTGGCGCAGGCAGGAAGCTTTGTACGCGAACGCACGCTGAAGCGGATGAAGATCCTGCTGGGTGAAGGGTTGATTACTTCGGATGATCCGATCCATATGCGGCAGCGGAGGATTGCGGCGCCAGCGTTTCATCGGCAGCGGATTGCGGGGTATGCGGAGCAGATTGTCGAGAACGCGGTTGCGGCGCGGGATACGTGGAGCGAGGGCGCGGAGATCGATATCGCCGACGAGATGATGCACCTGAGCCTGCATGTGGTGGCGCGGACGCTGTTCGACAGCGAGGTGACGGTGGAGGTGCTGAGTGTTCGCGATGAGGTGAACACGATCATGGGGTTGTACAACTTTCTGGTCGCGTTTCCAAAGCTGGAGAGCGTGCTGCATCTGCCGATCCCGGGGGTGGTGCAGTTTCGGCGAGCAAGGGCGCGGCTGGATCAGGTGGTGAACGCGATGATTGCGAGCCGTCGCAGATTGAGCCGCGAGGAGCTGGAGCAGAAGAAGGACCTGGCGTCGATGCTGGTGGCGGCGAAGGATGAAGGTGACGGCTCTGGGATGACGGATACGCAGGTGCGGGATGAGATCCTGACGATTTTTCTGGCCGGATATGAGACGGTGGCGAATGCGATGGCTTGGACGTGGTATCTGTTGAGCCAGAATGCTGAATGCGCGGACAAGATGTATGCCGAAGTCGGCGAGGTGCTGGGGACGGGAGATGCCGCCCGACGGGCGACGATGGAGGACTACGGGCGGCTGCGGTATACGGAGATGGTGTTTGCGGAGGCGATGCGGTTGTATCCGCCGGCGTGGGCGATGGGCAGGCGGTCGACGAAGCCGGTGGAGTTAGGTGAGTACCGGCTGCCGACGGGGTCGCACTTCTTTATCAGCCAGTATGTGATGCATCGGAGTGCGGAGTTCTGGGACGAGCCGCTGGAGTTTCGACCGGAGCGGCATACGGCGGAGGCGAAGGCGGTGCGGGCGCGGTTTGTGTACTTCCCTTTTGGGGGTGGTGGGCGGCAGTGCATCGGCGAAGGGTTTGCGTGGATGGAAGGGGTGCTGTCGCTGGCGACGATTGCGCAGAAGTGGAGGCTGCGGTTTGTGCCGAGGTATCCGGTGGAGGCGCAGGCGAAGATTACGCTGCGTCCGAAGTGGCCGCTGATGATGCGGGTGGAAGAAGCTTTCCCGCAAAGTTCGCGAAGTTAGCCAAGTTTCGCAAAGTAAGGCGAAGGCAGATAGGCTAGAGATGTGAAGCTGCCGAAGACATTTGCGGAGTTTGTGGGCAATGCCCATGTGGTGGAGGGGTTGCGTGCGGCGGTGGCTGCAGGGCGGCTGCCGCGGTCGCTGATTGTGCTGGGGCCGCGAGGGGCGGGTAAGTACACGCTGGCGTTGATGCTGACAATGGCGCTGGAGTGCGAACGTCAGCCTCGGGATGTAGCGGCGGATGGCCGTGAGTTAGCGGCCTTCTGCGGTGTGTGCAAGAACTGCGTGCGGATTGCCGAGAGCGCGGAGCTGGATGCGAAGGTGGCGGATGCCGTCGCGGTTCGCGAGGAGATGCGCGAGACGGACAAGAAGGACACGCGGGTGCTGGTGCAGACGCATCCGGATGTGCTGGTGGTGCCGCCGGACCCGCCGCAGCTGCTGATCAAGCTTGGCCAAATCCGGACGATGATTGGCCGAGCACAGTATCTGCCGACGGAGGCGCCGGCGAAGGTGTTCATCATTACGTCGGCTGCGTTTATGAAGGAGGCTGCGAACTCGCTGCTGAAGCTGCTGGAAGAGCCTCCGACGTATGTGCACATCATTCTGCTGGCGGAGAACCTGGGTGAGCTGCTGCCGACGATCCGGTCGCGATGTGCGGTAGCGCATCTGGGAGCGCTGCCGGTGGAGGAGATCAGTTCCCTGCTGGCGGAGCGCAGACCGGAGATGAACATGAGTGAGCGCGAGCTGACGGCGCGGCTGAGCGAGGGCGCGTTTGGGCGGGCGATGCGGTTCGATCTGGCAGAGTATGCGGCGGCCCGGAACGATGCTTTGGTAGTGCTGCAAGGGGCTGAACGGGCTGGCGATCATACTGCGCTGTTCAAGATGACGGAGACGTATCGTGCGGGGGCCGAGGGGCAGGTGAAGACGGTGGCGCTGATGGGGGCGCTGTCGAGTTTGCTGGAGGACATGCTGTTGCTGCAGGCGGGTGCAGGTGAGCGAATGAGGAACGTCGACCGCCGGGCAGAGTTGCAGCGGATGGCGGACACGTTCGGGTTTGAGTGGATTGAGGGGCGGTGCGGGCGATGGATGCCGTGCAGAGCGGGATGCGGCGTAACTTGTTGCGCTCGTTGAGCCTGGATTCGCTGGCGGTGGAGTTGGAGGGGGCCGGTCGGGCGTAGCTCTGGTTGTAGTTGAGGCGTTTTGGGCGGTTGGTGAATCCAACTGGCTGATGAGTATTCCTGACTAAGGAATAGGAAACGCGATCAAACCGCCACGGCTGGTCTTTGCATCCTACAATTAGAAAGCAATACGGGACATAAGACGAGTCGAACGAGGCGCGCTGTTTCCAGGAAAGAGCGTGCTTCGCTGCCTTCGTGCATCCCTAAACGGGGCCGCAGGTACCGAGTACAGGAAAGAGGGGTGGCACGTGATTGAGAGCAAGAGCAGTACACCGAAGGCTGTAAGCCGGAAGGACGACAACACATTCAATGGGACGCGCAAGCTGATACGTCCGCACCTGTCGCTGATAGAGCGGCGGCGTGACCCGGTGCATGTGGAAGACCCGCTGACGCATGCGAACATAGACGGGCGCTCGACGCCGGAGAGCACGCACGCCGAGGCTTTTTACTTCCAGAAGCAGATGCAGCAGCAGACCGAGATGACAGTGATTCTGGAGGACGGCGAAGAGGTTCGCGGGATCATCCAGTGGTACGACAAGTGTGTGCTGAAGCTGCTGTCGGGGAGGAACCGCGTGCTGATCTACAAGAGCGGCATTAAGTATTTGTTCAAAAGCAGTGAGGTGAATCCGGTTGGCAGCGTAATGAAGTAGGGATTGAGTGGTGGATTAAAGCGGCGGGCGCGGTTTGCGCTCGCCGCTTTGCTTTTTCGGTCAGGTGGTGCGGGCGGCTTTTTCGAGACGGTCGCGGATGGCGTCGGCGATGCCGCCTGGTGGGGGGAGCGGGCAGAGGATGCGGGTGGCTCCGCGGTCGTCGAGGGCTCGGAGGCAGGCGAAGAGGGCTGCGGCGAGGGCGGTGGGGTTGTCCCAAGGGGCCCAGGGTTCAGTGAGAGCTGTGTGGTGGAGCTGCCAACCGGTGGGGAGGATGACGCCAGTGGTGGGGCTGGAGGTGGTGGCGAGGGCGTGGTTGAGGGACTCGGGTGTGGAGCCGGTGAGTTGGAGCGTGGCTCGCGGAGCGTAGTGGCGGATGCCGACGCCGGGGGATGGCAGAGCCTCTGGCGCGGAGCGGGAAGTGGGTGGGGTGTAGATGGTGATTGGGAGGCCGGTAGCGGCGGTGAGTTGCGCCGGGGTGATGGCACCGGGGCGGTAGAGGACCATCGGGGTCTGGGTGGGGTCTAGGACGGTGGACTCGAGGCCGAGGTTGGTGGGGCCGGCGTCGAGGACGGCGTCGATGCGGCCGTCGAGGTCGGCGAGGACGTGGTCGGCGGTGGTGGGGCTGGTGTGTCCGAAGCGGTTGGCACTGGGGGCGGCGATGGGGATGCCTGTGGCTGCGAGGAGTGCGTGCGCGGCCGGATGGGCTGGGATGCGGACGCCGACGAGTTCCCTGCCGGCGGTGACGGCATCTGGAACGGCGGCGCTGCGGGGCAGAAGGAGTGTGAGTGGGCCGGGCCAAAAAGCGTTGGTGAGATGCGAGATGCGAGATACGAGATACGAGGGGATCTCGGTGATGGTGTCGAGCTGCCCTGGTGAGGCGAGGTGGACGATGAGGGGGTCCCAGGCGGGGCGCTGCTTGGCTGTGAAGATGCTGGCGACGGCTTCTGGGTTGAGGGCGTTGGCGCCGAGGCCGTAGACGGTTTCGGTGGCGAAGGCGACCAGACGGCCCTCGCGGAGGAGCGTGGCGGCACGGGCGATATCTGCGGGGTTCGCGGCGTAGAGGTGTTCGGTCGGCGGCATGCTAGCTCTTTCATGGTATCGCTGACGTCCTGCGAACCCACCTTAGCCGCGATAAAGCCGCGGCGAAGATGGGGCACCCAGCTTTTGGGGCTGGTCTTCCACAGGGGTGTTTACCGGGGATGAGGCGTAGAATCGCTGCCATGCAGGCTGCGGAGATCGAGCTGAAGTTTCCCGTGGCGGATGTGCGCAGGTTGCGCGCGGCCGCTGAAGCGCTTGGGTTTGAGCTGGAGACCGAGCGGACGTTCGAGTCCAATACACTGTACGACACGTCGGAGCGCACGCTGCGCGGGCGGAAGCAGATTCTGCGGCTGCGTCAGTATGGCGATACATGGACAGTGACGCACAAGCGCAAGGCCGATATCAACGATGCGGATGTGCAGTACAAGCGGCGGATCGAGACCGAGAGTGTGGTGGACGAAGGCCCGGCGCTGGCGGAGATTTTTGCGCAGCTGGGGTATGACGCTGTGTTCCGGTATGAGAAGTACAGGACCGAGTATGTGGCCGGCGGTGGGAAGCTGGTGGTGGATGAGACTCCGATTGGGGTTTGGGCTGAGCTGGAGGGCGAGCCGGCGTGGATCGACCGGATGCTGGCGGAGCTGGGAGTCGATCCGGCGAGCTGCATCACCGATAGCTATGGGACGATGTTTCTGAAGTGGAAGACGGCGATGGGGAGTCCGGCGGAGAACCTGACGTTTGAAGAGGTCGGGGCGGTCGCGGTATAGCGGGCTACCCTCCCCCGGTTTTGGGCTATGATCCGGAGCGGATTGGGGTTAAGGGTGTATCCTTTGTTGCGCGTTACTGGCAGGCTGGTGTTTGCGCCCGGTTTCGGGGGACGGGTTTGGGGTTTTCGGTTTTCAAAGTACAAAGGCCCGGCTGAGTGCCGAGCCTTCTCTGTTTCTATTGTAGTGGATTTGTCAAGAGCGGGCGCGCTTCGCGCGCGAGAAGCAGGTTCCTCGCTGCGCTCGGAATGACAGAAAGAAAGGCAACAGCAAGAGCAAAGGCAACGGCAAATCCGAGTACTCCTGCTTATTTTTCTTTAGAAGATCTGGAAGTTGACCTCGACCGTCAGTTCGACTTTGACGGGTTTGCCGTCCTTGGTGGCGGGTTTGAACTTGTACTGGCGAACGGCTTCCACGGCTTTTTCGTCGAGGCCCATGCCGACGCCGCGGGCTACGCGGACGTGGGAGGGGAGGCCGTTTTCGTCGACGATGAGGTCGACTAGGACGTTGCCGGAAAACTTGGCCTTGCGGGCTTCTTCGGAGAACTCAGGATCAACCGAGTAGATAACCGAGGGAGGACGGACGCCGCCACCGATGTGGTAGACGCCGCCGCCGGTGTTGCCGCCTGAGCCGGGGCCGATGCCGGGGCCGTTGCCCGAACCGATGCCGCCGCCTGAGCCGGGGCCGAGCGAGCCGATGGTGGCCGCCGGAGCGTTGGGCATGCCGAAGTTGGGCATGTTGACGTTGGCCATCTTGAGATCGGGCTGGACGACGACGGTAGGCTCAACGGCGAGCTTGGGCGGGATGGTGGGCGGAGCCTTGGGTGGGACGATCTGATGCTGGGCAAACTTGGGCAGAGCGCCCTTGGTGACGGGAGCGAGGTCGTGGGTGCCGCCGCCGCCGCCGATCTTATCTGCCGCAGGCGGGACGGGCGGCAGAGGCGCGGTGAGATTGACGACCGTCTGGATGACTTTGGGGGCGAGGCTGACGTGGTTCCTGATGAGCAGCGCGATGAGGAGGATGAGCAGCGCGTAGAAGGTGATGGAGAGCCCGAGGGACTGGGGGCTCATCTTGGTCGCCATGCGATCAGGCACGGGGATGGGCTTGGACTCGAGGACGAGGGGTGGGAGCTTTTCGGGGAAGAAGACGTCGCGAAAGCTGGAGATAAGGGAGGCGAAGACGCCTTCTTCCTTGATCTCTCCGCTGAGGTGCACGGTGTTATCGGGGGTCCCGCCGACGTTCATTTTGTTTTCAGCCATAGGGTTCTTGAGGCGGTGAGGCGTTTTGTTCGCTGTGGGCTATTGTACAAACTCTCGGCGGGGTGTGGACGTAGCCCGGCCATGACTCTAGATGTTAGACGCATGGACTGTGCAAGATGTCTACGGGAGTTTTGTGGGGTGGAAAGTCTTGAAAGAAGCGAACCTTTGGGCTAAAGCCCTCCCTTTTCCAAGCACTCTATGAAACCCAAGCCTGAAGGCCCGGGGTACCTAGTTCGTGGCTCGCCAGTAAACTGAAGGTTTTTCCGCTGCGGCCCATCGACTCGCTACGTTCGCTCAAGGCCTCCGGTCGAGATGACACTTCATATGGGTGGGGCCGGTTATGCCGTCGCCTGGAGATTTACAATAGAGGTTTGCGCGATAGTTTCGATGGGCAATGTGCCTGCGCGGAGCGATGAAGCGCCTTTGTGGACAGAAAGCGCGCTTGCAAGCAGAAAGCACCGGGAGACAGAACTGGATGTCAGAGAGTAAGAGCCTGAAGAGCACCCTGAACCTGCCGAAGACGGAGTTCGCGATGAAAGCGAACCTTCCGCAGAACGAGCCTGTGCGGCTGAAGAGCTGGGAAGAGAGTGGTTTGTATCAGCAGATCCGGACGGCGCGGGCGGGTGCGCCGAAGTACATTCTGCATGATGGGCCGCCGTATGCGAACGGGGCGATCCACCTGGGGCATGCGCTGAACAAGTGCATCAAGGATTTTGTGGTGAAGACGAAGACGATGGCGGGCTTCGACGCACCGTATGTGCCCGGGTGGGACTGCCATGGGCTGCCGATCGAGATCAAGGTGGACGAGCAGCTGGGCGGCAAGAAGCTGGAGATGGACCCGGTGGCGGTGCGGCAGGCGTGCCGCGAGTATGCGGCGAAGTACATCGACCTGCAACGGAGCCAGTTCAAGCGGCTGGGGGTGTTTGGGCGCTGGGAGAAGCCGTACCAGACGATGGACTTCGAGTACGAGGCGAAGATCCTGGAGACGTTTTATGGGTTCTATGAGAAGGGGTTCGTCTACAAGGGGCTGCGGCCGGTGTACTGGTGCAGCCATGACCGGACGGCGCTGGCTGAGGCAGAGGTGGAGTATGCGATGCACACCTCGCCGAGTGTGTATGTGCGGTACAAGCTGACGAGCGCGCCGGAGAAGATCGATCCGAAGCTGAGGGGTAAGAGCGTTTATACGATCATCTGGACGACGACTCCGTGGACGCTGCCGGCGAGCATGGCGGTGGCGTTTGGGCCGGAGGTGGAGTACGTTGCGCTCGATGATGGTGCGGATGTGTATATCGTTGCCGAGGCGCTGGCGGAGCAGGTTCGCGAGGCCTGCACGCTGCTGGGCGATCTGAAGAGCGCGAAGGTGATCGCGAAGTTTGCGGGAGCGAAGCTGGACCGCGTGACGTTTGCGCATCCGTTCCTGGAACGTGAAGTGTTGGGCGTCAATGCCGATTATGTGACAACCGATCAGGGAACGGGTGCGGTGCATACGGCCCCGAGCCATGGGCCGGATGACTTTGCGACCGGACAGAAGTATGACCTGCCGCTGACGTGCAATGTGGATGCTCAGGGCAAGCTGCGGAACTACGATGGGCAGCCGTTCGATGGACTGTTTGTGCAGAAGGCGAACTCGGTGATCAAGCAGCTCGTTGCGGAGAAGAGTGCGCTGATGGGCGAGTTCGACCTGGTGCATAGCTATCCGCACTGCTGGCGGTGCCATAAGCCGCTGATCTTCAGAGCGACGGAGCAGTGGTTTATCGGGATGGAGACGCCGGTGCTTTCGCCTAAGGCCGATGGGCAGAATGTCACGTTCAGGGAGCGCGCGCTGGAGGAGATCAGCCGCGTGACGTGGGACCCGGAGTGGGGCGAAGAGCGCATCAGCAACATGATTGCGACGCGGCCGGACTGGTGCATCTCGCGGCAACGCATCTGGGGCGTGCCGATTGCGGTGTTTCTGTGCGAGCGCTGCCATGAGCCGCTGAACGATCCGGCGATCAACAAGAGCGTGGTGAAGCTGTTTGCGAAGAAGGGCGCGGATGCGTGGTACTCGCAGAGCGTGGCGGAGTTGTTGCCGAAGGGTACGGTGTGTCCGGGTTGCGGAGAGGTTGGGAAGCCTTCGGAGTTTCGCAAGGAGATGGATATCCTGGATGTGTGGTTCGAGAGCGGTGCGAGCTGGCATGCGGTGCTGGAGGTTGAGCCGGAGCTGCGCTTCCCTGCCGACCTGTATACGGAGGGCGGCGATCAGCACCGCGGGTGGTTCCACTCGTCGCTGCTTAGCTCGGTGGGCATGTGCGATGCGGCGCCGTACAAGTATGTGGCGACGAGCGGATGGACTCTGGATGAACAGGGGCGCGCGTTCTCGAAGTCGCTGGGCAATGGCGTGGACCCGGTGGATGTGGCGAACCGGCTGGGTGGCGAGATCATCCGGCTGTGGGTGGCGAGCGTGGATTTTCGCGAGGACGTTGCGGCGAGCGAGAACCTGATGCAGCGCGTGAGTGAGAACTATCGCAAGCTGCGGAACACGCTGCGGTTTCTGCTGAGTAACCTTGAGGACTTCGATCCGAGTGTGGATGCGGTGGCGTGGAGCGCGCTGCAGCCGCTGGACCAGTACATCCTGGCACGGACGGCAGAGCTGGATGCGGCGATCCGGAAGGCGTATGACGAGTTTGAATTTCATCGGGCGTACCAGGCGCTGAATGAGTTTACGAACTCGGATTTAAGTGCGCTGTACCTGGATGTGGTGAAGGACCGGCTGTACACGTTCGCTCCGAAGAGCGCGGCGCGGCGGAGTGCGCAGACGGCGATGTGGCGGATTGCGGAGGCGCTGACGCGGCTGATTGCGCCTATTCTTTCGTTCACGGCGGATGAAGTGTGGCAATATCTGCCGAAGATGGATGGACGCGCGGCGAGCGTGCATCTGGCGCTGTTTCCGGAGGTGCTGGAGATTGTGCCGGGGAGCGTGGCCGGGATCGAGAAGGAGTGGGAGCAGTTGTTGGCGGTGCGGTCTCTGGTGATGATTGAGTTGGAGGCAATGCGCGCTGCGAAGTCGATTGGCAAGAGCCTTGAGGCGAGCGTGGCGGTGATTGCGACCGAGGGCTCGGACGAAGCTGTGGTGTTGAAGAAGTATGAGGCGGCGCTGGCGGAGTTCTTCAACGTAAGCCAGGCGACGGTGCAGCTTGTGGGCGCGAGCGCGCAGGCGAAGGCTGTGCTGATCGAGACGCAGGTGGCCGATGGCGCGAAGTGCGGACGGTGCTGGCGCGTGGTGCCCGATGTAGGCAGCGACGCGCGGTGGCCTGAGGTGTGCTCGCGATGCGCTGAGGCGCTGGATGCGATTGGGTTTGAAGCGACGGCCGGAGGGACGAATTGATGCCTGTCCTTGAAGAAGGCGTACCCCAGGGGCTAAAGCCCCGATTTCCCTATGCGGTTATGAGAGCCAAGGCTGAAGCCTTGGCGTACCTAGAAGCAACAGCCACGACAAGAACAACGGCTTAAACGGCGGTAACTTCGATGGTTGGGTTTGAATCGACGGAAGGAAAGGTTTAATGCGGGACAGGCGTTGGGTGGTGTTTTTGATTGCGGTGCTGGTGATTGTGCTGGACCGTGTGACGAAGATCTGGATTACAAACCATGTTGGTATTGGGCAGGCCATTGTGGTATGGCCGCATGTGTTTCGGATTACGCACCTGCTGAATACAGGGGCGGCGTTCAGCCTGTTTGAAGACTTCCGGTCGCCGGGGCTGGTGCGGAATGTGCTGATTGCGTTTTCGATTGTGGCAGTGGTGGTGGTGCTGGTGCTGATCTGGAAGATGGGGCGGCAGCTGAATGCGACGACGATTGCGCTGGCAATGATTCTGGGTGGTGCGATTGGGAACATGTACGACCGCATACGGTATGCGTATGTGGTGGACTTTATCGAGGTCCACATCGTGCACTATCACTGGCCGGACTTCAATGTGGCGGACTCGGCGATTGTGGTGGGGGCTTGCCTGCTGCTGCTGGAGATGTTGCGGCCGCAGAGGAACAGTGAGTAGACGGTAGTGGGTAGACAGTAGAAAAGACAAACGCAGATTCCCTGCGGGAATGACAAGCAAAAGACAGAAGCTATTGAGTGAATGAGCAGATCACAATTCGGGGGGCACGGACGCATAACCTGAAGGGCATCGATGTGGAGATTCCGCATAATGCGCTGACGGTGGTGAGCGGGGTGTCGGGGTCGGGCAAGAGCTCGCTGGCGTTCGATACGGTGTATGCAGAGGGGCAGCGGCGGTATGTGGAGTCGCTGTCGGCGTATGCGCGGCAGTTTCTGGAGCGGATTGAGAAGCCGGACGTCGACTTTATGGATGGGCTGGCGCCGGCGATTGCGATCAAACAGAAGAACCAGACACGGAACCCCCGCAGCACGGTGGCGACGGCGACGGAGATCTATGACTATCTGCGGCTGCTGTTTGCGCGCTGCGGGCGGGTGACCTGTCTGCACTGTGGTGGGGTGGTGCGGCGAGACTCGGTGGATGAGATTGTGCAGCGCGTGCTGGAGCTGCCGGAGGGAACACGGGCGTATGCGCTGTTCCCTATTGTGCGGACCGAAGTGAAGCTGGAAGCCCTGCGCGGCGTTGAGCCGCCGGTGGCTGAGGGCGAGGCGGAGGTGAAGGCCGCTCCGAAGAAGGCTGCGAAGAAAGCGACGAAGGGCGCGAAGGCGGCGGCTGCGCCAGTTGTGGATGTGACCGAGGGGATGAAGGAGCGGCTGGGGGAGCTACGGCGGCGAGGGTTCAATCGGTTGTGGCAGGGGGATATTCCCTCCGCGGCTAAAGCCGCATCTTCAGTGGGAGCGCCAACGGACGGGCTGAAGCCCGTCCCCTTCAACGCTACGGTTGCAGGGTTGAGTACGGATGCTGGTGGTGCGGGGAAGATTGTGGAGTTTTCTACGCCGGAGTCGCTGCTGGAGTTAGATTTTTCGCGGCCGATTTATGTGCTGCAGGACCGGCTGGCGCTGAGTGCGGAGGTGCGGTCGCGGCTGGTGGATGCGATTGAGACGGGGTATCGCGAGGGTGGGGAGATTGTGTTCAAGACGGTGCCTCGTGAGGATGAGGGGGCGTCGCAGTGGCTGCGGTACTCGGCTGCATTTGAGTGCGAGAGCTGCCATAGGGCGTATCGTGAGCCGGAGCCGCGGCTGTTCAGTTTCAACAATCCGTTTGGGGCGTGCCCGCGGTGCCAGGGGTTTGGGAACACGATTGATTTCGATCCGAACCTGATTGTGCCGGACCGGTCGAAGACGCTGGATGAGGGTGCGGTCGATCCGTGGAACAAGCCGAAGTATCGGGCATGGCATGGGGAGATGAAGCGCGCGGCGAAGAGTGAAGGCGTGCCGACGAATATCCCTTGGTATGACCTGACGGATGCGCAGCGCGAGTTTATTGAAGAGGGTCGCGGAAGCTGGGCGGGGATACGTGGGTTCTTCGCGGAGCTGGAGCGGAAGAAGTACAAGCTACACGTACGGGTGTTTCTGTCGAAGTATCGCGGGTATGCGACTTGCCCGGAGTGTAAGGGGCAGCGGCTGCGGGCGGAGGCGCGCGCGGTGATGCTGCCTTCTCCGAACGGCGGGGACAAGAACATCTGCGAGGTTTGTGCGCTGACGATTACGGAGGCGGAGGCGTTCTTCGATGCGCTGACGCTGAGCCCGATGCAGATGGAGATTGCGGGGAAGATTCTGGAAGAGGTGCGGCAGCGGGTGCACTTCTTAGAGCAGGTGGGACTGGAGTATCTGACGCTGGACCGGTTGAGTTCGACGCTGAGTGGCGGGGAGTCGCAGCGGATTCAACTCGCGACGTCGCTGGGATCGCGGCTGGTGGGCGCGCTGTATGTGCTGGATGAGCCTTCGATTGGGCTGCACTCTCGCGACACGGCGAAGCTGATTCGGATTATGGAGGAGCTGCGCGACCTGGGGAACACGATTCTTGTCGTTGAGCACGATCCCGATGTGATTCGTGCGGCGGACAGGCTGATTGACCTGGGGCCGGGTGCGGGTGAGCTGGGTGGAAAGCTGCTGGCAGCGGGGACGGTGGAGGAGGTCAGCAAAGATCCGGCGTCGCTGACGGGCAGGTATTTGAGCGGGCGCGCGAAGATTACGGTGCCGAAGCTGCGGCGTGAGCCGGGGCGCGAGAAGCTGGTTCTGAAGGGCGCGCGGGTGCATAACCTGCGCGGCGTGGATGTCGAGATTCCGCTGGGACTGCTGTGCTGCGTGACGGGGGTTTCGGGGTCGGGTAAGTCGACGCTGGTGCACCAGGTGCTGTATCGGGCGTTGATGCAGTGGCTGGGGCAAGGTGAGGGTGGTGACTCTGAGAAGCGGGAGACTGCAGGGCTGTATCGCGAGCTGACGGGCACGCAGTACCTGACGGATGTGGTGCTGGTGGACCAGTCGCCGATTGGGCGGACGCCGCGGTCGAATCCGGTGACGTATATCAAGGCGTTCGATGCGATTCGCGAGCTGTTTGCGGCGCAGCCGGATGCTCGGCGCAAGGGGCTGACGGCGGGGTCGTTCAGCTTCAACGTGCCGGGTGGCCGCTGCAATGTTTGCGAGGGCGATGGAACCGTCACGGTAGAGATGCAGTTTCTGGCCGATGTGGAATTGCCGTGCGAGGAGTGCAACGGAACGCGTTATAAAGCGTCCATCCTTGAGGTGAAGTACAAGGGCAAGAACATCCACGAGGTGCTGGGGATGACGGTGCGCGAGGCGCTGGTGTACTTCGCGGGGCATCCGAAGATTGTGGACAAGCTGGCGGTGCTGGATGAGGTTGGACTGGGCTATGTGCGGCTGGGACAGAGTGCGACGACGTTGAGTGGCGGTGAGGCGCAGCGCGTGAAGCTGGCGCAGCATCTGGCGACGGTGCGGGCGGGTGGGCCGGCGGGCGCGTTGAGCAATGCTCGTGCTGAAGCGAGGAAGGCGACGAACCGGGTGCTGTACATTCTGGACGAGCCGACGACCGGGCTGCACTTTGAGGATGTGGCGAAGCTGCTGGCGGCGTTCCATAAGCTGATTGAGGGCGGCGGTTCCCTGCTGGTGATCGAGCACAACCTGGATGTGATCAAGTGCGCGGACTGGATCGTCGATATGGGGCCGGAGGGCGGCAGCGGCGGTGGACAGGTTGTGGCGACGGGAACTCCGGAGGAGATTGCGAAGGTGAAGGCGTCGCATACGGGGCAGTGGCTGGGGCCGGTGTTGAAGCAGTAAGTAGGAAGTAGCGAATAGGAAATAGGAAGCAGGTTTTGTGGTGATGCGTTTGCGAGTGGCGGTGATCGTTTTAGTAGTGATGGCTGCTGGGGTGGGGTTTGCGCAGCAGTTGCCGCCGGGGACGCAGAGTGTGGATGACCACTCGGCTGACGATGCGGTGCGGCAGCAGATTGTGGATGCGGAGAGCTCGCTGGAGCACGGAGACTATGCGGGCGCTGAGTTGAAGCTGAAGGTGCTAGCGGCGGGGCACGCGAAGGATGTCCGGGTGCAGTATGACCTGGGGTTTGCGGCGGACCATAACAACGATGAGAGCGTGGCAGCGACTGCCTATGCCGCGGCAATTGCAGCAGATGGCACGGTGGCTGAGCCTAAGCTGGCGCTGGGTTTGATGGAGGCCCGCGAGGGAAAGACGACGCAGGCACATGACGATCTGCTGGCGGCGGCGAATACGGCAGGAGCAGCGGCGGAGTTGAAGGGGCGAGCATGGCGCGCGCTGGCGAACCTGGATGACGGCGAGAACCCGATTACGGCGCAGAGTGAGTTGCTGGAGGCGCTGAAGGTGACGCCGGAGACTCCTGCGGATGTGCTGCTGGGAGCGGAGCTGGCGGAGCAGATGGGCGAGCCGGCGCTGGCGGAGGGAGCGTATCGGCGGGCGCTGACGGAGACTCCGGACGATGCAGAGGCGACAGCTGGGCTGGCGCATGTTTTGATGCAACAGAAAAAGTTGGACGAGGCTGACAAGGTCGTAACGGCGGGGCTGGCGCAGCATCCGGGCGACCCGCGGCTGGTGGCGCAGGCGGTTCCGGTGTATGCGGCGGAGAACAAGGCGGGGGTAGCGATTCCGCTGATGGAGTCACTGCGGAAGAGCGATGCGAAGTTTGCGGCCAATGCGGAGATGACACGGGTGCTGGCGCATCTGTATGAAACGCAAAATGATGAGGCCCATGCGGAGGTGTTGTACGCGGGGCTTGTGGTGGGAGCGCCGAGTGATCCGACGCTGTTGGACGATCTGGGATCGGCGCAGGTGAGGTTGGGGCAGTATGCGCAGGCTGAATCGACGCTGGCGAAAGCATTCGCGATGCGGAAAGAGTTTGACGACGATGATGCGTGGGGAGCGACGGCAGAGCACCTGGCGTTTGCGGCGTCGAAGAACAACGACCCGAAGACGGCCTTGCAAGCGTTGACGGCGCGTGCTACAGTCTTGCCCAACTCCGCATCGAGTCTGTTTCTGGAGGCTATCTCTCATGACAGCCTCCACCAGCGGAAGGAGGCGGAGATGGCGTATAAGGCGTTTCTTGTCGCTGCGAATGGCAAGTTTCCCGATCAGGAGTTCCAGGCGAAGCATCGACTGGTAGCTTTGGAGGGCGAGAAGTAAACAGCGGCGAGCGATTGGATTGCAGCACTGACGAGGTGCGCTATGAGTCCACGGAAGCTGATGTGCCGGTTGATGTATGGGGTGTGGGTGGTGGTAGTGGTGGGGCTTGTGCCAGATGGGGTAGCGCGAGCCGCGGGGCCGGGAGTGGCCCTGGATGCGGTGACTCTGACGCATATGGAAGAGCAGGCGGCGCAGGCAAATCCGCGTGACCGATGTTATCGGTACGCGGAGGTGCTGGCGGCGTTGACGGAGCTGGAGGGACAGCAGATCGCCGCAGGGCAGGAGGCGCAGGCACGCGTGACCATGCAGCAGATGAATGACATCGCGGCGAAGGTGCAGGCCGAGGCGGTGGGCAACGCCAAGAGGCTGAAGGACACGGAGATGATGCTGGAGCGGACGACAAGGCGGGTGTCGGACATGGTGCATGTGGTGGGGTATGCGCAGGAAAGCGCGATGCAGGCGACGCTGCAGCACCTGAATGCGGTGCATACGAAGGTGCTGGCGATGGTGTTCGCGCATTGAGGTGGAACGTGTGGCGCGTGGCAGCGATGGCAGGGCTGGCGCTGATGCTGGCGGGTTCGTTGCGCGCTCAGGATGATACGGATGGACCGCTGAGTGAGGCCGAGGTAGAGCAGCTGCGTGAAGTGGCTCCGGTGCCGATGGAGCGGATGAAGGTGTTCGAGAAGATTCTAGATGCGCGGGTGAAGGAGATTGAGGACCTGCTGGGGAGGCCTCCGAGGCCGGGGTATGCGCTGGACATGCATGATGCGCTGGACCAGTTTGGGCAGATCGCGGATGAGTTCAACGACAACCTGGACGAGTGGGCGAAGAACAAGCGGGATGTGCGGAAGGAGTTGCCGAAGCTGCTGAAGAACACCGAGCGCTGGGCGACGGTGCTGCGGTCTCCGCCGGCGAATGGTGGGTATGACATTGTGAAGAAGATCGCACAGGACAACCTGGGAGACATGCGCGAGATGGCCGGGCAGATGCAGACGGAGCAGGAGGCTTATTTCAAGGCGCATCCTGAGGCGGCTAAGGAAGAGAAACGGCGGGTGGATTAGAAGCGAGTTGAAATGCCGTGGTAGAGAAGCGGGTCTCTCCACTGCGCTGCACTTCGGTCGAGGTGACACGGTTTGAGTGGGTGGGGCAGTAAAAGATTCGCAGAGGGTGGAGTGGTAGCCTTAAGGTGTGCCACGTATCGCACTTCCAGTTGTGTCTGAGCCGATCTATGCGGTGTTTGCCGAGGAGTATCGCGGGTTGAGGCCGCGCGCTCCTATGCCGGGACTGGAGATCAGGTTTCGGCGGTTTACGAGTTTGAATACGACGATCCGGCTGCGTGAGGGGAAGCTGATTGTGCGGTTGAGCGATCTGCTGGAACATGCGCCGGAGAGCGTGCATCGTGCGATTGCACACATCCTGTTAGCCAAGCTTTACAGGAAGCCGATTGAGCCGGTGTTTGCGGACAGGTACCGGCGGTATACACAGTCTGAGGCGGTGTCAAAGCAGGCGGAGCGGATACGGCAGGACCGCGGGCGGAAGGTGTTGACCTCGCCGCAGGGCCATTTGTATGACCTGGATGAGGTGTTCGAGTCGGTGAACCGCAGGTTCTTCCATGGGCTACTAGGAAGGCCGACGCTGACGTGGAGCGCGCATGTCGCCAAGCGGATGCTAGGGCACTATGATGCGGCGCACAATACGATCGTGGTGAGCCGCGTGTTCGACAGGCCGGGGACGCCGAGATATGCGATTGAGTACTTGCTGTATCACGAGATGCTGCATTTGAAGCATCCGGTGACGGTGCGCGCAGGGCGGCGGTGTGTGCACTCGCGGGAGTTCCAGGCGGAGGAGCGGTTGTTTCCGGAACTGGAGTTGGCGAAGGCGTTTTTGCGGCGGTTGTAAGAGCGAAAGCGCTCCCGCAAAGGGCGCGACGTTAGTTAAGTTTCGCCACGGCACCCTTGTGTGGATCAGGCTTCTGTTCTTTGGGTTTGTGAGGGGTTCCAGGGCTTGTTGACTCTGGCTGACCAGAGCATGGCAAGGATGCCGAGGAGGATGCTGCCGATGGCGGCGACCTGAGCGTTCGACATGCCCCAGTAGAGCTTGGGGTTGATGCGGACGAACTCGACGAGGAAGCGGCCGATGCCGGAGAGGATGAGGTAGAGGCCTGTCATCCAGCCGACGGGCTTGTTGGTCTTGCCGAGCTTCCAGAGAATCCAGAAGACGAGGAGCGAGAAGAGGAGCTCGTAGACGGGCGTGGGCTGGACGAGGGCGTCGGGGGGCGTGGGCGGGACGAGGGCATCCTTGGCCATGTGAACGCCCCAGGGGAGCGTGGTGTTGATGCCGTAGTCACCGTCGCCGGAGGTGAGGCAGCCGATGCGGCCGATGCCGTAGCCGAGGGCCGTGGCGGGGGCGGCGAGATCCAACATGCGGAGGCCGCCGAGACGCGGGCCTGGGATGTTTTCTGCAGGGCCTTTGAAGCGGGCGATGCTTCCCTGCCAGTAGAGAGCGGCGATGCCGGCGAGGAGGCCTCCGTACCAGGCGAAGCCGGCGGCGAACCAGGCGAGGAAGCCTCGGATGATGTCGATGGGATGCGCGAGGCCGGGGAGCAGGATCTGGTGCCAGGCGATAACGAGTGCGCGGGGGTCCTGGAGCTCGTGCCAAAGCTTGGCGCCGAGGATGCCGGCGAGGACGACGATGGTGACGACGTTGAGGGCGTCGGTGTCGACGCCGTGGCGCTCAAAGTTGCGGTAGAGAACGATGGTCGCAAAGACCGCGGCAAGCCAGAGAAGAAGACCGAAGGTGCCGATGTGGAAGGAGCCTAGATGGATGTAAGGGTACATTCAGTCTTTCAGTATAGAGGTTGTTGCGCGAGGGAGCATTGGTGGTTCAGAGAAGCAGGTCTCTCCGCTGCGTCCGCAAAGAACGCGGACTCCGGTCGAGATGACACATCTGTGGCGGGGGCGAGCTTGTTGGGACGGGTTTTCCTCAGCGGAAGTTTGGCGAAGGAGCAGGGTGGCGCGGTACTCTGAGCGCATGGCTACTTCCCTGCCCCCGTACGTTGACCCGCAAACCATGGATGTTCTTTTCTCTACCGACCAGATTGCCGAGCGTGTGAAGGCGATTGGGAAACAGATCTCGGAGGACTACAAAGGGCACACGGTTGTGCTGATCGGAGTGCTGAAGGGCGCGGCGATCTTTCTGGCGGACCTGGCGCGGTCGATTGAGGTGGACAATACGTTCGACTTCGTGGCGGTATCGAGTTATGGGCGCGCGCGTGTGTCGAGTGGCGCGGTGAAGTTGATCAAAGACATCGACAACCCGATTGAAGGCAAGCATGTGATCCTGGTGGAGGACATCCTCGATACGGGACTGACGCTAAGCTATCTGCGCGGTTTGATGCTGCAGCACAAGCCTGCGAGCTTGAAGATTGCAACGTGTCTGGATAAACCGGAGCGGCGGCTAGTGCCAATCGAGTCCGACTATACGTGCTTCCAGATTCCGAACCGGTTTGTGATCGGCTATGGCATGGACTATGCCGAGCGGTATCGCGGCGTGGCGGACATTCGGATCTTCCCTGAGAACCCGCCGGGACACTAGAGGCAGGGGATAGTGAAGAGAGGATAGAGGATAGAGACGCTAAAATAGATGTATGGCTTCTACTATGCACGACACCTCTTCTGCTGCTTCCATTACGCAAGTTGTTCGACCGGCGCGGAGCTTTCGCGGCTCGCTGATGCTGCCGGGCGATAAGTCGATCTCGCACCGCTATGCCATGCTGGCAGGGTTTGCGGAGGGGACGTCGCGACTGTCGAACTTTTCGACGGGAGCCGACCCGCACAGCTCGCTGGGCTGCATGGCGGCGATGGGCGCGAAGGTGGAGACGGCGGGCAAGGTGATCTCTGTGACCGGCACCGGTGGCGTGCTGGCGCAGCCGAAGGGTGACCTTGATTGTGGTAACTCGGGTTCGACGATGCGGATGCTGGCGGGGCTGGTGGCTGCACAGGGTGAGGTGTATCGGTTTGTGGGGGATGAGTCTCTGACGGTGCGTCCGATGGAGCGGATTCGTGGACCGCTGGAGAAGATGGGAGCGCGGATTGAGCTGACTGACGGACATGCTCCGATGATTATTCGCGGCGGTGAGTTGAAGGCTATTGATTTCGAGACGCCGATTGCGAGTGCGCAGGTGAAGACTGCGGTGCTATTCGCAGGGTTGCAGGCGAAGGGTACGACTTCGATTGCTGAGAAGATTCGGACGCGTGACCATTCTGAACATGCGCTGCGTGCGTTTGGTGCGACGCTGACGCGTGAGAATGACCGGCTGTCGATTGTAGGCGGGCAGTCGCTGCATGCGATTGATGCGACGGTGCCGGGGGACATGTCTTCGGCGGCGTTCTTTCTCTGCGCAGCGCTGCTGTTTGAAGATTCCAACGTGGTGCTGGATGCGCTGGGGATGAATCCGACACGGGCCTCTTTGCTGGATGTGATTACTGGCATGGGCGGCAAGATCAAGGTGCTGAATGTGGAGGAGCAACACGGCGAGATGGTGGGGACGATCCAGGTGAACCGCAGCGGGAAGCTGAAGGGGATGGATATCTCCGGTGCGCTGGCTGCGCAGCTGATTGATGAGCTGCCGGTGATTGCGGCGATCGCTCCGTATACCGAGAACGGGGTGAAGATACGCGATGCGAAGGAGCTGCGTGTGAAGGAGAGCGACCGCATTGCGCTGGTGGTGAAGAACCTGCGCGCGATGGGCGCTGAGGTGACCGAGCACGAGGATGGAATGGATATTCCCGGCGGACAGACGCTGCGGGGCGGCGTGATCGACTCGGGGCTCGATCATCGGATTACGATGGCGTTTTCGATTGCGGCGCTAAGGGCTGAAGGCGAGACGGAGATTCGTGGGGCTGAGGCGGCTAGCGTGTCGTTTCCGGAGTTCTTTACATGGCTGGATGAGCTGGCGATTCGCTAGCTGCGTGTGTTGGAGAGCAGGCGGGCGATACGCTGTTCGTGCGCGTGGGTGGATGGTGGGAAGTGGTTGTCAAGCTGGGTGAAGGCGGCGATGGCAGCTTCGACGGTGATCTCGTCGAGGCGGTAGTCGCTGGGGATGTCGGCGTGGGCGAGGAAGTTGTCGGGGCCGCGCAGGACGATGGCGTTGGGGACGGTGAGTGGGAGCCACTCGATGGCGGGTTGCCAAGTGGGAGCCAGAACGACGGTGGGCACCTGTGCAGCGCGGCCGACGTGGAGTGTTCCGGTGTCGACTGTGACGAGCGCGTCGCAGAGGCAGAGCAAAGCGGCGAGTTGGGGTATGGTGGTGCGGCCGGCGAGGCTATGGCCGTGTGAGTTGGCGAGCGAGCAGATGCGGTTGATCGTGTCGGCCTCTGCGTGGGTGCCGAGGAAGACGGTGCGGTGGCCGACGGATTCGACGTGACGGATGAGGGCGGCGAAGCGGTCGTCGTGCCAGTTGTTGGGTTGTGCGCCGCTGCCCTGCACGACGAAGGCTGTGATGGGATGTGCGTGCGGGTTGGCTACATGCAGCAGCGAGCGTGCGGCTGCGAGGTCGTCGGTGGTGAAGTAGACGGCGGGCCCGGGGTGTGTTGTTGCGTCATCGACGAGGCGGAGGTTGTTGTCGATGAGGCTGCGGGTGGGGTCGTAAACGAGGTGCGTGTCGTAGAGCTTGGGTATATCTGCGAAGCCTTTGGTGGGAGCGAGGCGGAGGAGCAGAGCGAAGAGTGCGAGGGTGCCGCGGCGGTTGGAGGCGTCCTGCAGGATCTGCGTGGGGTGAAGATTGAGGGAACGGAGCTTGTCGCGCAGGAGCAGTGCGTGGTGGTTGAGCCCGCGGAGAGTTTTGCCGGGGTCAGGAGTATCGAGCAGGTGGTCGATGTGCGGGTCGTGCTGCAGAACAGAGTGGCCGAGGCCGCGGGTAGCGACGATGATGGTGCAGTCTGGATAAGCAGCTTTGAGCGCTGCGTAGATGGGTGTGGCGTGGACGCAGCAGCCTAGCGGGATGCGGTACTGCAGGATGAGAAATGTAGGCGAGGTAGTGTGGGCGCGCGGACGGAGTGCCCGGATGCAGTGAAAGAGCAGGCGTAAGAGCGAATTGCGCATCAGGCTTCGAACAAAAGCAGATTCCCTTCGGGAATGACAGACAAGAAAAGCGAAGGCGACAGGGAGTGCGTAGCGCCGGATGGCTTACATCTTGTAGCGGCCCATCTCGTCGTCGTTGAGGCTTTCGAGCCAGCGGCGGAGGTCTTCGGGGCTGAGGTTGGTGGCACCGTCGGCGGCACGGCGGGCGTGGTCGAAGACCTGCTGCGAGATGAAGATGGGGCAGTCGCTGCGGAGAGCGAGGGCGATGGCGTCGGAGGGGCGCGCGTCGAGGGCGACGAGTTCCCCGCCCTGGTCCATCCAGATGGTGGCGTGGAAGGTGTCTTCGCGGAGCGAACCGACGACGACACGCGTGACGCGGGCGTTGAGGCCATGGATGGCCGAGCGCAGGAGATCATGCGTCATGGGGCGCGGTGTGCTGGCTTTTTCGATCTCGAGTGCGATGGCGTTGGCTTCAAAGAGGCCGACCCAGATGGGCAGGACGATCTCGCCGGCGAGGTCGTTGAGTACGACGATGGGCTGACGGGTGGAGGGGTCCATCATCAGGCCGCGGATGCGAACCTCGACCTCGGCTTCGGCGGCCTTGGTTTCGGGCTCGGGCTTGAATCCGGGGAGGTGCATGTTGGTAGTGTAACGCTGAAGTGCGAGGGAATAGGGAGTAGGGAGTAGGGAGTAAAAAGCTAGGCGGTGATGCGGGCGTTCAGGGCTTGCTGGGCTAGCAGAGCTGGTGATGGGGCGATGGCGGGGGCGATGGCTTCGCCGACGAGGGAGTTGGGGAAGACCTGCGTGATGCGGACGTCGATGTAGCTGCCTGGCTTTGGCAACGTTCCCTCCGGGGCTGAAGCCCCTTCCTTCTGAGGCGAGTCAACGGACGGGCTGAAGCCCGTCCCCTTCAAAGCGAGGTCCGTGGAGTTCAAGGCGAAGGCTGCAGGACCCATTGTGAAGTTGACGGTTTTGTTCTGGGAGCTGCGGCCGGTGATCTGGTTGCGGGCGGTGTTGTGGCCTTCGACCATGACGGTCATCGTCTGGTTCATGTGGCGCTGGTAGTTGGTGCGCTGGATCTCGCGCTGGCGGGCGTTGAGGATGGCAAGGCGCTCGACCTTGACCTCCTCGGGGATGCTGTCGACCATGTGGATCGCCGGGGTGTTGGGGCGCGGGGAGTACTTGAAGCCGTAGATGGCGTCGTAGCCGACTTCGTCGAGGAGCGTGATGGTGTCCTCGAAGTCCTTGTCGGTTTCTCCGGGGAAGCCAACGATGATGTCCGAGGTGAGCGAGATATCGCGTTTGGCGGCCTTGGTCCAGGCGATGCGCTCGAGGTACCAGTCGCGTGTGTACTCGCGCTGCATGGCCTTGAGGACGCTGGTGCTGCCGGATTGCACGGGCAGGTGAATGTGGTCGCAGAGCGCGGGCATGGCGTCGATCGCGTCCACGATGTCTTTGGTGAACTGGCGCGGGTGCGAGGTGGTGAAGCGGACGCGCTGGATGCCGTTGACCTCGCCTACTGCGGCGAGGAGTTCGGCGAAGCTGCGTTTGCCGCTGGGATCGACGTAGCTGTTGACGTTCTGGCCAAGGAGTTGGATTTCGGTGTAGCCGAGGGCGGCGATGCGCTGGGCTTCGGCGAGGACGCTGGCGCTGGTGCGGGAGCGTTCCTTGCCGCGTGTGTAGGGGACGACGCAGTAGGCGCAGAACTTGTCGCAGCCTTCGATGATGGTGATGTAACCGCGATGCGGGTTGCTGCGCGCGGTGAACTCGGTGTCGAAGGTCTCGTCGGTCTGCCGGTCGTCGAGGCCGGTGATGCGGGTTTCTCCTGCTTCGAGGCGCTGAAGCATCTCGGGGAGATTGCGGTATGAAGAGCTGCCGGCGACGATGGAGACGTAGGGAGCCTTCTCGAAGATCTTTTCGCCTTCCTGCTGGGCGACGCAGCCGATGACGGCGAAGCGCTTGCCTTCGCCCTGGAGGCGCTTGTACTCGTTGAGACGGTGGAAGACCTTCTGCTCGGCTTTGTCGCGGATGGAGCAGGTGTTGTAGAGGATGAGGCCGGCTTCGGCCTCGTCGACGACTTGCTGGTAGCCTTCGCGGATGAGGGTGCCGACGACTTTTTCGGAGTCGTGGGCGTTCATCTGGCAGCCGAAGGTTTCGATGTAGAAGGTCCTGGACATGAGGCTCGATTCTGCGGGAAGGCGCTTGCGGCACCCCTCCCCGCTTTGCGGGGTAAGATCCGCAGCGGATTGGGGTTAGTGGTGGATACCCTGCTGGCTATACAGGCGCGTGGAGTGGGTGCGTCCGGGCAGCTTGAGTGGTCCATTTCCCTGCTTCCATTGTAACGGGTGTGTCAAGTAAGAGCCGAGGCTGGTTCCCTGTCCGGCTGCATGTGGAGCTGTCATGAATGGGTACTGCGAACCCATGTCTCAAAGGCGAGACATAGGGCACCCAGAGAGGCGTATCCCCTGGCGGTTTACAGCCCACCTTAGCGACGATGAAGCCGTCGCGAAGATGGGGCACCCAGCTCCGGTAGTCCGATTTGCGGACTGCCTTCATTTTGTCCGGCCTTCGTTGTCATTCAGTCCGGAGAAGTCTAGTAGGCTTCGGAGCGATACCATTCAGGGCGAGGTATGTGTATGAGCAAGCGGATGGGGCGGCGTCTTTTTTTGCAGAGCGTTGGTTATGGCGTGGTGGCAGGACCGCTGGCGATGAGGTTGAGCGCGATGGCTCCTGTGACGCAGGTGGCTGCTCCTGCGGCAGTGGCTACGGTGGGTGATCTGAAGCTGAATGTGAAGGACTATGGTGCGGTGGGGGATGGTGTGGCGAAGGAGACCACTGCGCTGCAGAGGACTCTGGACCGGTGCGCGGTGCTGGGTGGTGGCGAGGTGGCGGTGCCTGCGGGAAAGTATTTGACGGGGGCGATTCAGTTGCGGTCGAAGGTGATGCTGCGGCTGGAGCAGGGTGCGGAGCTGGTGGGGAGCGGGGATTTCGACGACTATCCAGTGAGCGAGGTGCGGTGGGAGGGCAAGTGGATTCCGGGGCATGTGGCGCTGATCTATGCGATGGATGCGGAGGACACCGGTGTGGTGGGGCCGGGGAAGATTACGGGCAATGATGCGCTGGGCGGGCGACCGAGAAAGGAGAGTCCGTTGCGGCATCCGGCGCTGATTGAGCCGATGCGTTGCCGGAGAGTGAAGCTGGATGGATTTTCGACGAGCTATCACCTGATGTGGTCGGTGCATCCGACGGAGTGCGAGGATGTGGCGATCTCGAACCTGACGATCCGGAGCACGGGTGGGAATGGCGATGGGATTGATGTGGACTCGTGCAAGCGCGTGAGTATTGATCGGTGCGATATCTCGACGGGGGATGACTGCATCTCGTTGAAGAGCGGGCGCGGTGAAGAGGGGTACACGATTGGGAAGGCCACGGAGGATGTGACGATCTCAAACTGCACGTTTGCGGATGCGATCTTTGCGTGCATCGGGATTGGGAGTGAGACGTCGGCGGGGATCAGGCGGGTGAAGATTACGAACTGCAAGTTCACGGCCGCACGGAGCCATGCGATCTACATCAAGAGCCGGCCGGGGCGAGGGCCGTTCCTGGAAGACTTCAGCGCGGATGGGCTTGAGGCCTCAGGGCTGAAGGGTGGGTTTCTGAGGTTCAACTTTACGAACAGCGGGATTCAGGACCCGGACCCGGTGCCGGGGCTGGTGGGGATTCCGACTGCGAAGAATGTGCGGATCAGCAACGTGGTGTTGCATGATTGCCCGGTGCTGGTGGATGGAGCGGCGGTGAATCCGGAGAAGCCGGTGGATGGATTTGCGCTGATTAACGTGACCGGGACGTGCAGGAAAGGGATCACGCTGGCGAACATGCGGCATGTGGAGCTGAAGAACATCCATGTGACCGGGCTGGAAGGGCCGCTGCTGCAGACGTATAACGTGCAGGGCAAGGGGCTGGAAGGTGCGGTGACGATGGAGGCGCCGAAGAGTCCTGGGCCGGTGGCGGAGCCTGCGGTGGCTTATAAGCTGCATTAGGATTTGCTGGTGGTGAAGAAGCCCTCCGGGGCTAAAGCCCCTTTCGCGTGAGAGCGGTATTCAGTGGCCTGAAGGCCACTGCTCCCTCCGAAAAGCTGGACGTTATTTTTCGGGATGGAGGTGTTGTTTTAGGAAGTCGATGTAGATTTGCCAGTCGCTGGGGACCATGCCGTGGCCGCCGTCGTGCATGTAGTAGCCGAGGTCGTGGAGGATGGGGGTTTTGGCAGCGGGCCAGGTGGTGGTGTCGAGTGGATCTTTGCCGAGGAGCTTGTAGACGGGGGCGGCGGCGACTTCGGCGAGGAACTCGCCTTTGGGGTCGGACCAGAAGTCGGTGTTGCCGGTCTGCAGCAGCAAGGGGCGCGGCGCGATGAGGGCGACGAGCATGTTGGCGTCGAAGGGGGCGGTGTCGGGGAAACCTCCGTACTTGGCCCAGTTGCCCGCGAATTGATAAGGGTAGCGCGTGGGGGCTTCGAGGTGGGCGATGGTCTCGCCGTAGTCGCGATGGCTGAGGGCTGCGCCGCCTTCGCCGGAGCAGCTGGCGATGACGAGGGCGAAGCGCTGGTCGTGCGCGCCGGCCCACATGACGGTCTTGCCGAGGCGTGAGACGCCGTGGATGGCGACGCGGTGGGCGTCGACCGCGGGGTCGGTTTCGAGGTAGTCTTCGACGCGGCTCATGCCCCAGGCCCAGGCGGAGATGGTCCCCCACTCGTCGGGTGCGGGCTTGGTCTGGCCGGGTTTGAGGTAGTGCGCCTGGATGCTGTTGTTGAAGCCGGCGGGATAGTCGGGGGCGACGTCGCCGTAGTAGAAGGTGGCGACGCCGAAGCCCGCGGCGAGGACGTCGGGGATGTTGAGGCGGCCGAAGAGCGAGGCCTTGGGTACGATCTTCGTGTTGGTCTTGGGGTCCCAGGTTTTTTGCGGTGTGATGCCGGGGTCATCGACGGCGAACTGTACGGCGCCGAAGCTGATGCAGAGGAGAAGCGGGACGGGCTTCTTTGCGGATGCGGGGATGTATTCGAGCAGATGGATGGCGGGGCCGTCGGCGTCGGCGGTGAGATGGATGGTGATCTGCTTGCGAATGGCGGTGCCGTTGAGTGCGGGCGTGCCTTTGTCGGTGATCTCGAAGCGCTCGGCTGACGGGCGGCCGGGGGCGATGCCGTACTGCTGTGTTTCGAAGAGCTTGACGATCTCGGGACGGCGTTTGGCGAACCACATTTTTGCTGTGGTGACGGGCTTGCCGTCGGCGAGACGGAGCGCATCGGGGAGCGTGTAGGTGCCGACTTTGGCCTCGTCGTAGTTGACGGGGATTCCGGCCACGACGGCGGCAGGTGTTTTCGCGACGGGCGTGGGCGGCGCGGTCTGTGCGCTGAGTGATGTTGCGGCCAGGGCGAAGAACGATGCGAGCAGAGAACGAAGCATGACAGGGACTCCCGAGGTCGGCACCCATCTTAGTATGGGGGCATCGTGTGCCGTTGGGAGGGGTTCCGCGTTTCGGGACAGGCCGCATCCTCACCGGAGCGCCGAGGCCGGGTGTTCGGTTCTGGCGCTTTTTGGGGTTACTTCCCGGCCTTGTGATGATCGTCACAAAGGATTCACGGTCGCTTTGCGATATTGAGAGACAGTGGGTTTGGGATGCTTACCGATTGATGGTGCGCGTCGAACGATGAACCTGCATCTATGTACCCATGGAGAACTTATGACTGCTGCTGCCGAGATTGTGCCTACGTTGTCCGCTGAAGAGCTGCAGTTGATGAACCGCTACTGGAGCGCCTGCAACTATCTTGCCGCAGGGATGATCTATCTGCGGGAGAATCCGCTGCTGCGGGAGCCGTTGAAGGCGGAGCACATCAAGCGGCGGTTGCTGGGGCACTGGGGGTCGGACCCTGGGCAGTCGTTTCTGTGGGTGCATCTGAACCGGCTGATCAAGAAGCTGGACCTGAATGTGATGTATGTTGCCGGGCCGGGACATGGCGCGCCGGCGACGCTGGCGAACTGCTACCTGGAGGGACGGTACTCGGAGGTGTATCCGGACAAGAGCCGCGATGAGGCGGGGCTGCGAAAGTTCCTGCGGCAGTTTTCGTTTCCGGGAGGGATTGGCAGCCATTGCACACCGGAGACGCCGGGGTCGATCCATGAGGGCGGTGAGCTGGGGTACTCGCTGACGCATGGGTATGGCGCGGCGTTCGATAATCCCGACCTGATTGTTGTGGTGGCGGTGGGTGATGGCGAGGCGGAGACAGGGCCGGCGGCGACGGCGTGGCACTCGAACAAGTTTTTGAACCCGGTGCGCGATGGGGCGGTGCTGCCGGTGCTGCATTTGAACGGCTACAAGATTGCGAACCCGACGATCCTGGCGCGGATCTCGAATGAGGAGCTGACGTCGTTGTTTCGCGGGTATGGATATGCGCCGTATTTTGTGGAGGGTGATGAGCCGGAGTCGATGCACCACAAGATGGCGGCGGTGCTGGAGAAGTGCATCGAGGAGATCAAGCGGATACAGTATGATGCGCGGGAGAACGGCGTGACGGAGCGGCCGCTGTGGCCGATGATTGTGATGCGCACTCCGAAGGGATGGACGGGGCCGAAGATGGTGGATGGGCATCGCGTGGAGGGGTTCTGGCGCGCGCACCAGGTGCCGATCCTTGACCCGATTGCGAACCCTGCGCACCTGCAGCAGCTGGAGGCGTGGCTGCGGAGCTATGAGCCGGAGACGCTGTTCGATGCGAAGGGGCGATTTGTGCCGGAGTTGCAGGCGTTGGCTCCGGAGGGCGATCGGCGCATCAGCGCGAACCCGCATACGAATGGCGGGGAGCTGAGTGTTCCGCTGGAGATGCCGGATTTTGCGGCGTATGCGGTTGAGGTGAAGTCGCCGGCGAAGGAGTATGTAAGCCCGACAGCGACGCTGGGAGTGTTTCTGCGTGATGTGATGCGGCAGAACATGACGAACTTCAGGGTGTTTGGGCCGGATGAGACGGCGTCGAACAAGCTGACAGCGATCTATGAGGCGTCCGAGAAGACGTGGATGGCGGAGATCAAACCGGAAGACGCTGATGGCACGGAGATTACGCAGGATGGTCGCGTGATGGAGATGCTGAGTGAGCATACGCTCGAAGGGTGGTTCGAAGGGTATGTGCTGACGGGGCGGCATGGGCTGTTCTCGACCTATGAGGCGTTTGTGCATGTGATCGACTCGATGTTCAACCAGCATGCGAAGTGGCTGGAGAAGGCGAAGAACGAGCTGGCTTGGCGGGCGCCGATTCCTTCGTTAAATTTGCTGATTACTTCGCTGGTGTGGCGGCAGGACCATAACGGATTTACGCACCAGGACCCGGGGTTTCTGGATGTGGTGACGAACAAGAGCCCGGGCGTGGTGCGGATCTATCTGCCGCCGGATGCGAACTGCCTGCTGAGCGTTGCGGACCACTGCCTGCGCAGCAAGGACTATGTGAATGTGATTGTGGCGGATAAACAGCCGCACCTGACGTATCTTGATATGCAGTCGGCGATTGAACATTGCACGAAGGGCATTGGGATGTGGGACTGGGCGAGCACCGATAACGGCGAAGAGCCGGATGTGGTGCTGGCATGCGCGGGTGATATCCCGACGATGGAGAGCCTGGCAGCGGTGTCGATTTTGAAGAAGCACTTCCCTGACCTGAAGATGCGGTTTGTGAACGTGGTGGACCTGTTCCGGCTGATGCCGGAGAGCGAGCATCCGCATGGGCTTTCGGACCGGGACTTCGACAGCCTGTTTACGGTGGACAAGCCGGTGATCTTCAACTTTCACAGCTATGCGTCGCTGGTGCATAAGTTGAGTTATCGGCGGAAGAACCATGACAACATCCATGTGCGTGGGTACAAGGAGAAAGGCAGCATCAATACACCGTTCGAGCTGGCGATCCTGAACCAGATCGACCGCTTCAATCTTTGCATCGATGTGATTGACCGCGTGCCGAAGCTGCAGGCGAAGGGTGCGCACGTGAAGGAGCAGATGAAGAACGAGATCGTGGAGAGCCTGCGCTATGCGTATGCGGAGGGCATTGATAAGGACGAGATCAGCAACTGGGTTTGGCCGGAGTAACGATGTCCCTGCGTGACGATGAGGTCGTGCTGGCGATCAATAGCGGGTCTTCGTCGCTGAAGGCGGGGTTCTTTGTGCGCGATGGCGCGGACGAGCGGGAGGTGCTGCGGTGCAGTGCCGACGGCATCGGACGTGCGGACGGCAGCTTGCGGGTGGTGGATGCGGAGGGACACGAGTTGCTGCATGAGGAGAAGTCTCATGCGACTCAGGAGGAGGCGCTGGGGGCGTTTGTTGCGGCGGCCGCGGAACGTGGGGTGAAGCCTTCTGCGGTAACGCATCGCGTGGTGCACGGTGGGCCGGAGCTGACGGAGCACCAGTTGATTACGCCGCAGGTGCTGGAGAAGCTGCGCGCGGCGGAGCACTTTGCGCCATTGCATATTCCGCAGGCGTTGAAGCTGATTGCGGAGGCGGAGAAGCAGTTCCCTGCACTGCCGCAGGTGGCGTGTTTCGACACGGCGTTCCACAACACGATGCCGGAGAGTGCGAAGCGGTTTGCGCTGCCGGGCGAGTTATATCGGCGGGGTGTGCGGCGGTATGGGTTTCATGGGCTGTCGTATGAGTCGATCGTGCATCAGCTGGCGGGGCAGATGCCGGAGCGGATGGTGGTGGCGCACCTGGGGAATGGGGCAAGCCTGTGTGCGATGCGGGGTGGCGTTTCCGTGGATACGACGATGGGGCTGACTCCAACGGGCGGGATTCCGATGGCGACGCGGAGTGGTGATCTCGACCCGGGTGTGGTGCTGTTCCTGATGCGGACGGAGCAGATGGGTGCGGATGCGCTGGAGGAGATGCTGAACCATCGCAGCGGATTGGTGGCTCTGTCGGGTGGCGAGAGCGATATGAAGCGATTGCAGGAGCGGAGTGATGCGGGTGAGGCTGGGGCGGCTCTGGCGGTGACGGTGTTTGTGACGGCGGTGCGGAAGATGGTTGGGGCCTATGCGGCACTGCTGGGTGGGATCGACCTGCTGGTGTTTTCCGGCGGGATTGGAGAGCATGGTGAGGCGGTACGACGCGAGGTTTGCGAGGGGCTGGAGTTTATGGGGCTGAGGGTCGATGGGGCGAAGGTGAGGGTGATCCCGGCGCAGGAAGAGATACAGATGGCGCGGATCAGCCGCCGTGTGCTGGCTTGATGTAGACGCTGTGACTCGAAAACTTCTGCTACTCCAATCAAGACCTGATGCAGAACTATGCAAAGCTGAAAGAAGCCGCCATCTCGGCCCATGGTGCTCCCGTGACACTGTGTACCGATCTTGAGAACTGGGCGGGGCGACGAGTTTTCGACGGAGATGCACGAAGGGAGGATTACGGACATTCCATCCAAGACTCTAGATTCCGTGTTTGAAGAGCTTGCGATTTTGGAGTGCGCCCTGTTGAAGATCGATTGCGAGGGCGCAGAGTACAGCCTTTGCGAGATCAGAAATGGCTTCCTGCCCCGCGAAAGATAATTCCACCTGCAATTCTGAACTGGTTTTGACGATCACCGTCCAGGTTGCGAAGCTCGGAGTGGTGATAGTCCACATGAACGGCGCGTATCCATATGTGTCTCGACACAGCTATGTCGACACCACCCCCGATAGCCATGGCAAATGAAGTGTCGTAGGACGTGGGTAGTTTCCCAGCTGGAGCAGGAAAGTAGCTGTCGAAGCCGTGAACCCCGCCGAACAGGGCCTGCGCATAGGGCTGAAATAGCGTGCGGGTTGGAACACGGAGGCGTAGACCTCCCAATCCATTGATCAAGCCCAGGCCAACGTCGGTGCCCGGGATATGATCCACATGCTGACCGCTGCCTTCGCCGACAAAGGAGAAGTTCCGCCATATCGGAATGGCGACTTCTCCTATGCCGCCGGCCATCCAGAAACACCCGCAGCCGCCGACGGGCGCATTGGCGTGTAGTGCGGAGAACAACACATCGGCTTCTATAGAGTTCTTCGGTGTTTGCTGGGCCATGGCAACCATGGGAGACAGCAGAACACAGAAGGCGATTCGAGCTAGTTTGCTCGCCGGTATCTCCTTATTCCACCGTCAAAGTTACGGTTGTGCTGTGGACCAGGATGCCGCTGGTTCCTGTGATGGTGACGGTGTAGGTCTGTTCGGCCTGTGAGAAGTAGCCTCCGGTGTAATACCTATGGCGGCTATGACCATAAGAACCGCCACCAGCAGCGACGTCAGATGCCGGCGACGCCATACTGTCAGAGGCAGCACCAACAGACGGCATCTTGTTCAGCGGCAAAAGCTTTGCCTGGGTTTGCGGAACGCTGATGGTCAGCGTTTTCGCAGCCGCCTGCGAGCCCGGTGTCGCGGTTGAGGACGCGAAGCTGTAGGTTGCGTTCGTGGGCAGCCCTGTAACTGTCAACCCAATGGGATGATCGAAGGATGGACTGAGCGGCACAAGTTGCACGGTGTAGTTTATCGTTGCTCCCGGAGGAGCGATTTGCGAGACGGGCGTAGCCGCTATCGAGAAATCAGTCACTGCCGGCGTCACGGTTAGAGTTCCGTTGACGTAAGCAAGCCTGTAGCTGGCAGAACTCAGCCCGCCGGCAATTGAAATCGGATATGTGCCCGGCGGTGAGTCTGCTGTTGCCGTGGTTTGGTAAACGGGCGTACCAGCAACTGCTGTGGCGTAGGCGTCGCCGTCCCGCTGGTGACTGTCGCCATCCCGAGTACTGCGGCGCCATTGCTGAAGTCCACTGTGCCGGTTGCTCCCCCGGGCGCTACAGTAGCCGTCAGTGTAATTGGTGTTCCATATTGCACAGTTGGTGCGCTAGATGTCAGAGTGGTCTGCGAGTTGGCCGATGTGATGGCCAGAGTTCCATTGACGAAGGCCTAGCGCCGACTGTTTTTATGGGAAAAAGACGTGCAAGAAGTCGAAGGTCGAACAACAAACTATCTGCCATTACTCGAGAAGCAGATGCTTATACCGCAGGAATATACATGCCGTCGTGGTCTTTGTCGAGAAATTGATGATGGCTCCTGAGGTAGGACTCGAACCTACAACCCTTCGGTTAACAGCCGAATGCTCTGCCATTGAGCTACTCAGGATCGCGTGAAAACGCTGGTCACGAGACCGGCTGCCGGGAGGCTGCGCTTGTCTTGCTCCTCTACTTTTATAACAAACATGGAGGAGGTGGTCAAAGGGATGCTCCGTACGAAGGCCGGATATGACGAGCAACAAGAGCCGAGCTGGAGAGATGGCGCTGTGGGGCTGAGGTCTAGGAGTAGAGCAGCACAGCGATGTTGGCGGCGGCGAAGAGTTACGGGCGAGGCTCATGGTTGTGAACTACTGCGATGGAAGCGGCGAAGGGTGTTTTTGAGGCGGAAGCCCTCCCCCGTTTTTGGGGTCAAGATCCGCAGCGGATTGGAGTTAGGGGTGGAACCCCATCATGAGGCGTCGACTTTGTTTTGCTTATCAGGGGAGAAAAGTGGTGGAAGCTGGGAGCGGTAGCGGCGGATGAGGGTGAAGAGCTTGCGAGCCTCCCAGTAGCGGCGGGCGAAGCGGCGGGGGGAGTGCAGGGTGCGGAGGAGCCAGCCGAGGTAGAGGCGGTCGGCCCAGACAGGGATAGGAGCCTGTTCGCCGGAGAGGAAGCCGATGGCGGCACCGACGCAGTGGATGGCAGGGAGATACGAGAGGCGGCGCTTGAGGTCGGCACCGAGGGGTTCCTGTATGCCGCCGCCAACGCCGAGGATGACGTGCTGCGGGTGGAGGCGCTCGATGAGGGTGAGGAGTGCGGGGTCGATGGGCCGGGCAGGGTCAATACGGTACATGGGTGCTGAGTAAAGGTGCGTGGCGGGGACTTCAATTCCCTGCTGGCGCAGCCAGGCGGTGGTGAGAGCGATGGAGGGTTCGCTCGGCAGCACCCAGAGGGTGTTGCCGGGCTGGCGGAAGCTGGGGAGCATGAGCAACTCGCGGAGGTAGGTGAGGCCGGAGAGGCGGGCGATGTGGTCGTGCTGAAGGCGGTTCCAGAGCAGGACCATGAAGGCCGAGTCGGGAAGGAGGAGGTCGGCGGAGAGGAGCGCGTCGCGGTAGGTGGGGTTGGTTGTGATGTCCTTGAGCGCGGGCGCGGCGGGGAAGAGGACGAGGCCGCCGGGTTCGGCGCGGGCGACGGCTTCCGAGGCGGTGCCGAGGAAGAAGTGCAGGCCGAGAATGATGCGGTGGTCGTCGTTCATGCTGTGGCTAGTGTAGCGGGAGACTTATGAGGCTAAAGCTAAACCATCGCAACCGGTTTGGGCTGCATGCCCCCTCAGTCGCTGAGGCTGCATCAGCGAGCCGTGATTCCATACTTCCGCAGCCCCCTGATGGTGTTATCCATGCAGCCCACCTGTGCACTGGGTTAAAACCCTGCTTTCAGGGGCTCGAGTTTCACAGCCGTGAAGCAGATAGTTTCTTCAGGGCAAATCACTGGCCCTGCCTTGGTAACGGGGTTAGATGATGTCGACGATGGTATCGCACAGGCGCAATCCATCCCTGGGTTGGCGGGCTTATGCGTGACTCCAATTGAGGGAAGAGATGAAAGGCCATCCGGCTCCAAGATCGTTGGTCCAATCCAGGACCACCTCAAACCACAACCAATCCACGATGTGAAAGGACGACAGCTCGCACATGAAGCTCACAGGCAATACGGTTTTCATTACAGGGGGCGGGTCTGGTATCGGGCAAGCTCTGGCCGAGGCGTTCCACCGGCGGGGCAATCAGGTCATCATCTCCGGCCGGCGTCGGAGTGCGCTGGACGAGACCCTGGCAGCGAATCCGGGCATGGCGGCCATTGAGCTCGATGTGCAGAGCCTCGAAAGCATTCAGTCGGCGGCGCAGCAGCTGACGCGGGAGTACCCGCAGCTCAACGTGGTCATCAATAACGCGGGGATTATGCTCCCGGACTCGGCTGGAAGCGTGCAGGATGACGCTCAACTGCTCTCCACCGTGATGACCAACCTCATCGGCCCCATTCGTGTGACATCGGCCCTGATCGAGCACCTGAAGGCTCAAACTTCAGCGACGATCGTCTACAACACGTCGGTGCTGGGCTTTGTGCCCATGGCCGTCACATCGGTCTACTCCGCCACAAAGGCAGCGCTGCACTCCTATGTGCTATCGCAGCGATATAAGCTGCGCGACTCATCGGTCCGAGTGATCGAGCTTGCGCCGCCGTGGGTGCGTACCGACCTGATGAACAGCCGCGAAGCCGAGGCCGCCATGCCGCTGAGCGCATTTATGGAGCAGGTGATGCAGCAGTTGGGGACCGATGCGTTCGAGATTCTTGCGGGCAATGCACCGGCGCTCCGCGCCAACCCCGGCCCCGAGGAATATTCCTTTGTTGAGAACTTCAACGCGTCCCTGCCGTTCTGATACGAGGAGAGGATTTATGTCTGCCATCATGATCTCCGATATCACCGTTCTCAACGAAGAAGCCTTCCAGACGTATCGCACGCGCGCGGCCCCGGTCATCGAGCAGTTTGGCGGGCGGTATCTGGCACGCAACGGTGAGGTGCGGGTGCTGGAGGGACAGTGGAAGCCGCGGGCGATTGTGGTCGTGGAGTTTCCAAGCCTCGAACAGGCGGAAACCTGGTACCGCTCGCCGGAGTATGCGCATGCACTCGAGGTGCGGGACCTGGCGCTTACGCGCGACCTCATTCTGGTGGATGGCTACGGTGGCGAATAGCGCTCTATGTGAAGCTGGCGATTTGACCGGCTCTCCGATGGAAGGAACTGATGTGACGGACAAGATATGGCTTCCCCTGTTTTCCCCTGTTCGCATGGGCTCGCTGGAGCTACGCAACCGGATTGTGATGGCTCCCTTGACGCGGATGCGGGCGGACAACCCGGAGCACGCACCGACACAGCTCCACGCGGAGTACTACGCACAGCGTGCCGATGCCGGCCTCATTATTGGTGAATGCACTGAAGTAAGCGCGCAGGGCTATGGTTGGGCCGACACTCCGGGGCTGTGGAGTGTCGAACAGGTGAAGGGCTGGCGCACCGTGACGGACGCTGTCCATCGCAAAGGCGGCCTGATGTATGCCCAGCTATGGCATACCGGCGCCATGTCACATCCGGAGTTCTTTTCGGGTGAGCTTCCGGTCTCCGCGTCGGATGTCAATCCCGAGCAGGAGAGCGTTACCCCGAGCGGACGCAAACCTACAGTCGCGCCCCGTGCGATGACCAAAGCGGAGATTCGCCAGACAGTAGCGGACTTCGGCCAGGCCGCCCGAAACGCGCTGGAGGCAGGGTTCGATGGCGTGCAGATCCAGGCCAACTACCTGTACCTGATTGCGCAGTTTTTGAGCAGTGGCAGCAATCGCCGCACCGATGAGTATGGCGGCTCGACCGAGAACCGCGCGCGGATGCTGTTTGAGATTACAGACACTGTGCTGCAGTATGTCGAGCCGGGCCGCGTGGGCGTCAAGATCGGGCCTATGCACCTGGCAGGCCCCTTTGCGGCCAACGACGACACGCTGCCGGATATGGAATATGTCTTCAGGAAACTTGACGGCTACGGCCTTGCGCATCTCCTGCTGATGGGGGCGAACACGGATGTATCCGGCAGCCCGTTGCAGGAGCTTGCGGGGGACGGCATGTTCCGCCACTTCCGGCCCTTGTATCGCGGGCATGTCATTGCGAACGTAGACATGACGGCTGAGCGAGGTAATCGCCTGCTGGAGCTGGGACTCGTCGATTCGGTTGCGTTTGGCCGGCCGTTTATCGCGAACCCCGATCTTGTGAGGCGATTGCAGCAGAAGGCCTCTCTGAATGAGATCGACTGGCCGACTGTGTACGCGGCCGGGCCCGAAGGCTATACGGACTACTCCGTGACGGAACCGCAGGCCGTGTGACGCAGGCGCGGCCTCGTGATGAAGAGCCTCAAGAGGGAACGCTCGATGAGCGATCCCTCTTCCCTGTTGGTGAGGTTGCGGCTGTTGATGCCCCTTGCGGGCGGTCGCAGAGAGGAATCGACAGCAAGACACCCTATGATGAAGATCAATGACGAAATGGGGTGAGACCAGCAGTGGCGCAAACGATGATTGAGCTGGGCCGAGGATGAGACGGAACCGGTTGGCCTTGGCGGGCCTGATTCTGCTGGGAGTATTTGCGCTGTGTGCGCTGCTGGCACCGTGGTTGGCGCCGCATGATCCGGCGAAGCTGAACCTGGGCGCGCGGCTGCTGCCGCCGAGCGCGGCGCACTGGTTTGGCACGGATGAGCTGGGGCGGGATGTGTTTTCGCGAGTGCTGTACGGGGCGCGGGTGTCGCTGACGGTGGCGGTGGCCGTGGTGGCGGTGTCGCTGACGCTGGGGCTGGTGTTTGGGATGGCGGCGGGGTTTTATGGCGGGTGGATCGACACAGTGGTGAATGTGTATGTGTCCAATGCGTTTTTGGCGCTGCCGGGGATTCTGCTGGCGGTGGCGTTTGTGGCGTTCCTGGGGCCGAGTCTGGTGAACCTGATCCTTGCGCTGGCGCTGGCGAACTGGGTGAACTATGCTCGGTTGGTGCGGGCGCAGGTGATGAGCGTGAAAGAGCGTGAGTTTGTGCAGGCGGCCCGGTCGCTGGGAGCGACGAACCTGCGGCTGATGACGCGGCATATTCTGCCGAACATTGTGCAGCCGCTGCTGGTGCAGGCGGCGGTAGGAATGGCGAGCGCCGTGCTGGCGGAGGCGACGCTGAGCTTTCTGGGGCTGGGGGTGCAGCCTCCGACGGCGACGTGGGGAGCGATGCTCAATGATGCGCGGTCGCACCTGTTCGAGTCGCCGTACCTGGTGTTCTTCCCTGCCATGGCGGTGGCGCTGTGTGTGCTGGCGTTCAACCTAGTGGGCGATGGGTTGCGGGATGCGCTTGATCCGAGGAGCAGGACGGAGGTGTGATGGTTGTTGGGGTGATCTCGGATACGCATGGGCTGCTGCGGCCGGAGGCTCTGGAGGCGCTGCGGGGGGTGGAGCATATTCTTCATGCCGGAGATGTGGGGAGCTTCGACATTCTGGAGCGGTTGAAGGTGATTGCGCCGGTGACGGCGGTCCGCGGCAATGTGGATACGCATGGAGCTTGTGCGGAGCTGCCGGGGACGGAGATGGTGGAGCTGGATGGGTGCTATGTGTACATGGTCCACGCGCGGGAGTGGATGGACATTGTGCCGAAGGCGGCTGGGGTGGGGCTGGTGGTGTATGGGCACTCGCATGAGCCGGGGGTGGAGCGGCGCGATGGCGTGGTGTACTTGAACCCGGGGAGCGCTGGGCCGAGGCGGTTCAAACTGCCGGTGTCGGTGGCGCGGGTGAGGATCGACGATGGGGTGGTTGAGGCGGAGATTGTGGAGCTGGGGTAGTTCGCTCAAAGCATGGGCGGAATAAAAGCAGGTCTCTCCACTACGCCAAACGATGAAGCCGTTTGGCTCCGGTCGAGATGACACATCTTCTTTGAGCGATGAAAGCTCTACAGATGCGCGAAAACTAGGTGGTGGCGGGGCTGGGGACGCGGGGGAGAGACTTTTTGCGGTGCTGCTCTTCGGGGACGTCGGGGGCGGAGATGGGGTGCGCTGGGGTTTTCTGCCAGCCGAAGGTGACGGTGGCGAGGATGTTGGTCATGCGCTGGTCGATAGAGAGGATTTGCTGGGTGGAGATGGGTTGGGCGCCGGAGGACTCGGAGCAGAAGGTGTTCATGGCGAGGTCGAAGCGGTAGCAGGAGTGCTTGTGCCAGGCTGTGTAGACCTCGTCGCGGGCCTCGATGCAGATGCGGCCGTGCTCGTCGTGGCCGTGGGTGAAGGGCATGCCGGCGATGTCCTGGACGTCCTTGCGGATGTTGGGGTCGGTGGAGCTGGTGACGGGAGTAGAGGCCGGTGCGGTGTCGGAGGGGTCGGGTGTGGGGCCGGCGGGAAAGTTGGCCTGGGCGGCGCACTCGGCATCGGTGGTGTGGGGCTCGATGGAGAAGTAGAAGAGCGCGCCGGCGAGGGTGGAGTATGGGAAGGGATTGAAGTCGAGCATGGCGATGCCGCGGAGCTGGGCGGTGGGCGGAGCGGAGCGGGCGTCGAGGTGAAAGGTGCTGACCTCACCGTCTTTGCGGGAGAGCTCCCAGCCGCGTGGGACGGTGAAGCGGACCTTGTCGTGCTTGTCGACGAAGGTGCTCTCGGTGGCGCCGGAGGGCTCGGTTGTGGGGACGGGCGTGGGTTGTTTGTAGGCAGGCTTGGGGTGCTGCGCGGCGGCCGTGATGGCAGCGAAGAGAGTCAATGCGAGGACAGCAGTGATGCAGGCGCGACGTTGGATCATGGGATGTGTCTCTGAGGTGAATTATCGTCTCATGCGGGGGTCGGCGAGGGCGTACAGGGAATCAGTGAAGAGGTTGACGGCGACGTAGGTGAGCCCGATGGCAAGGATGCAGCCCTGGACGAGCGCGTAGTCGCGGTTGGAGATGGCGGAGAGCGTGAGCCGGCCGAGGCCGGGCCAGGAGAAGATGGTCTCTGTGACGATGGCGCCGGAGAGAAGTGAGCCGAACTGCAGGCCCAGCACGGTGAGAACCGGGTTGAGCGCGTTGCGGAGGGCGTGGCGGTAGACGACGGTGCGCTCGGGCAGGCCCTTGGCGCGGGCGGTGCGAATGTAGTCCTGCGAGAGCTCTTCGAGCATGGAAGTGCGAACCATGCGGGTGAGGATGGCAGCCATGCCGAGGCCGAGCGTGACCGCAGGCAGGATCAGGTGGACGAGGAAGCTGACGCCGCCGGTGCCTGCGCCGGAGACGGGCATCCAGCCGAGCGAGATGGCGAAGAGCACGATGAGGATGGGGCCAAGGGCGAAGTTGGGGAACGAGAGACCAAAGAGGCTGACGACGCCGAGGGTGCGGTCGGTGAGCCGGTTCTGGCGGCGGGCGGAGGCGACGCCGGCTGGGATGGCGAGGAGGGCTCCGAGGATTGTGGCCGCGACGGTGAGCGCGAGGGTGTAGGGATAGCGTTGCAGGATGAGGTGCAGGACGGAGTCATGCAGGCGAAGCGATTGGCCGAGGTTGCCGTGGAGGAGGCCGGCCCAGTAGTGGATGTACTGGGTGAGCAAAGGCTGGTCGAGGCCGTAGCTGTGGCGGAGCGCGGCGATGTCGGTAGCGGTCGCGCCGTCGCCGAGCATCTGCACGATGGGGTCGCCGGGGACGATGTGGATCAGCAGGAAGACGACGGTGACCACGAGCCAGATGACAGGCAGCGTGATGACGACGCGAGTAAGGATGCGGCGGAGCGAGGACATTTCCCGAACTCAGGATACATGGGGAGGTGGAACTTGATGGGAGCCCCTGGTTAGTTTTGCTGGAGTAGCCTTTGGTTGGAGCGAATGGGTAGGACGTGAGCTGTTACTGGCATGGGCGTTTTGGAGCGTTATTCTCCAAAAATTCCAAAGCAATATCCCACTTGTCGAGTGCACAGGCTCTGGTTTGCCGGCGATTCCGGCGATCAGGATATTTACCAGCGGAGCGGAACTCGTTTATGGTCGTTCTTGTAATTCAGACAAGAAACCGGTGGTCAAGAATGATTCGATCCCGCACGCTTAAATTCATCGCTATGGCATTCTGGGCACCACTCTGCCTGAGTGCACAGAATAAATCCCTCGAGCCCGCGATCTCATCTCTCCCTGCCGAGATGAAGGTGGCAATGACCGGAAAGTCCTGGAAACAGGGCTGCCCGGTTTCGCTCGACGATTTAGCTCTCGTTCGCGTGACGTATTTGGGACTCGATGGCTTGGCGCACGAGGGCAAGCTGGTCGTGAACAAACAGATCGCCGAGGATGTGGTGTCGGTTTTTGGCGATCTCTACAAAGCACGTTTTCCCATACGGAAGATTGGGTTCTGGGACGATTACGGTGCGGGGGTCTATGCGGAACAGAACATCACAGTTGGGTTTTACTGCGAGAAAGCGGACGATGCGCCAACAGAGTGGAGCAGCCACGCGTATGGCATGGCAATCGACATTAACCCATTCTTGAATCCGTTTCTCGATTTGCAACACAAGTGGTGGCCACTGGCCGCGGCCTCCAATGTTCCTCGTGACCGGACACCCGGTAAGGTATCGACTGACTCCGCGGTATTTGCGATCTTCACACGGCACGGCTGGGCCTGGGGAGGTTTTGACGCAGGTGTTCCGGATTACATGCACTTCACGAAAGTCACCGTGGGGGACGGGGCGAGGATGGACAGGCCCTACATTGTCACTGGCCTAAAATATGTGCCCAACGGCGCTACGGAACGCGCTCAACCCAAGTGACCTTGGCCCTACGCCAAAGCCTGTGGCTGCGAGGCGAGCCCATAGCTGCCGCCATGCCGTCACCTCCAGGAACGCGAAGAACCAGCACGACATCAGAACAATAACGAGATCCAGAGTGACAGGATCGCGGGAACAGGCAAAGGGCCCACGCAGAGCCCTCGATATCAGCGTGCGTGGTGAACGCTCGGGATCGGCACATAGCGCCGGGGCACTCGCCGAATTCGGATCGCTCCCGTAAGGTCGTCTTATCGTCAGTGATGCTCAACATTCGGAACCGCATTGATAAGGACCAATCTCAAAGGCTGGAGCCCCGTGAATCGTCAGATCAGAGAAAGCTATTGCAATTGCGCAAGCCATATCGTTCGCCCGAAACAGCTGTAATCCTCTGGCGAGTGGAACACGACGGCGAAGCCCTGCTCCGCAAGCAATTGGCGGTACTCAGCGGCGGCGAAGCTCGCGTGGTAGAGCGGGTCTCCTTCTAGCTGCCCGACAATCTCACCATGGGATGGGCCAGATGTAAACATCAGTGCGGTGCCCGGTGCGGCATGTGCCCGAAACATCTGAAACATCTTCCGTTGGTCAGCATGGTTTAGATGAAAGAGGCTATCCCACGCGAGGACACCGCGAAATGTTTCCGGAAGACAGAGCGTCCGCATATCTGCTACCACTGCACGCTGTGAGGGCAGACGAGCCTGAAACATCCGTGCCATCGCAGGCGAGGAATCAACGCCCGTGACAGCATGCCCACATTGGGTCAAATAACGTGCGATTGGTTCTCCAACGCCACAGCCGCAATCGAGAATCGAAGCGACCTTCGGAAGAAGCGCACAGAAGCGATCCAACCATTGCTTCTCATAAAGAGTGCTCTCCGCTAATCGAGATTGAACCCAGGCATCTGCATGACGCTCATAGAGATCAATGATGTCTTCGGATTCGATACTCATGCGGGAATCATAAAGCAGGATTTGTCCTTATAAATCGGTTTATCGGAAGTTACTCGAACTGGAACATAGAGATGACGAAGAGCCCGAGGTGCCACCCTTGTCTGACGCGGATTATGAGACTCGTAACGAATGGCAATCCTCCCTCAGGCGCCAAAGCCCCATTTGCCTTGGAGGCTGTTTCCGGCACGGCTGAAGCCGTGCCCTTTCAGAGTAAGGGCTCGATCAGAGGGTGGCTTTGATCAGAAAGTGGACTTGATCAAAGCCATCCCCGGATGCTTGCTCTACTTCTTGGTGGGTTCGGGGGTTGGGATGCGCGGGAGCATGTCCGGCCGGGTGGCTGCGTTGTAGGCGAACCAGGCTTCGATCATGGAGCCCTGCTCGACATCGTCCTTCTGGACACGGTCGTACAAATCCATGTTGGAGTGGTGAGTGCGGGAGCCGTACTCCAGCGGGTCCTGCATAAAGCCTATGCCGTCGAGGCCGATCCAGGAGAAGCTGGTGGAGTCGGTGCCGCCGGGCTGCAGGGTTGGGCCCTGGTGCAGGCCTGTTACAGCAATGAGGCCGGAGTCCTTGATGGCTTCAGGGGCGATCCAAGAGCGGAAGATCTCCGCAAGCTCTGCGTTGCCGAGGGCGGAGACACCACGGAACCGGCCTGAACCGGAGTCGTCGTTGAAGTAGACATCGAGGTTCTTGTACTCGGGCGTCTGGACCATGGTGTCGCGGGGGGCGAAGTGGGTCTGCACATAGGCCAGCGAGCCGTAGAGGCCCTCTTCTTCCCCGCCCCAGAGAGCGACGCGAACGGTGCGGGCCATGGGCTTGTGCAGCGTAGTTAAGATGCGCACGGCTTCCATCGCGACGGAGGAGCCGGTGCCGTTGTCGGTGGCGCCGGTGCCGCCCTGCCAGCTGTCGAAGTGACCGCCGACCATGACGACTTCATCGGGCTTGGTGGTTCCGGGGATTTCGCCGACTACGTTCAAACCCATGAGGTCTTTCTTCTGATACTCGGTCTGGATGTCGAAGGTGAGTTTTGGCGTGATGCCGTGCTGGATGAGGCGGACGACGCGGTTGTACTGCTCGGGCGTAATGGCTGCCATGGGCGGCCCGACGGGGTCTTTGGGGTCCTGCGAGCCGCCGTAGGAGGCGAAGATGGTGCCGCCATCGCCGTTGTAGCCGGGGGTGATGGCGACAAGCGCGCCTTCTTCTTTGAGGAAGGTGTTGACCTCGTTGCGCAGGATGCGGCCAGTGGGCGCGGCCGTGGAGAGCGTTGCGGGGGTGTATTCGCCGGGCTTGGGGGCGTTGGCTCGGCCACGGCGGGCGCCGCCAAAGCCGTTGCCGTTAACACGTGCCTGGATCTCCTCATCGGTCAGGCGTTTCGCGTCGGGTTCCGTGTGCATGGCGAGCTCGCGCGGATCGAAGATGAGGACGATCTTGCCCTTGAGCTTGCCGTGGTATTTGGCGAAGTCTTCCTTGGAGTGGAGTGGTGCAAAAACGGCGTCGGCGGTGACGGGGCCATTGGTGCTGGGAGTCCATGCGAGGGGGAAGCCGATGAGCGCGGCGTAGGCAGGGGTTTCGAGAGCGCCGTAGTACTTCTTGATCTGCCAGCCGTAGCCGAAGGGACCCCACTCTTCAATGTGGACGTTCTTGAGGCCCCAGTCTTTCATCTGCTTCATGGCCCACTCGGCGGCGGCGCGGTGGTTCGGGCTGTTGGTGATGCGCGGGCCGTAGACCTCCGAGATGTAGAAGAGGTTTTCCATCACCTGTGAGTGCTGGTAGGCCTCGGTCTTGATCTGTGCGAGGGTGTCGAGATCAACTTTGTCGCCGCCTTGTTGTTGCGCGGGTGAAGCTGAGACGAGCAGCAGCGCCATTGCCGTGACGGCTGCCTGCCCGGAGCGGAGCAGATTCATAGAGAGTCTCGCTTTCCAAGAAGAAAGTGGTGATGAAGAGATGGAGATGCCATGAGGTAGCAGCGTGGCACGCTGTCCCAGGAACTCTTTGCGTTGCGCGATGGTATCAAGCTAACGAATTCGCAATGACAACGCAACACCGAACTGATGATGGGTCGGTGCTACGCTTCGACCTCGGCGAGGAGTGTTTCGTGGTCTGCGTCGTGGAGCGGGTCGACGCGAATTTGGGCGATGCGCTTGCCTTCCATGCGGACGACGGTGAAGCGGCGGCCTTCGAAGTCGATGGACTCGTTTTCGCGGGGAATGTGACCGAAGTGGACGAGGAGGAAGCCGGCGAGTGTTTCGACGCCGTTCTCGCGGGGGAAGCGCCAGCGGAGCTGCGTGACGAGATCGCGGAGACTGGCGGTGCCGTCGAGGAGGAGACCGCCGCCGGCTGCGGGTAGCGGGAGGTTGCGGCCGGTGTCGAACTCGTCTTCGAGCTCGCCGACGACCTGCTCGAGGACGTCTTCGGCGGTGACGAGGCCGAGGGTGGAACCGAACTCGTCGACGACGATGGCGATCTGGCGGCGGCGCTGCTGGAACTCTTCGAGGAGCTCGACGGCGCGCTTGGTTTCGGGGATGAGGAGGACGTCGCGCATGACCTGACGCAGTGTGATGCCGGAGGGCTGCTTGTTGCCGAGTCCCTGGGCGACGCTGCGGAAGTGCATGAGGCGCGAGACATCCTTGGAGTAGACGACGCCGATGATGTGGTCGCGGCCACGGGTGGGGTCATAGACGGGGACGCGGGAGTGCTGCTCTTCTACGATGCGGGCGCTGGCGGCTTCGAGCGTGAGGTCGGCGGGGAGCGAGAAGACCTTGCCGCGGGGAGTCATGATCTCGGAGGCGGTGACCTGATTGAGCTCGATGGCGCGGTGGATCATCTCCTCCTGCAGGGATGGCAGGACGCCGGAGCGGCGGCTGGCGGTGGCCATGAGCTTGAGTTCTTCCGGGGAGTGCGCGGAGGACTCGCCGCTGAGCGGGGCGCGGAAGAGGCGCAGGACGAGCGCGGCGGAGATGTTCATCAAGCGCACGGCGGGGCGCGTCATGCGGATGAAGACATCGACAGGGCCGGAGACGGCGAGGGCGAGGCGCTCGGCGCGCTGAAGGGCGAGGGATTTGGGGACTAGCTCGCCGAGGAGTACCTCAAAGTAGGTGATGAGGGCGAAGGCGATGATGACGGAGATGATGTGCGTGTAGAGCAGCGCGTGGACTCCGATGCCGGGGAGCCAGGTGAGGCGGGCGATGGTGCCGACGAGGGCGTCGGCGAGCGCGGGTTCGCCGATGCCGCCGAGAGCGAGCGAGGCGAGGGTGACGCCGAACTGCACGGCGGGGAGGACTTCGTCGATGTGTCGCTTGAGCTGGAGGGCGGTGCGGGCGCCGGGACGGTTGAGCAGAATAAGCTGCTCGATGCGGGTTTCGCGGACGCTAACGAGGGCGAACTCAGCAGCCACAAAGAAGCTGTTCGCCAGAATGAAGAAGGCGATCAGGCTTCCGTGAACGAGAATCCACTCCAGCATGGTCAGGGGTCAGTTTAGCATCGTGCGTCGAGCGACGCAGCAGATGCGAACTGATACTGCGAGGCCCGCCGATGGTGCGGGCGGGCCCTCGCGAAATGCCGTAATTTGTGCAGGATCGAGCTTAGACTGCAACCGTTGCACCAAGGACGCGCTTAAGAGCGCCGTCGATGTGCTCCTTGGGGACGAAGCCCACAATCTGCTCCGCCACCTTGCCGCCCTTGAAGACGAGCAGTGCGGGGATGCCGCGGATGCCGAAGCGGCCAGCGGTGGCCGGGTTGGAGTCAACGTCCATTTTGAGGACCTTGAGCTTGCCGGCGTAGTCGGCTGCGACCTCATCGACAACGGGAGCGAGCGCGCGACACGGACCGCACCAGGCCGCCCAGAAGTCGACGAGTACTGGGGTCTCGGATGCGAGAACGGTGGCGTCGAAGCTGGCGTCGGTTACGGCGCCTACGAGGTTGCTTGCCATGATTTTGTTTCTCCTCACTGCCGGAAGTGAAGCTACCGGCTAAACACACACCATGATAGATGCAGAACGGTGGAAAACGATGCGGGCACCAAAAGGAGGAGGTATCCAGACGGCTTCAAACGGTTCAACGCTAGTTTACGGAGGGCTTCTGAATGCTGTCGATGACCAAGTAGTCTACCGGGCCCTTTTGAGGTTGAAGGCGCAGCCCGAGCTGCTCTTTGAGTGCGTCGTAGATGGATGGGCGATCGTCCGGCGGGGCGCCGGAGTCCTCGCGGGAGACGTCCGGAGGACGGACTGGCCGGAAGGAGAGGTTGAAGTCGTAGTTGCCTTTGAGCCCGGTCTCGTCAACGACGGGGCGGGCGTCGTCCTGGAGCTGCTGGCCGAGGAACCAACAGAGGTAGGGCATCGGAACCCTGCGCCCGACGAATCCGTTGGCGGCAAAGTTGACGGGGATGTTGTAGTCCTGCGGGCTGTCGTTGGGCTTCATCTTGAGCCCCGCGGGGTCGACGGAGAGGGCGTAGACGTTGCCCTGCTTGGTTTCGATATGGAACTTGAGGTTGAAGCGGTCGGCGAGCAGGCTCTGGAACATGGCGTGGAGGTCTTCGACGCTGTAGGCGTGGTCGGCCTTGGCCTCGATATCGAAGCGCTCGGTGTTCAGCCAGTCAGGGGCACCTTTGATCTGCCGCATGGGGATGCGGTACATGAGGCTGATCATGATTTTGACGGGCATGTTCTGCGCGATGTAGCCGTAGCCGCCGGGCAGCGGCTTGATGCCACCGTTGAGAGTGTCGGCTTTAGAGGCGCGGATGGAGGCGACCTCGAAGGTGAGGCGCGTCTGTGCGTACGCGGTCGAAGCGAGCGCGAGAGCGATCAGGAAGAGCGGGAGACGACGGGTCACGGGGCCTCCTTGCGGATGCTTTGACTCTACAGGATCGCGGTGGTTGCGCCGGGAGCTATGCGGAGGGAAAGAATTTCGACGGCGGGATCGAGGATGGCGCGGAGACGGGTTTCGGCGGCGAGTGGGGTGGTGTCTTCGGCGAGGAAGATGAGGACCGAAGGGCCTGCGCCGCTGAGGGCGATGCCTGCGAGTTCGGGCTCCGCGGCGAGTGGGAGAAGCTGCTTGAGGAGTGGGCAGGCCTCGGCTCGGTAGGGCTGGTGGATGCGGTCCTGCATGGCGGTGCGGAGGAGATCGAGGCGGTTCTGTGCGAAGGCAGCGACGAGGAGTGAGGCGCGCTGGACGTTGAAGACGGCGTCGGCTTTGCTGTAGGTGTCGGGCAGGAGCGCGCGAGCCTTTTTCGTTGCGAGCGAGGTGGGCTGCAGGGCGAGCAGAATCTGCCAGGTGGGGTCGCCGGGGAAGGTTGCGGTGAGGACTTCTCCGCTGTCTTCGCCGGAGACGGTGAAGCCGCCGAGCCAGCAGGCGGCGACGTTGTCGGGATGGCCTTCGAGCCGGTTGGCTTCGGCGAGGATGCCGTGGTCGCCGAGAGCGAGGCTGCCGAAGTGGTCGGCGAGGGCTACACCGGCGAGGAGTGCGGCGGCGGATGAGCCGCAGCCCATGCCAAGAGGGATCTCGTTGTGGAGCTTGAGATGGAGCGGGAGAATCGGATGGTTGTGACGGGTGAGGATGTCGCGGTAGGTGTCGAGGATGAGGTTGTTGTCGAGCGCTGCGCAGAGATCGGCGTCGCGTCCGGTGGCGTCGACGGCGAAGGCTGCGGCGAGGTGTGCCTCGACGGTGAGGTGCATGGAGAGTGCCAGGCCCGCCGCGTCGAAGCCGGGGCCGAGGTTGGCGGAGGTGGCCGGGAGTGTGAGGCGGATGGCGGGCTGGGTGGTTCTGCTCAAAACTTCCCTCAGAGGCTAAAGCCCCGATTCTTATCTGCCGGCTACGGCACGGCAAAGCTGTGCCCCTGCAAAGCACGGCTGCGTATGGATGAGGTACTCGGCTAGGTCCACTCCGGGAACTGGCTCCGGTTGGCATCCAGGGCTGCGATTCTGCGCATGTCGTCGGCGTCCAGCGAGAAGTCGAAGATGGCCAGGTTTTCGCGGCGGTGTTCCGAGTTGGACGATCGCGGAATGGCAATCACACCACGCTGATGGTGCCAGCGCAGAACAGTTTGCGCGACCGTTCTGCTGTGCTTTTTGCCGATCTCTTGGAGCACCGCGTTCGTAAAGAGTCCGTTGCGCCCCTCCGCGAAGGGAGCCCAAGCTTCCATGTGCACGCCTTGGGCAGGCAGGGATTGAGACAGGTCCATCTCCTGGAAGAAGGGATGTGTTTCCACCTGATTGATGGCTGGCTTTGTCTTCGCATTTGCGGTCAGGCTGGCCATCTGCGCGTCATCGAAGTTACTTATGCCGATAGCCTTGATCTTTCCGGCGGCGTTGAGCTCTTCCATCGCACGCCACGAACCTTGCACGTCGCCGCGAGGACGGTGGATCAGATAGAGATCGAGGTATTCGAGCTGGAGCTTATCGAGCGTGGTCTGGAAGCCGCGCTTTGCCGGTTCATAGCCGGCATCGTCGACCCAGAGCTTGGAGGTGACGAAGAGATCCTTACGGTCGATTCCGCTCTTTTTGATCCCGGCGCCTACGGCTTCCTCATTCTGGTAGACCTTCGCGGTGTCGATGAGCCGGTAGCCGGCCGCGATGGCATCGGCGACGCTTTCCGTGCAGAGATCGCCGCGCAGACTGTAGGTGCCGAAGCCCAGCATGGGCATCATGACGCCGTTGCCAAGCCGCACATGCGGTATGGAAGGCTGTTTTTGAGGAGAAGCCCAACCGGCGCGATCCAATGCGAGTGCGCCAGCAGCTAGTGCGCCTGTCTTGATCACCGCGCGCCGGCTGATCGCACCTTGTGCTCTGTCCTGATTGCGATTCGTCATATGCTTTCCCTCTTGGAGAGGATTGATGTGCATTCCCGGTGACGTTTTTACGCGCGCCGTGGATACATTGGATGCTTTCTATACGGATTGCGGGGTGGCTGCAACCTGGTCGAGAGTGCGGAGGATCGTGTCCGCGTTGGCGTCGAGGATGAGGGGTTCGCGGCGAAGCTGGTTGTAGTGAGCGGCTTCGGTGGCGGACATCTCGGCGAGTTCTGCCTTGTTGAGGAGTTCGCCGCGATGGAAGTCGATGGTGTACTGCGAGTCCTTGAGCGTGTGGCCGGTAAGAAGCAGGACGGCGGTCTCTTCCCTGCCGACGCGGCCATCGGCGACGAGTTTTTTGAGGCCGGCGAGCGTGACGGCAGAGGCGGGTTCGCAACCGATGCCTTCGGCGCCCACCTCGGCCTTGGCAATGGCGATCTCGCGTTCGGAGACCTGCTCGACCCAGCCGCCGGTGGAGGCGATGACGCGGACAGCCTTCTTCCACGAGGCAGGGTTGCCGATGCGGATGGCGGTGGCGCGGGTCTCGGCGGTGACGGGCGAGAGCGAGGTGCCGCCGTTCTCCTGGATACTGCGGTAGAGCGGGTTGGCGCCCTGGGCCTGGATGACGGAGATCTTGGGAGTGCGACGGATGAAGCCGAGGTGCTGCATCTCCGCAAAGCCCTTGCCGAGCGCGGAGCAGTTTGCGAGGTTGCCGCCGGGGACGATGAGGTGGTGCGGGACCTGCCAGTCGCACTGCTCGAGGATCTCGAAGGCGGGGGTCTTCTGGCCTTCGAGGCGGTAAGGGTTGACGGAGTTGAGGAGGTAGATCGGGGCGCGCTGGACGATCTCTGTGAGAACGCGGACGCAGCCGTCGAAGTCGGTCTTGAGCTGGACGGTGGTTGAGCCGTAGTCGAGGGACTGCGAGAGTTTGCCCCAGGCGATCTTGCCTTCGGGGATCAAGACGAGCGAGCGCAGACCGGCGCGCGCGGCGTAGGCAGCCATGGCGGCCGAGGTGTTGCCGGTGGAGGCGCAGGCGACCCACTGGTAGCCTCCGGCGACGGCGGCGGAGAGCGCGGCGGTCATGCCGGTGTCTTTGAAAGAGCCGGTGGGGTTCATGCCCTGGTGCTTGGCGAGCAGCCAGTTGAGGCCGAGGGCAGCGGCTGAGCGCGGCATCTCGTAGAGCGGGGTGTTGCCCTCGCGCAGGGTGACGATCTGGTTGTCGGCGACGATGGGCAGGAGGTCGCGGAAGCGCCAGACGCCGGACTGGTCGATGGCGAGCGTGGAGGTGCGGCGCTCGGCCCAGAGGTACTTGAGCGCGCCGGGATTAGGACGGTTGGTCGGGGCGTCAGCGGAGGCAGGGGCCGATTCGCTCCAGGGGTACTCTATCTCAAAGAGATCGTTGCACTTGCGGCAGCGGAAGTTGCTGGCCGCCTGGGCGGAGTTGATGCGGTCGCCACATCCGGTGCATCGTAGGAGATGTGAGGGAACCGTTGACGACATTGCAGATTGCGCGCTCATCCTGGGGTACGTGTCACTTCCGTTCGTTTCTACTAGAGTACCGTACCCGCGCGTGGCGAGGCGTGCTCGGGCTGGTTCTGGTTTTGATTGCTGGAGTTGCGGTGGGCGCGCAGGCGCAGACGGAGCTGCATGTTGCCGCGGCTTCGGACCTGCAGCCGGTGCTGCCGACGCTCGCGGCGGAGTATGAGAAGCAGACCGGGGTGAAGGTGGTGCCGTCGTTTGGGTCGTCCGCCGTGCTGGCACAGCAGATTACGAATGGCGCGCCGCAGGATGTGTACCTGTCGGCGGATACGGTGCATCCGGCGCAGCTGGTGAAGGCTGGGCTGGCGTTGGACCTGCAGACCTATGCGCGTGGTGTGCTGGTGGTGTGGGCGCGGAAGGACTCGCCTGCGCAGCCGGTTTCGGTGAACTCGTTGACGAGCGACAAGGTGAGCAAGATTGCGGTGGCGAACGATGCTCATGCGCCCTACGGAGTGGCTGCGACAAGCGCATTGAAGGCGCTTGGGCTCTATGACAAGGTGAAGCCGAAGCTGGTGGTGGGCGAGAACATTGGGCAGACGGCGCAGTTTGTGCTGACGGGCAATGCGCAGGTGGGGCTGATCTCCCTGACGATCGCGAGCTCGCAGGCGTACAAGTCGGCGGGCTCGTTTGTGCCGGTGCCGCGGGTGTATGGGGAGATCAAACAGAGTGGCGCGGTCGTTGCGGCGTCGAAGCAACAGGCGGCGGCGAAGGCTTTCCTGGCGTGGCTGACGAGCGATGCTGTACAGAAGCAACTGCCGGGGTTTGGGCTCGACCCTGCGAAGTAACGGGTGGCTCAGGCTAGACTGGTCAGCGTGATGGATACCTCCGCGCTTTGGCTGACGCTGCGACTGGCAGGGCTTACGACGCTGTGCCTGCTGGTGTTGGCGACTCCACTGGCGTTGTGGATTGCTAGTAGGAAGAGCGTATTGCGGCAAGTTGTTCAAGCAGCGGTTGCGCTGCCGCTGGTACTGCCGCCGACGGTGCTGGGCTACTACCTGCTGGTGGGCATGGGGCCGGCGACTGGGGTTGGGCGGCTGCTGGTGCGGGTGATTGGGCATCCGCTGGCGTTTACGTTTGGGGGGCTGCTGGTGGGGTCGATACTGTACAGTCTTCCATTTGCGGTGCAGCCGCTGGTGGTGGGGTTTGCAGGTGTTGACCGGGGTGTGGTGGAGACGGCGCGGGTGCTGGGGGCGTCGCCGTGGGTGCTGTTCAGGCGGGTGCTGCTGCCGCTGGCGAAGAGCTCGTTTGTGACGGCGGCGGTGCTGACGTTCGCACATACGCTGGGCGAGTTCGGCGTGGTGCTGATGATCGGCGGCGACATTCCGGGAGTGACGCGGACGTTGTCGATCTCGATCTATGACCTCGTAGAGGACATGAAGTATGGGGCGGCGAGCCGGACGGCGCTGGCGCTGGTGGCGTTGTCGTTTGTGGCGTTGCTGGTGCTGTATGGGCGGTCGGCGCGAAGGGGGCAAGAGATTGGCTGAGGTGCACCATGAGCTGCGAGTAGCGGGGCAGCACGGCGCGGTGCGGCTGGATGTCGACCTGGCGTTCAGTGCGCCGTGGACGGTGATCTTTGGGCCGTCGGGCAGCGGAAAGAGTACGCTGCTGCGAGCGATGTGCGGGTTGCTGCCGGGGCTGGAGGTGCGGTTTCGGCGGCGCGAAAGCGGTGTGTGGAGCGATGTAGCGGCGCTGCCTGTGCATGAGCGTGGGATTGCGTATGCGGCGCAGGGGGCTGCAGTGTTCCCTCACCTTTCGGTGCAGGAGAACGTGGGGTTTGCCCTGCGCAGCCGTGGGTTGCGGGATGCGGTTGCAGTGGATGAGGCGGTAGAACTGTTCGTGCTCGGCGGCGTACTGGAGCGGAGGCCGAGGGAGCTTTCGGGCGGCGAGCAGCAGCGGGTGAGCCTGGCGCGGGCGTTTGCTGTTCCGGGGGCGAAGCTGATACTGCTGGACGAGCCGTTTACGGGCGTCGACCGGAGGATGCGTGATGGGATGCTGGAACGGATGCGCGAACGGTCGGAGCGGCTGGGCGTTCCGGTCGTCTCTGTGACGCACGATGTGGAGGAGGCTTTGCGGCTGGAGGCTGAGGTGGTGCGGCTGGAGGCTGGGCGCGTAATGGCGCGCGGAGCAGCTCGGAATGTGCTGTATGAAGAGCGCGAGCGGATGCGCGAGGTGATCGGCTAGCGTCTTCTCTAGCCGATGAGGACGGGTTCGCGTTCGAGGGTGATTCCGAAGCGTTCGCGAACGGTGGCAATGATGTGGTTCTGGAGGCGTTCGATATCGGCGAAGGTTGCGCCTCCGCGATTGATGAGGGCGAGCGTGTGGCGTGAGGAGATGCCTGCGGCGCCGTCGATGAAGCCTTTGGTGAAGCCGGCGCGTTCGAGGAGCCAGGCTGCGGGGAGCTTGATCTGGTTGTCGGTAGCGGCCCAGTGTGGGATGGTGCTCGCTTCTATATCGACTGCGGTCGCGATGCGGTCGATTGTTTCCGATGCGACGATTGGGTTTTTGAAGAACGAGCCTGCGCTGCGGCAGTCGGGGTCGCCGGGGACCAGCAACATGCCTTTGGAGCGGCGGATCTCGCGGACGGCGGTGGCGACTTCGTTAAGCGTAGGTTGTGGCTGGTTGGCGAAGCGGCGTTGCAGGTCGGCGTAACGAAGGCTTGGAGCACCGTTGGGTGTGAGCTGGAAGGTGACGGCGGTGACGATGTAGCGGCCGGGTTCTCCGCCTTGTGCTGCTGGGCGGTTGAAGAGGCTGGCTCGGTAGGCAAAGTGGCAGTCCTGCGCGGTGAGCGTGGTGAAGCAACTGGTGGTGCGGTCGAAGGCACGAACAGCGGTGATGGTTTCGGCGACCTCCTGCCCGTAGGCGCCGACGTTCTGGACGGGCGTGCCGCCGACGAGGCCTGGGATGCCGGCGAGGCACTCGATGCCAGCGAGGTTGCGGGTGACGGCGTAGTCCACGAAGGCGTCCCAGGGTTCGCCGGCGGCGGCGGTGAGCTGGCTGTTTACGCCTTTTACGCCTTCGGTGATGCCGCGGAGGGCGATCTGGAGGACCAGGCCGTTGAAGCCGGTGTCGCGGATGAGGAGGTTGCTGCCGCCGCCGAGGATGAAGACCGGGAGTTCACGTTCCGCGGCCCAGGTGAGGGCTTCGGGGATGTCGGACTCGTGCTCGACGAGGGCGAGGTAGCGGGCCGGGCCGCCGATGCCGAAGGTGGTGAGCGGGGCGAGCGGCTGGTGTTCGCGGATCGTGAGCATCGGGTTCAAGGATATACGCTTGGCAACTCTTCCCTCCGGGGCTAAAGCCCCTGTCTTCAAAAGGTGGCAGTCATGGACGGGCTGAAGCCCGTCCCCTTCAAAGCTGGCCACCGCTTCACTTCCTGCTGGGCCGGTTCCTGCAAAGCTCGATGGACCGTGCCTCCGTTTGTTTGGTTGCATCGTTTGGGAGCACGTACAATCTAAGAGACGAAGGTTTCGATGTCTATCGAAGTATCCATAGTTGAAGCACCCAAGGAGAACAGGCTTATGTACCCAGAGTTGATGGTGATTCCGATGCGCGAGGAGCTGACCAAGGCCGGCATCGCAGAGGCGCGGACGGCGGCGGATGTGGATGCGGCGCTGGCTGAGCCCGGCACGACAATGGTGGTGGTGAACTCGATCTGCGGCTGCGCGGCGGGCAAGATGCGTCCTGGTGTGCGGATGGCCCTGCAGGGCAACGTGAAGCCGGACCATGCGATCAGCGTGTTTGCGGGGCAGGACCGCGAGGCGACGGAGAAGGCGCGTGGGTACTTTGGCGGTCATCCACCGACGAGCCCGGCGATTGCGATTCTGCGCGATGGGCAGCTGATCTATCTGATGCAGCGGTCGGCGATCGAGAGCTCGACGGCACCGGCGATTGCGGCGGAGCTGAACCGGGCGTTCGAGGCGTACTGCGCGAAGGCAAACGTCTAAGACCCTCCCCCGTTTTTGGGGCTAAGATCCGCAGCGGATTGGAGTTAAGCTCGTAACCATGCGAGCGGTTACTTTGGTCGCCAGAGAGTCTTTGGCGTCCGTTTTTGGGTTCTGAGTTGCGGGTTTTGGGTTTAAAAGATCGAAAGGCCTGGCTAAACGCCGGGCCTTTTTCTTGCTCACTTTTATTATATCGGGGCTGTCAAGAGGGCTGCGGAACCGGAGAGCTAAACACTGGGCCGGTTCCGCCGATATAGCCGGGATGGGGAGTGATGAACAGGTCCTGAGGTTTGCATCGCATCGGCAGAATGGCTCTGCGGAGGGCGACAGCTCTGCCCTGCTAGGCAGCAGCATGGCGAGCACGCAGTTGCGGTCGCAGATACGGCGGGTGGCGCCGTACTTTCGGAGCCTGTCGCTGACAGGCGAGCCGGGGTGCGGCGAGGAGGCGGTGGCTCGGTTGCTGCACCAGATGTGCCCGGTGCATGAACTGGGGTTTGCGATGGTGCATGCCACCGAGGCCGAGGAGTGGTTTGGCGGCGAGGGTGTGGTCGACTGGCGGGGTGTCGGGCTGCTGTATCTGCCGGAGGCAGAGCGGCTGTCTCGTGCAGCGCAGGAGGGGCTGTTGCGGATGATGCGACAGCATGGGACGCAGACAACGCGGGTGGTGGCGTTTGTGGGGCGCGGGTTGAAGCCCTATATCAGCGCAGGATTCTTTCTGCCGGAGCTGGCTGGATATCTGGCGTCGCTGCGGGTGGCACTGCCGACGCTGCGGGATCGGGCGGCGGACCTGCCGGCGCTGATCCATGACAGGCTGCAGCGGCGCAGGATGGAGCAGGCGGCGGTGGGGCTGCGGACGCGACCAGTGTATGCGACAGACAGCTTTCTGGACGCAGCGGCCGAGCAGGAGTGGCCGGGCAATTTGTATCAGTTGAATGATGTGGTGGACTGGCTGGTGGAGCATCGTGCCGGGGTTCCGCTGGATGCGGAGGACCTTGGTGCGGCGCTGAAGTCCAGCGAGCAGAAGCCCAGGCCGGTTGCGGCGCGGGCGCGGCTGGTGAAGCTGGACCAGATTGTGCAGGAACACATCCGGAACGTGCTGCTGGCTTGCAATGGAAACAAGCTGAAGGCAGCGGAGGTGCTGGGGATCAGCCGGTCGACGCTGTACCGGATGCTGGACGCAGCGGAGGCGGGGCCGTTGTTGTTGGCGGGTTAGAGGTAAACCCCAGGGCTAAAGCCCTTTTTCTTTCCGGGACCGGTTATGAGACCCGAGCCTAAAGGCTCGGGCTACCTGATTTGGGCGGATTACTGGATTTCTGGTGCCCTCCAAGATGCAGGTCTCTCCGCTGCGCAGGACGATGAAACTGTCCTGCTTCGGTCGAGATGACAATTCCTTGGTGGGCGTGAATTCCTCTTGGTGAGGGTGTGTTTGGTAGGCTGGCAGGGACATGAATACTGCGGCGAGCGGGAAGACGACGGGGCATGCACCGGCAGCGATGCGGGTGGCGGTGCTGGGTGCGGGCAAGATGGGCGGCATTCTGCTGCAGGCGTTTTTGCGCAGCGGGCTGTTGACGCCGGAGCAGATTGTCGCGACAGTGGCGCATGAGGGCCGGGCGACGGCGCTGAGTCAGCAGTATGGCGTGATGGTGACGACTGACAACTCGGCTGCTGTGGCGGGCGCGGATGTGGTGCTGCTGGGAGTGAAGCCGCAGCAGATGGGCGATGTGGTGCGCGGGATCGCGGCCGGGCTGAAGCCGGGAGTACTGCTGATCTCGGTTGCGGCGAGCGTGAAGACCAAGGCGATTGAAGAGGCCGCTGGCAAGGACGCCAGCGTGATTCGGGCTATGCCGAATACTCCGGCGGCGCTGGGCGCGGGGATTACGGCGCTGTGTCGCGGGTCGCATGTGACGGATGAGCAGATGACGCTGGCGCAGCGGATCTTTGCGACGGTTGGGCGGACGGTGATCGTGGATGAGAAGCATATGGACGCGGTGACAGGTTTGTCGGGGTCGGGGCCGGCGTTTTTGTACATCATTATTGAGGCGCTGGCGGAGGCCGGCGTGAACGTTGGGCTGCCGCGCGATGTGGCGACTCAACTGGCCGCGCAGACGACGTATGGCGCGGCGAAGATGGTGCTGGAGACAGGGTCGCACCCGGCGCTGCTGAAGGACGAGGTGACGACTCCGGCAGGGTGCACGGTGGATGGGATTCTGGAGCTGGAAGAAGGGGGGCTACGTGTGACGCTGATCAAGGCGGTGAAGCGGGCGACGGAGCGGGCGAGAGAATTGGGCAGAGAGTAGAGGAGCAGAGGAGTAGAAAAAAGGTGGCCTGAGTTGGGATCGCTTTGCTGTGACGGGGGATACGCGGGGTCGGTATGGCGAAGACTACAATCGTGGGTATGGGCGCGATGGTGAATTGGTTGCGGCGTGGGCGTGGGATCAGCGGGTATGCCGCGTTTGTGGTGGGGTTCATGGTGCTGGTGATTGTGGAGGGCGCGGTGGTGCGCGCGACCGGGTCCGGTAATGGGTGCGGGAACCACTGGCCGCTGTGCAATGGAGAGATCATTCCGCATCATCCGCGGATTGCGACGGTGATTGAGTATGTGCACCGGTCGCTGACGGGCGTATGTACGTGGCTGGTGGTGGGGCTGATTGCATGGGTGTTCATGGCGCGGGAGAAGGGCGATATTGCGCGGCGCGCGGTGGTGTGGACCGGAGTGCTGCTGCTGACCGAAGGCGCGCTGGGCGCGGTGCTGGTGAAGGGCGGGTACGTCGAGAACAATGCGTCAACGGCACGAGTGATTGTGCAGGGGATACATTTTTCGAACACCCTGCTGCTGCTGGGCGCGATGACGCTGACGTGGTGGTGGCTGCGTGGCGGTACGGTGATGGCGCTGGAGGGGCGGTCGCGCGTGGTGGCGTGGGTTGCGCTGGCGACGACTCTGCTTGTGGGCGCGACGGGCGCGGTGGCTGCGCTGGCGGACACGCTGTTCCCTTCTCCAGATTTGCAGAGGGGGTTGATGCAGGACTTTGCGGCCCATGCGCCGTTGCTGATCCGGATGCGGTGGCTGCATCCGGCGGCGAGTGTGATTGCGCTGGCGTGCGCGGTGTGGCTGAGTGTAAGTCTGCGGTCGCGAATTGGACGCTGGGTGCTGGGGTTGATTGCACTGCAGATCGTGCTGGGCGTGACCGATGTGCTGCTGCTGGCTCCGACGTGGATGCAGGTGCTGCATCTGCTGGGTGCGGACGCGTACTGGATCGCGCTGGTCGCGGCGTGCTCGGGGGTGTTTGTGGGGGAGGAGCGGAGGCGGATAGCGGTGGGTTCCGAGCCGCTCGCAAGAATGACTGCCTGAGGCCGTGGGGTTCACCAGACGAACCTCAGCGGCTGAAGCCGCGCTGATGCTGCTGTCTGAAGGGGCACGGCTTCAGCTAAAGCCGTGCCCCTTCGAGAGTTCGATCGCTGTTTGACGAGTTAGTTGTGGGGGTTGGTTTCGGCGGGGTGCTCGGGTTTGCCCTGGATCTTGTGGACAACGTGGGTGGTGCCGTTCTCGGTTTTGTGGGCGGCTACTTTGGTGCCGTGAGCGGTGTCGTGCCCGACGGTCTTCGTGCCGTTGACGGTTTTATGGTAAGCAGTCTTGGTGCCTTCATCGGTTTTGTGGGCCGCGACCTTGGTGCCGTGCTCGGTATCGTGGGTGGCGGTCTTCGTGCCGCTGACGGTCTTGTGATAGACCTTTTTGGTGCCGCTGGCGGTGTCGTGGGCTGCCGTTTTGGAGGCGTCGGCGGTGTTGTGGCCGGCGTTCTTGAGGTCCTGGCCGATCTGGGCAAAGGCCGAAGCGCTAAGGGTAAGCGCGGTGGCGAGGGTAAGGGCGGAGAGGGTGCGGATGGGGGTCATGCGATGCTCCTTCGTTCGTGCGGGCTGGAGTACCCTTAGGTACGGCCTATGGGTTTAGGGCTCATGGAGTTAGATGCACGAGAGGCGGTTTGGTTGGCGAAATTGCCGTGGGAGGCGTGTGGCACCGGGAGTTGGGCAACTTGTTGCCGAAACGTCACACTCCTGTGACATGGGCTGGGATAGATTCGTGGCAGTTTCTGCAGATAGATGATTTGAGGGTGTACGAAGGCTATGACGACTCGGAAGCAGACACCTGCGGTGGGGACGGCGGCGGCCGCCGGAGAGGCAACGGTACGGCCAGCGCGTCGCGTCGCCAAGAGCCTGCCGGGCGGGCGGTTTATCAACCGCGATGAGAGCTGGATGCAGTTCAACCGGCGCGTGCTGGAAGAGGCGGAAGATGCGAGCAATCCGCTGCTGGAGCGGGTGAAGTTCCTGGCGATTACGGCGAGCAACCTGGATGAGTTTGTGGAGATCCGGGTGGCGGGCATCCTGCAGAAGATGGAAGAGGAGCTGGGGCTGCCGCAACGGCCGGATGACGGCGGCTTTACCCAGAACGAACGCATGGCGCAGCTGCAGGAGATCCTGCATGGGTTTGCGAAAGACCAGGCGGAGTGCTGGAACAAGAAGCTCGCACCGGCGCTGGGGACCGCAGGGATAAGGATTGTGCAGTGGAAGCAGCTGCGCGAGGCGGACCGGGCGTTCGCGCAACGGTACTTTCATGAGGAGATCGACCCGCTGCTGACGCCGGTGACGCTGGACCCGGCGCATCCGTTTCCGCGGGTGCTGAACAAGGCGCTGTGCCTGGCACTGTTGCTGCGGCATAAGCGCAGAGCTAAGAACGCGACCAGCCCGAAGGTGCTGGGAGTGGTAACGATTCCTCGCGCGCTGCCGACGCTGATCGCGCTGCCGGAGCGCGATGGGCGGCGCGGGTTTTTACGGCTGGAGGACCTGATTGAGGCGCACCTGGAGGGGATGTTCCGGGGGTACAACATTCTGGACCGCGCAACGTTCCGGGTGACTCGAAACAGCAATTTGTACATGCAGGAAGAAGAGAGCCGGTCGCTGCTGGAGACGGTGGCCGAGGAGCTGCACAACCGGCGCAAGGGCGATGCGGTAAGGCTGGAGATTGAGGACGGCGCGAGCGAAGAGATTGTGGAACGGCTGCGCGGGAACTTCGAGCTGGAGCCGTGGCAGGTGTTTCCGACGACGGCGCCGGTGAGCCTGTCACGGCTGTTTTCGCTGTATGGCGCGATCAAGCAGGAGAGCCTGAAGTTTGTGGAGTTCCATGGACGACGGCTGAAGCTGGATAAGAGCCGGAACATCTTTGCAGAACTGCGCAGGGGCGACATTCTGCTGCACCATCCGTATGACAGCTACAACACGGTGGAGGAGTTTATCGAGGCGGGGTCGGGCGATCCGAGTGTGATCTCGATCAAGCAGACGCTGTACCGGACGAGCGCGGACTCGACGATCTTTGGGGCGCTGCGCGAGGCGGCGCAGTCGAAGGACGTGATGGTGGTGGTGGAGCTGATGGCGCGGTTCGATGAGTCGTCGAACATTCGCTGGTCGCGCGAGCTGGAAGATGCGGGCGTGCAGGTGTTCCATGGGATCTTCGGGTACAAGACGCACTGCAAGCTGGCGCTGATTGTGCGGCGGGACTCGGATGGGATTGTGCGGAGCTATGCGCACCTGGGTACGGGCAACTACAACCCGGTGACCGCGAGATTTTATACGGACATCAGCCTGCTGACGTGCCGGCCGGAGGTGACCGAGGCGGTGATGAAGGTGTTCCGCTACCTGACGGCAGAGTGGGAGACAGGGACGGATGCGTATCGTCCGCTGATGGTGGCGCCGGTGACGCTGGCGAAGGATTTTCTGCGGCTGATCGCTCGTGAGACCGAACATGCGAAGGCAGGACGGAAGGCGCGGATTATCGCCAAGATGAATGGGCTGCTGGATGAGCCGACGATCGAGGCGCTGTATACGGCGTCGCAGGCTGGCGTAGAGACTGACCTGATTGTGCGTGGGATGTGCGCGCTGCGGCCGGGTGTGAAGGGGCTGAGCGAGAGGATTCGTGTGCGGTCGATTGTGGGGCGGTTCCTGGAGCATAGCCGGATCTTCTGGTTTGCGAATGGCGGCAGCGAAGAGGTGTTTGCAGGCAGCGCTGACTGGATGGTGCGGAACCTGTATGAGCGTTGCGAGGTGGTCTTCCCTGTCGAGGACGAGGCGGCGAAGCGGCGGCTGCGGGACGAGATCCTGGAGGCGTATTTGCGGGATGACATCAAGGCGCGTGTGTTGCAGCCGGATGGGACGTACAAGCGGGCACAGGTGGAGACGACGAGTGGCGGCAAGAAGAAGGTTTCGGGGATGAGCGCGCAGGACTGGTTCATGCACATCTCGGCGAACCCGGAGATGAGGCTGGGTGCGCAGCAGCCGGAGGCGGTGACACCGAAGGAGCCGGTGAAGCTGGACGCCGAGGCGACGGTGGCGGAAGCGGTGTAGCTGCATCCTGTTGATAGTGTGGTCGCAGGAAGGTGCTGCGTGTGCTGAGCAGGCGCCCTCGAAATACAGGGATCTCTCCGCTACGGCCTGTGGCCTGCGGTCGCGATGACAGGCTTTTACGGTGAGACGAGAAGCTTCTGGGCAGGATGACAGGCTTCCCGGTGAGGTCGTGTCACGGCTGTGTTTCAAAACTGCTAAACTTAGCTTCTGGCGCGGACATTTTCAACTCTTTTCCCGCGCTGCAGGGAGGCTCCACGATGGCACAGCATGTTAACGGCAATGGCTCAAGCAATGGCGCAGGTCTGCGACTGAAGGTCGGGCTGGCTGAGATGCTTAAGGGCGGCGTCATCATGGATGTGATGGACGTCGACCAGGCGGTGATTGCGGAGGCCGCAGGCGCCGTGGCAGTGATGGCGCTGGAACGCGTGCCGGCGATGATCCGGGCGCAGGGCGGGGTGGCGCGCATGTCGCATCCGGGAATGATCAAGGCGATCCAGAAGGCCGTGAGTATTCCGGTGATGGCGAAGGCGCGCATTGGACACTTCGTCGAGGCGCAGGTGCTGGAGACGCTGTCGGTGGACTTTATCGACGAGAGCGAGGTGCTGACGCCGGCGGATGAGCTGCACCACATCGACAAGCATGCGTTCAAGACGCCGTTCGTTTGCGGTGCGAAAGACCTGGGCGAGGCGCTGCGGCGTATTGCTGAAGGCGCGGCGATGATTCGCACGAAGGGCGAGCCGGGCACGGGCGATGTGATCCACGCGGTGAAGCACATGCGGCAGATCACGAGCGAGATGAAGGCGCTGACGGTGCTGAGCGAGCAGGAGCTTTATGCTGCCGCGAAGAACCTGCGCGCACCGTATGAGCTGGTGGTGATGGTGGCGAAGACGGGCAAGCTGCCGGTGCCGAACTTCTCGGCTGGCGGCATTGCGACGCCGGCGGATGCAGCGATGATGATGCAGCTGGGCGCGGAGACGGTATTTGTGGGTTCAGGCATCTTTATGAAGGAAGGCAATATTCGTCTTGAAGTGGGCCGCTACGATGCGGAGGAGGCGAAGCTCTTCGGCGTAAAGGAAGGCGAGTTCAAGAATCCGGAGGAGCGCGCGGAGGCGGAGAGCCGAGCGAAGGCGATTGTGCTGGCGGCGACGCACTACAACGATCCGGCGATCATTGCGCAGGCCAGCGAAGACTGCCTGGGCGCGATGAAGGGGCTGGCCGTGAGCGCGATCGAAGACGCCGACATGATGCAGCATCGCGGCTGGTAACAACATTCCGAATGGAACGGAGGCTCTGCAGCGAGGTAGGCTGCAGAGCCTTTTGTGGTCTTCGGAACGCGGTGGTGCTACTTGCGCACGATGAGGTAGATGACGGGGACGATGGGGCAGATGAAGCCTAGAATGAAGAGGTGCCTGCGCGCCAAGGAGTGCTCGGATTGCATCGGCGATGTCCTTTCGGGCGCGCGGCGGTGATGAGGGGCTTGCTGACAAACTACTCGAAGGGAGAGCTGACGGCAATTGAGGAACGACACGGTGAAGATCGGAGTGCTGGCGCTGCAGGGGGCGTTTGACGTCCATGCAAAGCGGCTGGAGGAGTTGGGGGCAGAGGTGCGCCTGGTGCGCAAACCGGAGGAGCTGGCCGGGCTGGATGGGCTGGTGATCCCTGGGGGCGAGTCCACGACGTTTTTGAAGAACCTGGAGCGGGTGGGGTTCTATGACACGCTGAATGAGTTTGTGCAGACGCATCCCGTGTTTGGGACGTGCGCGGGTTGCATCCTGCTGGCGAACGAGGTGACGAACCCGCCGCAGAAGTCGTTCGCGGTGCTGGATGTGGGGGTGGAGCGAAATGCGTACGGGCGGCAGAACGACTCGGTGATTTTGAACGAGGAGACTTCCCTGCCCGGCGGGCCGCTGGAGATGGTGTTTATCCGCGCGCCGAGGATCAGCCGTGTGGGCAAGGACGTTCAGGTGCTGGCGGCGCGCGATGGGCATCCGACGCTGGTGCGCGAAGGGCGGCTGCTGGCAGCTACGTTTCATCCGGAGCTAACAGAAGATCCGCGAGTGCATGCGTATTTTCTGGAGATGGTGAAGGCGAGCAAGGACCGGGGCTGATGCCCCTTCGTTCTTTTATCAGCCTATGAGACCTTGGGCTAAAGCCCAAGGCTACCTATGTGTGTGCACGGCCTACAATTGTGGTGATGGCTTCTTTGCAGACAAGTGATGTGGTGCGGTGGGGGTGGTTTTTGCCGCGCGATGCGGCGCTGCATGGGCCTGCGCTGGATGCTCACCTGATGCTGAACCTTTGGATCGTGCTGGGGCTCGCGGTGCTGGCCCATGGGTTGCTGCTGGTGGGGGTGATGGTGCGGCGCAGGCGGGCGAAGCTGCCGGTGGTGATGCTGGAGTATCTGCCGCTGCTGGCGTTGACGGCGCTGTTTGCGTGGCTGGCGACGAAGAGCGAGCAGCTTTGGGCATCTCAACGCTATGTGGGCGCGGACCCGGCGGCGATGCAGGTGGAGGTGACGGGCGAGCAGTTTGCATGGTACTTCCGGTACCCGGGGGTGGATGCGGCGTTTGGGCGGACGAAGCTGCCGCTGGTATCGGCGGCGGAGGGCAATTCGCTGGGGATCGACCCGACGGACCCGAAGGGTAAGGACGACATTGTGACGAGCCAGCTGGTGCTGCCGGCGGGGCGCGAGGTGGACCTGACGCTGCGGTCGCTGGATGTAATCCATGGGTTTTCCGCGCCGGAGATGCGGCTGAAGCAGAATGCGGTGCCGGGGCAAACGGCGCATATCCACTTCACGCCGACAGTACCGGGCGAGTACGCGATTTTGTGTACGCAGGTATGCGGGCTGGGGCACTATCGGATGCAGTCGGTGCTGCGGGTGCTGCCGGCGAAGGAGTTCGATGCGTGGCTGACGCAGCGTGAGCTGGCGAAGGCGCGGTTCGAGAGTGAGGTGTCGCGATGAGGGTGTTTTCGACGCGGCATCGGGATGTTGGGTTGGGATATGTGGCGATCTCGCTGGTGGCGGTGGCGGTGGGGATGCTGCTGTCGCTGGTGATGCGGCTGCATTTAACATGGCCGGACTGGTCACTGCCGCTGCATGGGCCGGTGCTGCCGGAGGAGTACCTGGCGATTGTGACGATGCACGGCACGTTGATGCTGTTCTTTGTGCTGACGGTGGCGCCTCTCTCGGGGTTTGGGAACTTGATTCTGCCGGCGCAGATTGGGACGCGGCGGATGGCGTTTCCGCGGCTGAATGCGCTGGGGATGTGGACGATGTGGCTGGCGCTGGTGGCCGCGCTGGCGGCGTTCTTTGTGCCGGGAGGTGCGCCGATTGGCGGCTGGACGGCGTATCCGCCGCTGTCCGAAAGCCCGCTGGCTGGGCCGGGCCAAGGCGCGGGGATGGACCTGTGGATGGCGAGCATCGCGTTGTTCTGCGTGGCCGGGACGATGAATGCAGTGATTACGCTGACGACGATTGTGAAGCGTCGGTGTGAGGGGATGACGTGGGAGCGGTTGCCTCTGACCGTGTGGGCGTGGTTTACGGCGGCGCTGCTGAGCGTGCCAGCGTTCAGTGTGCTGCTGGCGGCGCTCGTGCTGCTGTTCTGCGACCGGCACCTGCATAGCGGGTTCTTTGTGCCGGGGCAGGAGTGGATCAATGGGGTGATGATCGAGCATCGCGGGGACGGGTCGCCGCTGCTGTGGCTGCACCTGTTCTGGTTCTTCGGGCATCCGGAGGTGTATATCGCGATATTGCCGGGGATGGGGCTGGTGTCGATGGTGATTGCGAACTTTGCGCGACGGCGGGTGTTCGCGTACAGGCTGATGATTGCGACGACGCTGCTGATTGGCCTGCTGGGGATTGTGGTGTGGGGACACCATATGTTTGTGGCCGGGTTGAATCCGTTTGCAGGGACGGTGTTCAGCGTGGCGTCGCTGGCGATTGCGCTGCCGTCAAGCGCGAAGGTGCTGAGCTGGCTGGTGACGGCGTGGGGGTCGCGTGCGCCGGGAGGCCAGCGAAAGCCGATGGCAACGCCCATGCTGTATGCGCTGGGATTTGTGTCGTTCTTTATTACCGGTGGCCTCACCGGACCAGTTTTAGCTCAGCCGATTTTGGATGAGTACCTGCACAACACATTCTTTGTGATTGCGCACTTTCACCTGATCATGTCGATGGCGGCGATCTTCGGGATCTTCTGCGCAGTGCATTACTGGTATCCGCTGGTATTTCGGCGGCAGCTGTCGGAGCGGTTGGGGCGGTGGCACTTCTGGCTGACGCTGCTGGCGGCGTATGGGACGTTTCTGCCGATGTACATTACGGGGCTGGGCGGCGAGCCGAGGCACTATGCGCAGCTGAACGGGATCGCCGGGCCGGGAGCGCGGCTGCTGGCGCTGACGATGCCGCTGCAACGGCATATTACATACTCGGCCGTGGTGCTGATTGCGGCGCAGGTGCTGTTCTTCTGGAACATACAGCGGACGGCGCGCGGGCCGAAGCTGACTGAGGAAAACCCGTGGGGAGCGACGACGCTGGAGTGGGCGCCCGGGGCGATGGATGACGAAGGGCCGAAGGTAAGGGTGGTTCGAGAGCCATGTTGTTATGAACAGGATGGCGAGGGATTTGTGCCGCAGTGGGCAGAGCCAGAGGCCGTGAGCGGGATTCCCATTCCGTTGCGGGGAGAAGCAGAGTAAGCTGATGATATTGACGCGATTTGTGGGGCGCCTATGCCGACCATCCTGACACCACCGGAGATCGACCGCAAACGAGATCGCCATGACGGCGACGAGGGCGCTGGCGGTACCGGCAACGGCCAGAAGCCGCCAACGGACAAGCGCACGGGTGGCAATGGCGACGGCGAGAACTGGAACAACCGTCCGCAGGGGCACCGCGGGCCGAGAGAACGGCTGTCGTCGGCGCGGGTAGGGCTGTTCTTTGCGCTGGGCGGCGACATGATGTTCTTCGTCGCGCTGGTGAGCATCTTCTTTGTGAACAAGCAGAGCGGGCACTTTGATGCCTACAGTCACTACATCAATGAGTGGCTGCCGACGGCGATCCCGTCGATCCTGTGGCTGAATACGGCGGTGCTGCTGCTGAGTTCAGTGTCGGCCGAGATTGCGCGGCAGGGGATGTTCGACGAGAAGAAGACGATGGATGAGTGGTTCGGGTTCGGCAGGCCGGTGTCGAATCGCGCGAGCGCGTGGCTGGCGGCGACGCTGGTACTGGGGATGATGTTCCTGGCCGGGCAGTGGATTGCGTGGAGGCAGTTGCAGGCGCAGCATGTGTTCTTCGCCTCCAGCATGAGCAGCCACTTCTTCTACCTGATTACCGTGACGCACGCGGTACATCTGTTTCTGGGGATCGGCGCGCTGGCAGGGGCGCTGCTGGTGCTGTGGCGGTCGCGGTCGATGCTGACGCGGCAGGTGCTGGTGGACGGCACGGTGTGGTACTGGCACGTGATGGGCCTGCTGTGGCTGTTCCTGTTTATCCTGCTGGAGTTTGGGCAGTGAGCCGCGCTTCTCTCTTGCGCTGGCTGACGCTGAGTGGGCTGGTGCTGTTTATCTTCAGCATGCAGGCGCTGGGGCAAGGGTGCTCGCAATGCCTGGACTCTACGCGGGCTACGCCGCCGAGCGTGCAGGCCGCTTACAGACATGCGATTCTGCTGCTGGGGGGCGCGGGGATGATGCTGTTTGTGGGTGGGGTGGTAGTGCTCCGGCGGTCGCGGTAGACCTCAGGGTTTGAGGACGATCTTCATCGAGTCGGGTTGCGGGTTGGAGGCCAGGTGGACGGCCTCCGAGGCTTCATCGAGTAGGAAGCGGTGGGAGATGAGCTTGGTGAGGTCGAGCTTGCCGCTGCGGTAGCCCTCGAAGACGAGGTCGATACCCTCCTGCTGGATGGCGACCGAAGCGGAGTAGGAGCCCATGAGTGTCTTCTCGTCCATGCAGACGGCGGCGGGGTCGAAGGGGGCCGTGCCGTGCTGCGTGCTGGCGAAGAGCATGACGCGGCCGCCGGGGCGGATGGCGTTCATCGCGGTGGCGATGAGGGCGTCGGCACCGACGGCTACGAGGGCGACGTCGGCGCCGCGGCCTTCGGTGGCGGACTTGCAGGCGGCGACGACGTCTCCGCGGGCGTCGAGTGGGTGGTTGAGGCCGAACTGTGCGGCGATGGCATGGCGCTCGGGGTACATGTCGGAGGTGAGAACGGTGGCACCTGTTTGGGCGGCCAGAGCGGCGAGGATGATGCCGATGCTTCCCTGCCCGATGACGAGGACCGTCTCGTCAGGCTGGAGGTCGAGGAGTTTGATGGCCTTGAAGCAGGTGTTGACGGGCTCGATGAAGGCGGCCTGCTCGAAGGGGATGTCGTCGGGGATGTGGATGAGGCCGGCGGGTGTCACACCATCGCCCACAATCCAGTCCATAACGCGGATGTACTGCGCGAAGCCGCCACCCGCGGGTTCGCCGAGGCCGGCGGTGGTGCCGACTTTTTTGTAGGTCTCACACTGCGCGAAGGTTTGCTTGCGGCAGTAAAAGCAGTGGCCGCAGGGGATGTGGTGGAAGGCCATGACGCGGTCTCCGACGGCGAAACCCTTGACGCCTGAGCCGATGGCGGCGATGGTGCCTGCCATCTCATGCCCGAAGACGCGCGGGGCGGAGTGGGAGCCGGTGTGGATTTTTTTTAGATCAGTGCCGCAGATGCCGCAGGTGTCGATGCGGACGAGGACCTCACCGGAGTCGATGGCGGGGACAGCGGTGGTCTCAGTGGTGACGGTGTCGATGTTGCGGTAGACCGCGGCTTGCATGGTGCTGGGGATCGGTTCGGACATGGAATACTTCAGCTTTCTTGCGTTCCCTTCTAGGATACCGGTTCAGCGGCGATGATCTCTAGCAGGCGTGTGTGGAGGTTTTTGAGAGCGAGCGTGCTGTTACGGCCTAGGTGCGCCGCAGTAGACCAGAGATGCGGACGCAGTGCGGTGTAGAGGGCGAAGGCGCCGGTGCGGAACTGGCCGTCGGGTGTGGCGAAGCGGCTGAGTGCTGCGAGTTCGAAGTCATATGCGTCGGAGACAGCCTTGATCGCGCGGAGGCGCAGACCGTGCGCGGCAGCGAGGCGGGCGACGGTGGCAGCTTCCATGTCGACCATCGCGGCATTGTAGGTGGCGGCGAGGCGGCGCTTCTCGTCGATGCTGGCGATGCTGGCGGCGGTAACGAGTGTGGGCGATTGCGGTGAGGCTGTAACGAAGCGCTCGCCGGTGTTCGAGGCGATGATGAGGCCGGCTTCGGCGACGTCGCCGGGACGCAGTGCTGGTGTACAGGCACCGACGAGGCCAGTGGAGATGAGCGTCGCGATGGGAGCGGCAGCGAGAGCGGCTTCGACGGCGAGTGTGGCGCGGTTAGCACCCATGCCTGCGGCAACGACGATCACGTTGGGCAGCGTGTAGAGATGGATGTTGCGACGGAGAAGCTGTGTGTCGGGCTTTGTACCGCGGACGAGTAGGGCGATCTCGCGTGGGAGCGCGGCGATGATGGCGAGCGAAGGTGGCATCCAGCAACTATTGTACGAGTGTGGTCTAGCGTAGCTGCCTGCGTGCGGGGGGCGGACAGGTGGACTCGCGGACGATGAGTTCGGGGTCGACCATGAGCTGCTTGGCGGGGATGTGGCCGGCTGGCGCGGCGATCTGGTGGACGAGGGATTCGGCGGCGAGGATGCCCATGGTGCGGAGCGGCTGGCGCACGGTGGTGAGGCCGGGGTTCTGGAAGGCGGCCGACTGCACATCGTCGAAGCCAACGACCGAGACGTCCTGCGGGACGAGGAGGCCGGCCTCGCGGAGGGCGCGAATGGCGCCGATGGCGGAGACATCGTTGAAGGTGAAGAGCGCGCTGAAAGGCGTATTGGCGGCAAGCAGGCGCTGCGCTGCGAAGTAACCAGGCTCGCTGGTCGGAGCGTCGCCTTCGAGCTGCGCGACGAGTTTCGTATCGAGCGTGATGCGGGCTTTGGCGGCGGCATGGCGGATAGCCTGCCAGCGCGGCTCCGTATCCGAACTGAATTGCTGGCCCTTAATGACGGCGACGCTGGTGTGTCCAAGACCAGAGAGGTGGTCGAAGGCCAGCTCGGCGGCGCGGCGGTGGTTGAGGGTGATGTTGGTGACATCGTCCTGCTGCAGGGGGCAGGAGACGGTGACGGTAGGCAAATGCGAAACCTCATGCAACACGGTGTCGATGGCGATCATCCCATCTACGGATCGCTCTTCAAACATGCGCATGGAGCGCTCGATGAGCTCGGCGCGGTGGTGGTGACTGTTGAGGAAGTAGAAGTAACCCGCCTGGAGCAGCGCCTGCTCGATGCCCGCAAGGACGAGGGTAGCGTAGCCTTCGGAGACCTCGGGCATTAGGACACCCACCGTCATGGAGTGGCCGCGCTGCAGACTCCGGGCGAGAATGTTGGGACGGTAGTTGAACTCTTTGGCGGCAGCGAAGATGCGGTCCTGCGTGGCTTTGGGAATAGAGCGGGCTGCGGGAACGCCATTCAGCACCCGGGAGATGGCGGCCGCGGAGAGACCGAGATGCGCAGAGAGCGTGGCCAGCGATGCGGGCGCGCCGGGACGGGCTGAACGAGCATTCGACTTGCTGGGTTTGCGTGGAGTCGGCACGGTGAAGAGTCTTTCACATTGCGGAAAACTGTGTACAGGGGCATAAGGCCGGGTTGACAGAGGTGGTGGGAAAGGACGATATTGCAGGCTGGCTCAAACGTTTGCCTAAGCAATGAAGCTAAAGCATCTGCAAGGCAGCTTTCAAGTTTGAAACCGTCTGGCCAAGTGTTCCAATGGAGGCGCTATGCAACAGATTGATCGCAGTATGTCCAGCCCTGGACGCCGAGCCATGATGCTCTGCCGGAGTTGGATGAAGGCAGGCGTGGTGGCGTTATTTTTCGTCGTGATGGCGAGCGCTGCGCACGCACAGTACCGCACTTCGATTCAAGGGTCGGTGACAGACCCCGATGGCGCGTCGGTCCCCGGCGCGAAGCTGACGCTGGTCGACAAAGCCACCAACGCGACGCAGGTGCGGACCAGTGGCGACGATGGCGTGTACAACTTCAATGCCCTGCCCGCGGACCAGTTCAAACTGACGGTGGAGAAGAGCGGATTCAAGACGCAGGTATTGGACAACCTGCAGCTGATTCCTGAGCAGGCGAACGCCATCACGGTGAAGCTGCAGCTGGGAGCGGTGGACACCAGCGTTACGGTGGATGCCTCGACGACACCGGCAGTCGACACTGAGACTGCGAACATCGGCGCGACCATCAGCTCCAATGACATTCAACATACTCCGTCGTTCAACCGCGACGTGTTTACCCTGACGCAGCTGGCGCCGGGGACGATCTCGGATGGCTCGCAGGCTTCCGGTGGTGGTGTGTACCAGCTTGGCGCAAACCAGGGCCCGGGTGGATCAGCCTCAAGCGGGCAGGCTCCCACAGAGAACGGCCCGCAGTCGAACGCCAACGGCGGCCAGTATGAGACGAATGGCATCACGATCGACGGCATCAGCACGGTAAGCGCGGTGTGGGGCGGTACGACCGTGATCACTCCGACGGAAGACTCGATCGACAACGTCCGCATTGTGACCAACGACTACGACGCGGAGAACGGTCGCTTCAGCGGTGCACAGACGATGGTGACTTCGAAGAGCGGTACGAACCAGCTGCATGGCAGCGCGTTTCTTGCGATCCATCGTCCGGGACTAAATGCGTACAACCGGTACTCCGGTGGCGGCACACCGATCCGCGACAACAAGGACTTCAATCAGTATGGCGGCAGCCTTGGTGGCCCAATTCTGAAGAACAGGGTGTTTGCGTTTTTCGCCTTTGAGAGCTCTCCGTCGAATGCAAATGATGTAACAACGGGTTGGTACACGACGCCTGCATTTGCTGCACTCGCTCCTTCCGGCAGTGTTGCGTCTACGTTCCTCAACTTTCCTGGCAGCACCGTAAACAGCACTGGCATCGTAACGACTAATGAAGGTTGCGCGAACGTTGGCTTGCAGGAAGGCGTGAACTGCAACACCATCGCCGGTCAGGGATTGAATCTCGGTTCCCCTTTGACGACTGCGCTCGGGACACAAGACCTTACGGCCACGGGCACGGCACAGAACCCCGGTGTGGGTAGCGGCATCAACACCACGACTGCGGATATCGCCGACTACATCACGGTGAATCCCTCGAGCACCTACTACCGCCAGTTCAACGGGCGTGCGGATGCGAACGTGACGTCGAAGGACCACCTTGCGTTCGCGATCTACTGGGTGCCGCAGGGCTATACGCAGTACAACAACGGCAACCGGGCGTACAACCTCTACTCGCGCAATCAGATCAACGATGCCTTCTCGGTCATCTACAATCACACCTTCTCGCCGTCATTCCTGAATGAGGCGCGTGCTAACGCCGCGGGATATCGCTGGAACGAGATCACGTCGAATCCGAACGCGCCGTTTGGCCTTCCGAATGCGAACCCTGTGGATGTGGCGCCGAGTCTTGTGAACAACGGCAACACCGGCACGGGGCTCGCGGCATCTTTCGGTTCGGAACTGCCGAGCGTGCTGAACCAGTGGACGTATGGCTATAAAGATGTCGCCACGAAGATACTTGGACAGCACACCGTCAAGTTCGGCGGCGAGTATACCAGCCTGCATTATCTGAACCAGAACATCAACCGGCCGAGCTACAACTTCTACAACATCTGGGATTTTCTGAACGATGCTCCATCGTCGGAGAGCGGCGGTTTCAATCCTCTGACGGGTGCTCCGCAGACGGCGCGGCAGGACGACCGCGAGAACCTGTTTGGCGCGTTTGTGCAGGACGACTGGAAGGCGCGGACGAACCTTACACTGCATGCCGGGCTGCGGTACTCGTACTTCGGCGCGCTTTATGACAAGCAGAACAGCGTGTCGGTCGCGCACTTTGGAGCGGGAGCTGCGGCGTATACCGGGCTCTATGTAACACAGGGTGGTAACCTGTGGAACCCGCAGAAGGGCAACTTCGGTCCGCAGCTGGGATTCAACTGGGCGCCGACGATGTTCAAGAATGCCGTGACGGTGCGTGGTGGCTATGGACTGAACTTCAACCAGGAAGAGATCGCCATCACGGCGAACACTTTCAACAATCCGCCCTCGACGTACTATCCAAGCTTTGCCTATGCGAGCCCAACCAACCCGGGTACGGGCGGCGCCAATATCTTGTACGGTGTCTCCAGCAGCCCGACGAATCTGTTCGGGTTCGCTGCGAATCCGCACGCGATCACGACGTACAACACGGCGAACCTTCCGACGGCTGGCAATGCGAATGTCACGCTGTTTGGAAACGGACAAGGCAATCTCGCAACGCAGTATGCTCACCACTTCTCACTCGACACGGAGTACCAGTTCCTGCACGACTGGCTAGTGGCGTCGGTTGGCTATCAGGGCAGCCTGTCGCGGCACCTGATCGCACATGAGAACCCGATTGCGCCTGCGGCTGTTGCGGGTGTCGCACAAAATCCTTTGGTGACTGGTGGCGACTACTGGACGAATGAGGGCAGTGGGAACAACCACGCGCTGCTGCTTGAGTTGAAGCATCCGTTCTCGCACCAGTTCTCCGCAGACGCGCAGTTTATGTTTGCGAAGAGCATGGATACAGATGGCTCGGGTCCTTACTTCGAGGATGAGTACTTCCCGCAAGGCGCCGGGTACTCGTACGGCAGGTCGGATTTCAACATCAGCAAATCGTTCAAGGCGTTCGGGCTTTGGCAGCCTGTGTTCTTCCATGGCGACCACCGCTGGCTGGAGAAGGTTGCCGGCGAATGGTCGATCAGCGGCATTCTGAACCTGCACACGGGCCTGCCCTGGACCCCGAACTATGGCATCTCGGATTCGCTGTACTGCTCGCAGTGCGGATACTACAACCTTCGTCCGCAGTACCTGGGAGGGGCTAAGCATAGCCACGGCAACGCTGCGTTTGAGGCGCTACCCACTTCGAACGCCAGCAACTTCTACAATATTCAGAACAACCAGGCGACGACGACCGCTACGGTGAACGGTACGCCGGGTACGGTTGTCGCGTACTCCAACCAGTACTTCAACGTACCGAACTTCTACAACGCCATCCAGTCCAGCAATGGCACTGGCTTCCCTGCCAATAATCTTGCGCTTCCGGGGACGCCTGGTGCCGATCGCAACACCTTTGATGGCCCGAACTATCGCGATCTGGATATGTCTATCGCGAAAGGCTTTGGCTTCCCCGATACCAGGCTTCTGGGGAACAATGCCAAGTTTGAGATTCGTGCCGATATCTTCAACATCTTCAACCTGCTCGATCTGAATCCTGGAAGTGTCAGCAACAATGTGAACTCCACTAACTTTGGCCAGGACACGGCCGCACTGAGTGGACGAACGATCACCCTACAGGGAAGGTTTAGCTTCTAACGACCTTCTCCCAGATCTTGCTATACGGGGAGGGCATGCCTTTGGGTGTGTCCTCCCCGCTCACTTGCTTGATGTGGATTGAACGAGACACGCAGCGTAGTCCGTTGTTATACGAATGTAGATAAGGAAGACCATGAACCAACCGTTGAAGCTCTGCCGCTCTGCCCTTCTTTTGTTGATGCCATTGCTTGCAGGAGGCGCTGTGGCCTGTGCGCAGGAGACCGTAACTGTAGATGCCGCCGCCAAGACAACGCCCTTCCCGCATTTCTGGGAACAGACGTTTGGCTCAGGGCGCGCGATCCTGGAGTTGCGGGATGACTATCGCAAGGACCTGCGCACGGTGAAGGCAGCGACGGGGTTTCAGTCGATACGGTTTCATGGGATCTTCAACGATGAGGTTGGCCTGTATGACCCCGACCGCAAAACCAAGAACCCTGGACTGGCGGCGCAGGCGGCCAACGATGCATCTGTCTATAACTTCACGTATGTCGATCAGATCTATGACAGCCTGCTGGAGAATGGTGTGCAGCCGTTTGTCGAGATGAGTTTTATGCCGAAGAAGATGGCGGCCGATCCGAACATGCTGCATCCGTTCTGGTATCACCCGGATGTGTCGCCGCCGAAGGACTATGCGGCATGGGATGCAATGATCAAGGCGTTCGCACAGCACCTGATCGATCGTTATGGCATGGATGAGGTGGCCAAGTGGAAGTTCGAGGTGTGGAATGAACCGAACCTGGACTTCTGGGGTGGGCGGCCTAATCAGCCGACGTACTTTGAGTTGTATGACCACACGGCGCGGGCTTTGAAGTCGGTGTCGCCGCGCATACAGGTGGGTGGGCCGGCGACGGCGCAGGCGGCCTGGGTGACGCCGTTCCTTGCGCACGTGAAAGCAGAGAACGTGCCAGTAGATTTTGTGTCGACGCATGTGTACGCGAACGATCGCGCGCAGGATGTGTTTCATACCGACGAGAACATTCCGCGCGATGTGATGGTGTACCGGTCGGTGAAGAAGGTGCATGAAGAGATCGAGCACTCGGCGTATCCGCATCTTCCGCTGATCTTCTCGGAGTACAACGCGAGCTATGCGAATGAGCCGAACGTGACGGACTCGACCTACATGGGGCCTTGGCTGGCGAACAACATTCGGCTGTGCGATGGACTGACGGAGAGCATGAGTTATTGGTCGTTCTCTGATGTGTTCGAAGAGCAGGGCGTGCCGCGGACGCCGTTCTATGGCGGCTTCGGTTTGATAGCGACGGACCACATTGAGAAACCGGTGTTCCATGTCTTCGAGATTCTGCATCGGCTGGGAGATGAGCGGATCAAGGTGGAGTCGGACTCTGCACTGGCGACGAAGTCTCCCGATGGCAAGGTTGAAGTGGCGTTGTGGGACTATGCTCCGCCGACTGGGACAGGTGCGAACTACACGATGCCTAGCGGGCCGGCGGGGCCTGTGAAGGTGTTCGATTTGCATGTGGAGCATGTCGCGGAGAATGCTCCGGTTGAAGTGCTGCGCGTGGATGACGACCATGGCAATGTGCTGAAGGCTTTCGACGCGATGGGGAGACCCCAGGGCAGCCTGACGCATGAGCAGGTGATGAAACTACGCGCGGCGGCGGCGATGGCTCCTCCTGAGCATCTGCGGCTGGACCATGGCAAACTGCAAGTGACGGTTCCGGCGCATGGGCTGGCCGTGCTGATCGTCGGGAGGTAGCAGAGTGCTACGACGGAAGTTTTTGCAGATAGCGGCAGGAGCGGCTGCGTTGCAGGCTGTTCCCGCTGTGGCGTGGTCTCCTGCGCATGGGTTACGCGCAGACGATGATGCGTTTCTGGACGAGATGGAACGCCGCGGGTGCCTGTACTTTGTGGAGCAGGCAGGGCCTCGGAACGGCCAGGTGCTGGACCGCGCCATGGCTGCGAGCGATGGCAAGCTCGATCCGCGGAAGATGGCGAGCATTGCAGCGACGGGCTTTGGATTGAGCGCACTGTGCATCGCGGACAAGCGCGGGTATATGCCCCATGCGCAACTGCTGGAACAGGTGCAACGAACGCTGCGGTTCCATGCGGACAGGCTGTATAACAATCGCGGGTTCTTCTACCACTTCAACGACATTGACACCGGTGCGCGGGTTGCGAAGAACGAGGTATCGTCGATTGATACGGCGCTGCTACTGTGCGGGGTGCTGACGGCGCGGGCGCACTTCAGTGACAGTGCTGAGGTGCACCACCTGGCGACGAAGATCTATGAGCGCGTGGACTGGCCGTGGATGCTGAATGGCGGCAAGACGTTTTCGATGGGCTGGCACCCGGAGAGCGGTTTTTTGAGCGCGCGTTGGAACCACTACTGCGAGCTGATGATGATTTATCTGTTGGCGCTGGGTTCGCCGACGCACCCGATAGACGCGAGCTGCTGGGACGCGTGGGACAGGCAACGGATGAGCTATGCAGGATTCAACTATATCGGCGGCAACGATCCGCTGTTTGTGCATCAGTACAGCCATGCGTGGTTCGATTTTCGAGGGAAGCGCGACAAGTTTGCGAACTACTTTGAGAACTCGGCGACGGCGACGCGGGCACATGAGTTTTTCTGCGTTAACCAGGGGCCGCCGTATTCGCGCGACTACTGGGGGATCAGCGCGTCGGACTCGCAGCATGGATACACGGCGTGGGGTGGGCCTTCGACGACGGGCGGCAGCTTTGGTGGCGTGGATGGTTCGGTGGTGCCGAATGCAACGGCAGGGTCACTTCCCTTTCTGCCGAAGGATTGTTTGCGCGTGCTTCGCTTGTTGAAGCAGAACTACGGTGCACAGGCGTGGGGACGATATGGGTTCTGCGATGCGTTCCATCCGCAGGCGAAGTGGTATGACCCGGATGTGCTGGGGATCGATCTCGGCATCGGCGTGCTGATGGCGGAGAACCTGCGCAGCAGTTTCGTTTGGGAGACGTTTGCGAAGAACCCCGAGGTTGGGCTTGCGATGCAGCGCGCGGGGTTCCACGCAGGCTGAACGTTAGCTGATGAATTTTGGCGGGGCGGGCGCGTAGCCGTTGGCGATGAACCAGGCGCAGGCAGCGCGTAGCGCGTTGTCGACGCTCATGACGCGGAGGCCGAGTTCTCGTTCGGCCTTTGCGCTGCTGGCGAACATCATCTTGCGGCCCATGCGGACGGCTTCGACGGTGGCGCGTGGTTCTTTGGCGCGGAGCTTGCCGGTGATTGTCTCATCGAAGAAGGCGAAGGCCATCGCGACAGCGTGTGGGACCTTCATCGTTGGTGACGGCAGGCCGGTGATGGCGGCGAGGCGGTCGAGGATCTGCTTGAGCGTGAGGTTTTCGCCACCGAGGATGTAGCGGTCCTGCATCGTAAGTGCTGGGGCACCGTGTTCGAGTGCGACGAGGTGTATCCGTGCGATCTCTTCGACATCGACGAGGTTGAGGCCGGTATCGACGTAGGCGGGGAAGTTTTTATTGAGGAAGTCGACGACGATGCGGCCGGTAGGCGTGGGCTTGGTATCGAGTGCGCCGATGGGCGTAGTGGGATTGAGGATGATGACGTGCTGGCCGCTGCGTGCGGCGTCGATGGCTACCTGCTCGGCGAGCCACTTGGAGCGTTTGTAGTGGCCAATCATGTCGGCTTCGGAGACGGGCGTGTTCTCGTCGACGATGGTGCCGTCGTACTTGAAGCCCATCGTCGCGACCGACGAGGTGTAGACGACGCGCGGACAGCCGGCTTCGCGAGCGAGGCGCAGCAACTGGCGGGTGCCTTCGACGTTGGCCTTGTACATCTCGGCGGGGTCCGGGACCCAGAGGCGGTAGTCGGCGGCAACGTGGATAAGGGCGTCGCAGCCTTGCAGGGATGAGGCGAAGGTGGCAGGATTGCGGAGGTCGCCGGTGACGACGTCGGCGTTGGTGGGAAGGTTGTTGCGGTTAGAGGTGCTGCGCGAGAGCAGACGGAGCGTGGCTCCCTGCTGTGCGGCGAGACGGGCGACGTGCGCGCCGACGAAGCCCGTGGCGCCGGTGATGAAGAGCTTCATGCGCGGCTAGTCGAGCTTCTCCGGCTCGATCTGGATGTTAGTCTCGCCGGCCGCCTTCTTCTCCCAGTACTTCTTGACCCAGGCGTCGAAGGTGCGGCCTGCTGCTGTGTCCTTGCCGGAGAAGTTGAGCGCGGCGATGTCGGCGTAGCTGACCATAACGCGCTCATAGGCGTTGCCGTCCTTCGGTGTGGGCATGATGCGGACGACGGAGGCTTCGAGCGTGGGCTCGGAGCGGCGGTCGTAGAGGTAGCCCTCGATGACAGTGCCGTCTTTGCGGGTGATAGTGACATCGCCGCGATAGTCGAAGGCCTTCTCCAGAGCTTCGCGGATCTCGGCTTCAGCGGCAAGGGTGGGAATCCAGCCTTCGAGGTTCTCGCGTTCGCGGCCGGCGATGTGCTCGAGTTCGTCGGCGGAGACTTGCTGCAGCTGCTCGATCTTGAGGTGTTCCTGCTGTGCTGTGGACATGATTAGTCTCCTGCGATGCTTCCGACGTTGGTGTCTACAGAGGTGGTGACGATGACCGGCGTGGGCGCATTGCCGATCTGCACGAGCGGCGAGTGGCCCTCAGGCTGCCACTCGTTCAAGATCTTCTGCGCGTCGGCGTCGGGGTAGAGCGAGGGGAACATATACTTCTTCGCAGTCTCGATAAAGCCTTTGAGCGAGCCGAAGTTGTAGTCAACGGCCGAAGCCTCATGGCCGGAGTGGACCATGCAGTTGGCACAGCGCGGGTTGCCGCTCTTGGCGCCGTACTCTTCCCATTTGGTGGCCTCGAGCATCTCGTCGAAGGTGTCGGCGTAGCCGTCCTGCAGGAGGTAGCAGGGCTTCTGCCAGCCGAAGATGGAGTAAGTGGGCATACCCCAGGGGGTGCACTCGAAGTTCTGCTTGCCCATCAGGTACTCGGAGAAGAGCGGGTGGGTGTTGAACTCCCAGCTCTTCTTGCGGTTGGAGAGGATGGCGCGGAAGAGGCGGCGCGACTTGGCCTTGCCGAGGAAGTGGTTCTGATCGGGAGCCTTGTCGTAGGTATAGCCGGGCGAAACCATCATGCTCTCGACGCCAGCAGCCATGAGCTGGTCGAAGTGGCGACGGACGGAGTTGGGATCGGCGCCATCGAAGAGCGTGGTGTTGGTGGTGACGCGGAAGCCCGCGGCGACGGCGGCGCGGATGCCCTCCATCGCGATGTCGTGGCCTCCCTCGCGGCAGACGGCGAAGTCGTGGTGCTCGCGCTCGCCATCGACGTGCACGGAGAAGCTGAGGTACTTCGACGGGGTGTAGAGGTGCAGCTTCTCCTTGAGCAGGAGCGCGTTGGTGCACATGTACACATACTTTTTGCGTGCAACCAGGCCGGCGACGATCTCCGGCATCTGCGGGTGCAGCAGGGGTTCACCGCCGGGGATGGAGACCATCGGGGCGCCGCACTCTTCGACCGCCTTGAAGCACTGCTCCGGCGTGAGCTGCGCCTTCAGGATGTGGGCCGGGTACTGGATCTTGCCGCAGCCGGCGCAAGCCAGGTTGCAGCGGAAGAGCGGCTCCAACATGAGCACCAGGGGATAGCGCTTGCGGCCTGAAAGCTTCTGCTTCAGGACGTAGGTGGCTACGGTGAATGCTTGTGAGACAGGTACAGCCATGCTGGTGGACTCCTTGAATAAGATTGCGGGGGACGCTAGACTGCGTCTTCGCCGCGCTCCATTGCCTTGCGATACGTAGTCAGTGCAAGCAGTGGGAAGTACTGCTTGTAGAGGTGATACCCGAGATAGAAGACACGTGGGAAGCCGGTGCCGGTGTAGTAGCTCTCGCCATTGCGGCCGGGCATCAGCTCATCCCAGCTGCCGTCGGCGTGCTGGCGCTCGATGAGCCAGCGGATGCCCTTGGCGACGGAGTCGGAGCGGGTGTCGTTGGCTGCGAGCAGGCCAAGCAACGCCCAGGCAGTCTGCGAGGGGGTCGAAGGGCCTTCGCCGCGCTTGTTGGGGTCGTCGTAGGTGCCGCAGGTTTCGCCCCAGCCGCCGTCGGCGTTCTGCACCATGCGAATCCACTCCGCTGCCTGTTGGACGGCGGGCTCAAGGTGGCTATACTCCATGGCCTGCAGGCCGCGCAGGACAAGGAAGGTGCCGTAGAGGTAGTTGACGCCCCAGCGGCCGAACCATGAGCCATCGGACTCCTGCTCGTCGAGGATGAACTGGATGGCCTTCTCGACGCGCTTATCGCGGCTCGTGTAGCCGTAGCTGGCGAGCATCTCGAGGATGCGGCCGGTGATGTCCACCGTGGGCGGATCGATCATCGCGTTGTGGTCGGCGAAGGGGATCGACTCGAACATCTTCTTGGTGTTGTCCTTGTCGAAGGAGGCCCACCCGCCGTTCCTGCACTGCATGGCGAAGACCCACTCGACGGCACGCTGTGTGACCTCGTGCTGATAGCGCTCGCGGGGGTTATCGACGGACTTCAGCGCGAGCAACACCTCGCCGGTGTCATCGACATCGGGCTGGTGATCGTTGTTGAAGAAGAAGCACCAGCAGCTGGCGTCGACGTTCTTGACGTTGTGCGCCCAGTCGCCCTTGTAACGGATCTCCTTGGAGAGCAGCCAGTCAGCGGCTTTGACGAGGCGCGTATCGCTGCGGGAGAGACCGATCTCGCCGAGGGTGGAGAGCACCTGGGCGGTGTCCCACACGGGCGAGAAGCAGGGCTGCATGCGGAAGGTGGGCGTCGGGTAATCCGGCGTGCCTTCGGGGCAGTCGATGCCGAGCTTCTCGAACTCATCGAGCGCGCGGATGAACTGCGGGTCGTCCTTGGAGTAGCCGAGGTAGACCAGCGCGACGAGCGCGTTGAGCATGGCCGGATAGATGGCCCCGAGACCGTCGGAGCGCTCGAAGTGGTCCAGCATCCAGCGCTCGGCCTTCTTGAGGGCCTTCTTGCGCAACGGGCGGAGGTGGACACGCTCGGCGAGGTGAGCGACGCGGTCGGTGAAGAGGAAGAAGTTGCGCCACGAGAAGATGTGCTTGCGGTCCCAGCGCAGATGAAGATCGGAGTTGGCGCGGCCGCCGACGAAGAGCTCGTCGATGGACTGCTCCGGAGGCAGCTTCTTGAAGGGCTTCTTCGCGTAGATGACCGAGAGCGGGACGAGGATGGAGCGCGACCAGGCGCTGATCTCGTAGATGTTGAAGTAGAACCAGTTGGGAAAGAGCAGCATCTCCGGCGGGACGGCCGGGACGGCGTCGTAGTCATACTGGCCGAGAGTGCAGAGATAGATCTTGGTGAAGGTGTTGCAGGCGACGACGCCGCCGAGCGAGAGGACGTTCTCGCGGGCGCGGACGAGGACCGGGTGGTCCGCCTTCCAGCCCATCAGCTTGAGGGCGAGGTAGCACTTGACGCCGTAGTTCACATTGGACGGTCCGCCGGGGTGGAGGCTCCAGCCGCCGTCGGCGTTCTGGTGGCGAAGGATCTCGTTGGCGCATCGCTCAAGGCGGCCTTTGTCGCCAGTTCCGAGCAGAGTATGGACGAAGATGTAGTCGGCCTCGAGCATCGAGTCGGCTTCCAGCTCGCCACACCAGTAGCCGTCCTCATGCTGTTGCGAGAGGAGCCAGCTAGCGGAGCGATGGATACCGTCGATGACCTTGTCGAGCGCGAGATCGAGCCGGCCAAAACGAGGTTGCTTGGCAGCTTCTGAGGTGGCTGCCTGCGAGTTGTAAGGTTGTGTGCTCATGATGAAAGCGTTCGTACCCGTTTCGTTCGCTTGGAGACTTGACGATTGGATGAAGCTACAGGCGAAGCAACATCAAAAAAACTTGCCCGTGGATCAGGCGTTCGCTGCAGGCCGCGGTGCGGCTGCAATGGCTGAGACGATCTCCGGCGGCAGGCCGAAGCGGACATTTTCAGGCATCACCTCAACCTCTTCGACCGAACCGTAACCCTTGCTCTGCAGGTAGGCGACGACCTCCTGCACAAGGATCTCGGGGGCCGAGGCGCCGGCGGTAATAGCGACGGTCGAGACACCCTCCAGCCAGATGGGCTGGATGTCTTCGGCCTTGTCGATGAGATAGGAGTTGGTGTCGAGGTTCTTGGAGACCTCGACGAGACGGTTGGAGTTGGAGCTGTTGCGGGAGCCGACGACGAGAACGAGGTCGGCACCGTGGGCGACGTTCTTGACCGCAGTCTGGCGGTTCTCGGTGGCGTAGCAGATATCCTGCGCGTGGGGTCCGACGATGTTGGGGAACTTCTTCTTGAGCGCCTCGATCATGTACCGCGCTTCGTCGAGCGAGAGCGTGGTTTGAGTGAGATAGGCGACCTTGTTGGGATCGGGAACGACCAGCGCCTCGACCTCCTGAACTGTGGAGACGACCTGGGTCACATCCGGAGCTTCGCCCTGCGTACCCTCGACCTCTTCGTGGTCGCGGTGCCCAACCAGCACGAGCGAGTAGCCCTGCTTGGCGAACTTGATGGCTTCGACGTGCACCTTGGTCACGAGCGGGCAGGTGGCGTCGACGACCTTGAGGCCACGCTCCTTGGCGCGATCGCGAACCGCCGGGGAGACACCGTGAGCGGAGTAGATGACGCGGGCACCGGAGGGAACCTCGTCCAGCTCGTTGACGAAGATGGCGCCCTTCTGGGCCAGATCGTTGACGACGTAGCTGTTGTGGACGATCTCCTTACGGACGTAGATGGGCGCGCCGAAGGTGTCCAGCGCAATCTGCACGATGTCAATCGCGCGAACGACGCCAGCGCAGAAGCCGCGGGGCTTCAGCAGCAGGACGCGCTTGTTGTCATTCTGATTAACGGCGGCGGATGCGGCTACGGGATCTGAAGTCTGAAAGCTCACCCCCCAAGTATACCGCGTTTGAAGGTGATAGAGCCCTATTTGAACCGAAGGCGGTGCAAAACCGAGGGGACGGAAGACGGCATACTTTCCTAGCGAAGTACCTGCCAGGTTACCTGTGGAATGGCAAGGCGAGTAGCTTAATTGTCACAGCAGTCGTGCCTGCAATCGCAGCGGATGGAGGTGGTTTTAACGCTGTCCTCGCAGATCTGCGAACAGAACTTCTTCCCTTCCGGAACGGTGCAGCTACAGGGGCCGTGAGCACACTTCTTGGGCTGGGACATAGGTAGGAATCCTCCGTGGTTCCTGCCCCCTTGGAAGGGCAACGGCACATGATGAGTTGTACGGGCCGGGGAAATCTCAGATAGCGGTGGTGCGCAGAACGTAGCGGACGAGGTCGGCGACGGACTGAAAGCCAAGCTTGCGATTGATGTTAATACGATGCGACTCTGCGGTACGGACGCTGATGTGTAGTCGTTCTGCGACTTGTTTATTGCTCAGGCCGTCGGCAAGCAGGCCAAGCACCTCGCGCTCGCGCTCGGTCAACGAGGGTTCGAAGGGGTCCCGGGCGGGTTGGCGGGCCGTACCTGTGGGCCAGGCGTCGATTGCCGACTCGACGACGTGCTGGGTAAAGAAGGTTCCATTAGCTGCGACGGTTTCGACGGCGTTGAGGAGGACGCGGTCTGCGTCGCTCTTGAGGACAAGCCCCCGCGCACCGGATTGAAGGACGTCCTGCATCACCATCTCGGACTCGTGCATGGTGAGGACGATGACGCCGGTGGCGGGTGAGGCCTTGCGGATGAGCCGCGCCGCCTGGGGCCCGTTCATCTGCGGCATGGAGTAGTCGAGGATGGCGATGTCGGGCTGTAGCGACGTGGCCAGTTCGACGGCCTCAGCGCCGCTGCAGGCTTCGCCTACGATTTCGAGGCCGGGGCGGGTGGCAAGCAGGTCGCGGACCCCCCTGCGGATAAGCATATGGTCGTCGGCAATAAGTAGACGCAGAGCATTCATCATTCAATCTCCGGCCGGAACAACGGCGCGCACAGTAGTTTCGCATGGAGCGCAGTCAACCGTCAGGCATCCGCCGAGCCGTTCGAGGCGCTCGCGCATGCCGCCGATGCCGACGCCGCTGCGGCTTTGATAGGCCTCAAGCAGCAGGTGCCGCGTGGGGCTGTCTCCATTGTCCTTCATTTCGAGCTCAAGCCATGGGCCGTTGTGTCGAAGGATGACAGCGGCGGTGGCGCTCCCCGAGTGGCGCAGGATATTGGCCAGGCCCTCCTGCAGAACGCGATAGATAGCGATCTCGGCCTCGTCCGGGAAGCGGCCAAGGTCTGGAGGCATCTCCAGCGCGACGTGGATGCCGCTGCGCTCCTCAAAGCCTTCGACGATCCAGGGGACAGCGGCCGCCAGTCCACCCTGCCCGAGCAGCGGCGGATGCAGCAGGTAGGCTGCGCTGCGGATGCGGGCTGAACATTGCGAGGCGATCTCGCGTGTCTCATGAACGAGGTTGTGTATTCTCTCCTGCCCGGCGACGTCGAGCTGCGCGTCGATCAGGCCGGCGAGGCGGGTGAGGTTCCAGTTAAGGACGGCGAGCTCCTGCGAGGTGGAGTCGTGGAGGTCGCGTGCAAGGCGGCGGCGCTCCTCCTGCTGCAGCTTTTCCAGTTGCAGCGAGATGGCGCGGAAGGCCTGCTGCGCACGGTTGCGCTCGGTAACGTCCTGATAGAGGCCGTAGACGCCCGCGAGTTCGCCGTCGACGACGAGCGGGATGCCGTAGATCTCGACGTCGATGGTGAGGCCGTCGCGGCGGCGGCGCTGGGCGACGGTATGCACCTTGCTGCCCTGCAGGACGGAACGTGTGAGATGGCTGGCATGTTCGGCCATCTCATGACCGGCGATGAGCGCGTCGATGTCCTCGGCTGCCAGTTGTTTGGGAGTGTACTGAAAGAGCGCCTCAAAGGCGGGATTGCACATCGTAAAGCGATGGTTAGCGTCCAGGACGACGATTGCGATGGGACTGTTCTCAAGCAGCGCACGGAGATACGTGGCGGACGGCCCTTCATCCGAATCGCCGGGAGAAAAAACAGGGTGCTTCAAGAGAAAGTTCTGATCGATCACGTGAACCTCGATCGTGCAGCCTGTGGAGCGCCGAACAAAGAGACGCTCCCTGCTTCTCAGCTCTCAGGGTTGCGCTGATTCTATCAAACACATACGCGCAACCAGCATGATCGGTTCCCTTCTCATCTACAGTGAGGACTTGCACGCGACCTATTTTGCCGCGGTGAAGATGTCCTTGGGCAGCATGGCATGAACGCCGACGTTGCCATCGACAAGCTGCGTGATATCGAGGTCGACGGCAACACTGGAGAGCATGTATGCGTCGTCGCGGCTCATGTGCTTCTCTTCGACGAGGAAGTCGATCATGTCGCGCAGGGCGTGCTGCGTGGCTTCGGTGAGGTCGGGACTGAAGCCCATGGTGATGTAGTGCGTGGGGGTCTCCGCGCGGGGCCAGAGCAGAGGCTTGCCCTTGATGACGGTGAAGCGGAAGGTGCCGGTGAGAAAGGTCTCCATGGCCGTGATGTCGACCTCGCCGTTGCCCTGCCCTGCGTGGCCGTCGCCGGCGAGGAAGAGCGCGCCTTTAGCGGCGACCGGGATATAGAGCGTGGTGCCGGCGACGAGTTCTTTATTGTCCATATTGCCGGCGTGCGCGAACGGTGGAGCGCTGTCGACCCGTCCCTGCCCGGGCGCAACGCCCATGCTGCCGAAGAAGGGATGCAGCGGGATGTCGATGCCGGGGGCGAAGTGGGCGATCATCTTTTCGCGGTCGAGAGGAATGATGCGCGAGCGGCTGTAGGGGTACTCCATGGGCAGGAAGCCGCGATGCAGGCCGAAGCCGTTGCAGGCGAAGTTGGTGTCGAGGTGGATCTTGAGGATTTCGACCTTGAGCACGTCACCGGGCTCGGCCTCCGCGATGGCGACCGGGCCGGTGAGGATATGGCCGCCGGGCCCTTTGTCCTTACCAGGATAGTTTTTGTAGACCTCTTCGTTATAGGCCGGAATATCTTCAGCCTTGACGCCGCGCTCGATAAGGCGATCGGTCGGACCGCAGGTGGAGAGCGTCTGCATCGTGACTGTGTCGCCCGAGTGTACGGTGATGGCGGGCTTTGCATTGGCGGCGTAATGGCCCCACTCCACGGTGCTGGAGGTCGCGAGGACGGTGTGGTCCTGGGCACGGAGAGCGGTGGCTCCAATAGATGTGGAGACACAAATGACGAAACCTGCTGCAAGAAACGCACGGCGCATGAAGGAACCTCGAAGGAGATTCTTCTTAGTAAAGCATGAGATCTCTCCGCAGGCGATACGGGAAATTACGGAGGACCGCAAATGCCAGTGGCACTCGGCGTTCGCTTGTTGGCCTGGTTTGCAATGGGTCGCTGCTTGGTTCCTCACCTGTAGGCCGGCTCGATATAACCGAAGTTGGCACTGTGCCGGCGGGGCAGTCGGCCGGGGCTTCCTTTGCATCAAGAAAAGACGAGACCGTTATATGGCGGAGGGAGAGGGATTCGAACCCCCGTTGCCCGTTAGGGCAAAGCGGTTTTCAAGACCGCCTGTTTCAACCACTCACACATCCCTCCGCTGGGATGCAACCGCTTTGCAACCAGCATAAACTGCTGATTTGGGCAGCATTGAGCATAAGGTTCAGTTGATTCGAGGTGTACAGAAGCACAACTCGACCGAACCCAACGCCTCTTCGCCGGTTCGCTCAGTATAACGGTTCGCGAGGATGGCTTCACCTGCCCCAACCGTCGGCAGGAGTATTACGGCTGGAGTTGGCCGGCATATCTGGCGGCTACGATATTGCTCTGGACCTTCTCCAATGCCTCGTGCGTTGGCATCCCCTTGGTCATGACACCCTCGAAGAAGTAGCCTTTGGCCCAATTACTGTTATCACCACCGATCCCCAGGATGATGGCTCCTTCTTGTTTCATCGGCTGATAGCCTTTCGGAAGAGGAATGATGCCAGTGCTGGTCAGTCCGCCGGATTGCGCGTTGCCCTGGTAGATGGCGTAGCTATGCTGACCGTCGCTGGCGCCCATATCAGTGACGAAGGTGGTACCGACGGGTACCTTGAGGTGGCCGTAGATGCCGTCCTCCATATCGAGGCCCGCGTCGGGAGCGCCAAGCTTGTCTTGATACATGATGTTGATAGCGTCCATGTGGCCCGCTTTGTTGTCGAGGTTGTTCGACTCGGCATTCCCAAAGTCAAAGCAGCACTTGTTGTTGAGATTGAGTGCAGAAGTGACCATGTAGACGCCCTCGGGCTCACCATTGACGGCTGTGGCTTTGGGGCTATCGTTGCGGTAGCCCATGCCCGGTAAGATGGCTACACCATAGACCTTGTGTCCAGAGACGGTCGCGGGGAGAGAATTGGCAACGGCCGGCAGGTCGTACCCATTGGGGCCAGGTCCATGAGCTGCGCCACCGGGAGGCGCGGGTGTGAGGTCGTTGTGGTTGGGCGACTGATCGTAGAGCCTGGTGATGGTGCAGGTCGTATGGGCACAGAAGGCATCCTGCGCCGCTGCGTTCGCATAGCCATCGGGTAATACACCAATGTTGGCGTGGGTTTTGTCCGATTGACGCGTGACCTGGTAGAGCGGGCCGGTGTACGCCCTATATAAAGCGCGGGTGGTGCTGATAGCCGCAACACAAGGCGTGGCGGACGCAAGAAGATCGCACGGCCGCGGCGTCACCTTTTGCGCTGAAGCGGCTCCAACCGGGTTCATCACAAAGGCGAAAGCAACAACCGCGAGCAACAGGATGTTTCTGAGTGAGGTCGACTTGAGTGGCATGAGAAGTTCCTGAGTTCCTTTGGTTTATTTGTTTCGTTCACCGGCTTAACAGCCGGTGACTCAATATCATCTTCGGTTCGCATATCAAGATACTCCCGGAATGGCTCGAGGCTGGGGACTACCCGGCAACGGCCGACCATTCATTGCGGAGACGTGACTGCACCCGCAGTCGCGGGAGTACCCGCAAGCGCTCCCGGCGGCCCCTGCTGCTTGCGATCGAGTTCAACAGCAACCTGCAACTCGCGCCAGGAGTCTTCTTCCTGACCGAGCCTCGCCAGCGCGAGCCCCCGATAATAATGTGCCGGTTGATAGTCGGGAGCCGTCTTTTCCGCGCGCAAAAGATACTGCTCTGCCTGTGCGTAATCCTTTCTGCGAAATGCAAGGATGCCCATACCGGTCAGCGCGCCGCCATGCGTTGGATCGCGTGCGAGCACCTTTTGAAACAGAGGTTCGGCCTGGGCATCATGCTGCACTTCAAGCTCGATTTGACCCAGCTGATAGTACGATTCCGTCTGCACCGGCTGTAGTTGGATCGAGCGCTCAAACTCCGCACGGGCCTCAGCGGTTCGCTGCTCCATCGCGAAGATATGCCCCAGCCCATAGTGTGCCGAGGCATCGGCGGGGCGCTTGGCCAAATACGCGCGGAGATCGGCTTCAGCCGCCGGCATCTGTTGCTCCTCGAGCTCAACCCGCGCCAGCGCATAACGCACATCTGGATCATTCGCCGCAAGGGTTTCGGCTCTCTTCAAAGCCTCCTGAGCCTCGGGCAACGCACCCATCTCGGTTGCCTGAATACCGAGCTCAAGCAGCAGCTTCGGATCGTCCGGCAGTTTGGTGCGGGCGTGCTCCAGCGCCAGCAGCGCCGCATCCGGACGGTCCGCGCGCCGCGCTGACACCGCAAGCTCTGTAACTGCCGCCAACTCCCCGCTCCGCGCCTCCTTGTCTTGCGGATCAATATCCAAGGCCGCCTCAAACGCGTCCATCGCCTCCGGGTCGCGGTGTTCCCCGAGCAGCAACTTGCCACGTGCATCGTTTGCGCGCAGCACCTTGGCCTGGAGAAACACCTGCGCATTCTCAGTCGCCGTCGCTTGAGCGGCCCCTTGATACGAGGCTGCCCCAAACAACAGGATCGCCAATAGAGAGCGGACCACTCGTGTTTCGTCCCTCGGGGTTAGAAGATGATCTTCCCCGTAAGTTGCATATTGCGCGGGCCATAATCGACGGCAGTCGGAATACCGAATCCAGTGTTTTGCGACGAGTCATTCGGCGCAAGGTCCGGAAGAGCCATCCGATGCCGGTTGAAGAGATCGAACGCCTCGCCCTTCATCTGGAAGGTAACTGTCTTCGTAATGTGGAAGTTCTTCAGCAGGCTGATGTCCTCCGCCAGATAACGCGGTCCCGTAATCGCCTCGGTAACGCGCGCGAGGTTGCCGAGAGCAAACGGCGCGAAGGAGCACGGTTGCGCGGATGTTCCACAGTTCGGTGAGTACGGCCGCGCCCACCCGACGCCTTCGCGGTTCTGATCGACAAACGCGGCCTGCGACATCGGGACACCGGGATCATTCGCTCCATTCGTTCCCGCAACTCGATACGCCGGCTTGAACCAGGACTCTCCATTGAAGACGCTGGGGCCGTTCTTGTTCGCCTGGTAGGCTGAGCTCGCAAAGGTCTTGCCGCCAAGTGACGCAGGCCCGGCATCGAACGTGATGCAGTTCTGGTAGTAGGGGATGCCGGTCGCGCAACCAAAGCCAATCGGCTGTCCGCTGGAGTAGCGTTGGATCGCGCCCACCTCCCATCCGCCCACGAGCAGGTCCAGGCCTCGACTATGGTTGGCCCATCTTCGTCCTTCACCAAATGGCAGCTCGTAGAGATAACTCAGTGAGAACTGGTTCGTCAGGTCCTGAACGCTGACCGCTTTATCGCCCTTCAGGTTGGTCGAGTACTGCGCCTGCTCGCGCTGGTTGTTTGACGTATAGCTGAAAGGAATCAGCGAATCCGCATCGGTGAGCGTCTTCGACCACGTGTACGACGCCTGCAGGTTAAGGCCGTTGCGGAACCGGCGCTCAAGCGAAGTCACCAGCGCATGATACGAAGAGTGCCCAAGGTTCTCCAGGCAGCAATCGTCCGCAATATAGTCATACTGCGGGAACGGACGCAGCGATTGACCGATGGGACCTGTAAAGGTCGAGTACGGCGCAGCGTAGCCATTGCTCGTCCCGCCAAGCGGGATGTTGTACTGCGAGTTGCTCAGCAGATCGCCAAGACCGAAGTACTTCGTGTCGATGTTGTTGAAGTTGGTAAGGAAGCCCGAACGCAGGTCCTGCGCCACCTCACCGATATAACCGATAGAGAAGATCAGGTCCTGCGCAATCTGGTCCTGCAGCTGGAGGCTCCAGTTACTCGTCATCGAGGGCCGGCCATCTCTTGGCAGAATCAGGTCGCCGGCAACGGCCTGGAACGAGCCAGGCCCATTCTGCGCGGTCAACTGTGTCGGGTCCGTGTTCGGGGCGTAGCTGTAATTCGGGAAGCCGATGTTGGAGTTCTGTGGATCGGCAGGCGAAGCCGAATCGAGCCGGAACGCCGGCGTAAACGCACCGCCCTGCGTAGCGGTGCCGCCCAGCGCCACGCTCTTGCTGATGTTGTAGCCCTGCAGCATGCTGCCGCCGAAGTCGTTGTACTGCAGCGGCCCATAGATGATCGCTGCGCCTCCACGCAAGGCTGCTTTGCCATGGGTACCTGGCAGCACGTACGCAAAACCGACGCGCGGGGCGATGTCCTTGTACCAGGTGTCCGCCCACGCCGTGTTGCAGTTGCCGCATGTGGTGCCGAAGACCAGCGCCCCCGGCAGACCGCCAGCAGCGGCATCAGGGGCTGTGAAGCTGAAGTTCGATGTGCGGTTCAGCGCCTCATGCCGCGGGTTGTCGATGCTGTAACGCAAGCCCGCATTGATCGTCAGGTTGCTGGTCACTTTGATGTCGTCCTGGATGAAGCCGGCGATGTACCACGACTTCCAGCGCGGGTTCACGTTGTACACCGTCTGCCCCGCCTGGCCCACTTCACCCATCAGGAAGCTCGCGAACGGGTTGCCGGAACCGCAGCAGGTGTTGCTAACGCCCGCTGACTGGTCGCGGTAGAAGTTGAAGTTGTCCACGTTGTACAGGTTGGTGGAGTACCGCTGATTGCGATAGTCCACGCCCATCCGGATGTTATTCCTGCCCTTCACCCACGTCACGACATCGTTCACGCGTATGCCGTTGTCGATATTGATGCCGTTCTGCTGCTGGCCCCAGTTGGAAGGCGCATCCGGGCTTGGGAATGAGATCGTCGGAAAGAACTTCGAATAGTCATTGGCAAGACCAGCCGCCGCCGCCGTATCGCTCGTCATGAACTCCGAAGACAGGTTCACGCTGTTTGTGCGGTTGTAGCCGAGGTTCAGGTGGTTCAGCAACGTCGGTGTGATGTTGTAATCCCATCCGGCGCGTCCATAGTGGGTGGTGAAGGTCTGCACGTAGCCACTGTTATTGAACGGTTCGGGGAAGTCCGGGGCTGCGGTCAGCTTGAAGTTCTGACGCGTGTTGTACGACCCGAAGATCTTGCTCCGTTGGCCCAGGTTCTGGTCGATGCGGATCGTATAGGTCGTATTGTTGTTGGGCGATACACCGGTCTGAGCGTAGTTGCCGATGTAGCCGAACACGTCGGTGCTCTGGGGCGTCTGGTTCGGCAGGGGAAGCCCGTTCACCAGTTTTTGCGCCGTCGGGCTCAAGTAGTTGGTCGGGATTTGGTTGCCGCTGAGCGGTGTACGGCAGAAAACGCCGGGGCTGGCCTGCATTGTGGTCGATGGGTCATAAATCTGGTTGTACAACACAGGCATATTGTTGTTGCACGGGTTCACCAGGATGTTGTTCACCCCGTTGTACGAGCTTCCGCCTGGAATATATCCGCCCAGGATGTCGCTGAAGTCACCACCGCGTTCAGCCGCGGTCGGCACAGTCGACACGATCACGGTACCGGGGCGGTACTGATACTTTTCCCAGGCAAACGTGAAGAACGTCTTATCGTGGCCGTTGTAGAGGTGCGGAATCCACACGGGGCCGCTGAAAACCCCGCCGTAGTCGTACTTGCTGTCCTGCGGCTTGCTGTACGCGCAGTTGACCTCGGACACCCCTGCGCAATCCAGCACCTTGTAGCCGTCATTGAACCAGTTGTTCGCGTCGAAGATGCGGTTCTTCACGATGGCATAGGCGATACCGTGGAACTCGTTGGTTCCGGATTTGGTCGAGAAGCTTTCAATGCCCGAAGTTGTACGGCCAAACTCGGCAGACGGAGCAGACGTGGTGACCTTGAACTCCTGCAGGGCTTCGATGGAGGGCGAAGTCTCATCGAAGGACGATCCGTTCTCGCTGCGCTGGATGCTGGCGCCATCCAGCAGTACCTCGGCGCCGTAGGCCTGCCCGCCGCTCAGCCTTGAGAAGAAGACGCCGTTGCCGGTGTTTCCTGAAGTACCGCTGCCTGGCCCGGTCGTGCCGGGAATCAGGAAGACAAACGTCTCAGGCGAGCGCAAACCGCCAACACCGGATGCGAGGGACAGAGGAAGGTCCTCGACCTGCTTGTTTGAAATCGTGCCGCCGATGTCGGAGGATTCAGTCTGAAGTTGCAGACCGCTGGCATCGACCGTCACCACCTCGTTTACCGGGCCGGAGCCGAGCGACACATTCAAAGCGATGGTGCTGTTGACCGTCACCAGAACGCCCGTGCTGGTCTTGGTCTGGAAGCCGTTCGCCGAAACAGTGACCGTGTAGGGTCCGATCGGCAGATCGGGGAAGCTATACACACCGGCACCTGTGCTGTGCGTTGTGTTCTTGCCCCCCGTGTCCTGGTTCGTGGCCGTGATGGTTGCATTCGGGATGAGCGCTCCGGTTGTATCGGTGACGCTTCCGCCGATGGCGCCGCGCACCGACTGCGCCATCACCGGAACTGTGGCAATGACAACAAGCAGGAATGAAAACAAACGGACCCGCGCGCACTTCAAGGACGTCGACATACTGAACTCTCCCAAAAACTGCAATGCCATGCCTGTATCCGGCTCTTTGGAAGCGATTACACGAGATTCGAGAAATCGTTTTCTTTGGCGCACAAAAACTAAATATTCGTACCGTTACGTGTCAACCTAAAAATGAAAAACTTCGGTTACATCAAAAAATACCGCCCTCAAGGATGCACCGACAGAGAGGGGAGATACAGGGTCGGACAGAACGCAGGAATGCTCAATTACCCCTCTGGGTCTTGACACGCCCTTTACAATAACGGTGGAAGAACAGCCCGGCACAGGCTGGGTTTTGTTGTCCAGGCGCTCCCTCATAACCACTCCAGGAAACGCTGGATGTGACCTCCACAAGTCCGAAGCTAACCCCAATCCGCTCCGGATCTTAGGTCAAAAAGTATGGGGGGAGAGGCCCCGGTGTCTGGTTCCCTTCCCGTCAATCACAGCTACTGAGTAGTAGCGACAGCCAGCCGTTCCGACGCATAGAACTCCGCCTTGGCCTCCTGCATCTGCCCCAGGTGCCGGTACGCCTGCCCCAGCAGAAAGTGCAGGGCAGAATTCTTCGGATCGAGCGCACAGGCCTGCTGCAGCTCTCGGCGTGCAGCCACATAATCCGCCTTCTGCATATGGAGCTGCCCCAGCTGCTCCAGAATGCGAGGATTCTTCGGCGAGATCGTCGCGGCCTCTACTAGCAGAGGTTCCGCCTCGGCCAGCTCTGAACGGTGCCGCAGCACAATGCCGAGATTCAGCAGCGGCTCCGCGCTTCTCTGCTCCGGCGGCCCTTCGTTCTGCCACGCAATCGCCTGCTGATACGCGGCCACAGCCTGATCGACCTGATTCAGACCCTCATACGACAGGCCAAGATTGTTCTCCGCCTTCACGCTCTTGGGCAGAAGCTTCAGCACCTGCTGAAAACAGGACAGCGCATCACTAAACCGCTGGTCTGTGTACCGGATGCGCCCCAGGCTGTACCACGCATCGGCATCGGACGGGTCCATCTGCACCGCACGAAGGGTCCATTTTTCTGCGTCCTGCCAGTCGGCAAGCAGCACATAATCCTGCCCTACACGCTCCAGCATCTGCGCCGAGGGTTTCTCGATCGCAGCCGCGCGTGTGTACTCCTCGAGCGACTCGCGAGGTTTGTCCTCACGCAGCAACGCATACGCCAACATCGCATGCCCTGCCGCTGAGCCGTCATTCTGCGCAAGATAGGTTCGCAGCGCACTCTCTGCCTCATGGTATCGACCGGTTTCAAGCAGCCCCTGCGTCTGCGTGAGTGCATCCGTCTTCGCGGAGGCAGCAGGCTTAGGATCGGACAAGACCGGCTGTTGCGCGCGGCACAGCGTAACTGCGAGGATGGCCACCACCATCAGCTTCGACACACCGCTGGCAACTGCTGTGATCTTCACTTCCCTGCTACCCTCTTCCCTACTCATTGCCCAACGCAGCTTCGGGCCATCCATCACGCCAGGCGATCGTCGAAATCTGCAGCGCTGGCCTTCCCGTCTTCGCATCGTAGGCATGAAACACAATCAGATCGGGACCATCGTGTTGATGCAGAATCGACTCTCCGCCCGGCCCAAGCCAGCGCCTATTCGGCCCCAGCAGAAGAGACCCACCGCCCTGCAACATCGGCATACCGTTCTTATCGAGATACGGCCCGGTGACTGCGCGCGATCTCCCCACCATCGTTCGATAGGTGCTCCTCGTTCCGCGGCAGCACAGATCGAACGATACAAAGAGATAGTAATAGCCGCCATGTGCGACAACAAATGGAGCTTCAATGGCTTGCCAGTCAGGCGGCAGCGTTGGATGCTCAGGATCAAACTTCTGTGACATCGGCTGAATGGGCTTTGCGCGAGAGGCCAGCGAGTAGAGTTTCCGGTCTCGGCTTGAGAGCATCCCCGTATCCGCATCCAGAGCTCGCATCTTGATGCCACTCCAGAAACTTCCGAAGGCCAGCCACGCGTGATGCTTTGTGTCGCCCACATAGTTCGGGTCGATCGCATTGAAGTCGTCGGTCGCTTTCGATTCGAGTACAAGCCCCTTGTCGACCCACTTGTAATCCGGGCTCATCGGATTCAGCGTCTTATTTGTCGCCAGCGCAATGCCGGAAAGATTTCGTCCGAACAGCGAATACGCGTAATACAACCGATACTCACCATGCGTGTGCGAAATATCCGGCGCCCATAGTTCTTTTGTCCCGGGACTTCGCTGTTGAATCCACTTAGGCATCCCGTCGAATACATGACCACACATTCGCCAGTGCACCAGGTCCTCCGAACAGCGGATGGGAATCTGTCCACCATCAGGTGACTTGCCGGTCGCGAAGACATAGTACGTGGAACCATCCTTGGCGATCGACGGATCATGAGTGAACCAGAAGTCTCCCTGCAGCGTGATCGCATGGGGATCTTGCGCGCGGACTGCATTGACCTCGAACAGCAAAAGCACGCACACCCCGACCTGTAGACCAACTCGAATCCATCTCTGCATTGTGACCATGTCCTCTCTGCGCGCATCCAAGCGCTCTCTCATTTCTTGGGACGCGCGGCTGGTTCGTCGATAGTAAGCACACGGTCTCCTGCAACATTTGTCAGAGTCTGTTTGATGCCGCTGGGCCAGAGGATTTCGATACTCCGCGCGGACGCATCGGCGCCCAGCCCAAAGTGTGCACGCTTGTCATTGGAAGAAAGATAGCTTCCGCATGTAGAGACCGTCCAATACTGTGCTCCACTCGAATCGATGAGTTTGATCTGCGCGCCAATGGCGTCACGGTTGCTGACGTGACCGACCAGCAGCAGCGTCAACCAGTGGTTTTTCGTAGACGTTTCGTTATGGAGAAGGTGCGCTGGGCCATCATTCGTAGTCACAACAGCGTCCATCCTGCCATCGTTATCGAAGTCGCCGACCGCCATCCCACGTCCCACCCAAGCCTCGGAAAAAACTTCACCCGAGGCAGCAGAGACATCGACGAACTTCCCGCCGCCCACGTTTCTAGCCAGCAGCATTGGTTCCTTGTATCGAATCTGGGGAAAGGTTAAATCAACATTATCCAGGTCATGCCCCTGAGCGACGAGTAAGTCCTTGAGGCCGTCGTTATCGTAATCGAAAAACTGCACACCCCAGCCGGAGTTCAATTGCGTCACACGCGCAAGCCCGGAGAGATAGGTGTCATATGAGAACGACCCATCGCCATTATTGCGATAGAGGGCATACTTCTGGTTCGCGAGATTGGTCATCACCAGGTCTGGCAGGCCGTCGTTGTTGAAGTCCTGAAAGGCAATGCCCATGCCGGCATACGTTCGTCCATCACTGTCGACAGCGATCTCTGAGGTCAATCCAACCTCTTCAAACGTACCGTCTCCCTTATTGTGATAGAGGAACTCCGGCATGGAGTCATTCGCGACAGCAACGTCGACCTTCCCATCACGGTCATAGTCCGCAATGGCGATGCCCAGTCCCTTCCCCGGCACCGCCATGCCAATCTTCGACCCAATTTCAGTAAAGGTCCCGTCGCCGTTGTTGTGATACACAAGCGCCGGTATCGCGGGGAACAGGTCCGGATGGCAATAGGAGCGATAGCCTTCTCGATGCTCGCCACAGTACACATCATCGAAGTCCCACCGCACGTACCGCAGCACCACCAAATCGAGCCGGCCATCGTTGTCCAGATCGACCCACGCCGCACTCGTATACCAGGCATTGCCCGCGGAGCGATCTCCGCCCGTGCCTGATTTCGCTGTCACATCTGTAAAAGTGCCGTCGCCATTGTTGTGATAAAGATGGTTGCCGCCATAACCGGTCACATAGAGATCTTCATAGCCGTCGTTGTCATAGTCACCGACAGCGGCGCCCATGTCATACCCAGTCCCCTGAAGACCGGCCTTCTTCGTCACATCTTCGAACATACCGTCTTTCTTCTGGTGGTAAAGACGGTCCCATTCTTTCTCTGATCGCTTGGTAGGTACAGTTCCCTTCGGCGTGGGGTCATCGAGCGTCGCGCCATTCACGAAGAAGATGTCGTCACGACCATCGTTGTCGGCATCGAACATGGCCACACCCGACCCCATTGTCTCGATCAGGTATTTGTGGCTTGTGTGAGAAGCAACAGCTTTGAAGGAGATTCCTCGTGCGGCAGCCACGTCGACGAACTTTCCTGCGACTTCTGATTTTGTGCTGGTCGCGGCTGGGGCTGTTTGAGCGGACAGCGGTCGTCCCGATAAGAGCCAGAAACCAACGACGCAAAATGCAAACAAGAACCGATCTGACTTTGGACATTTAGGTCTTGGTAGATTTGCCGATTTCACGTTGCGCATCTCCGCTATCAAAGCGACTGTGCCTCTCCATCATCCAGAGTCTAGTAAGACTCGGCCCTATACTCTGCCCGAAGCGGAAACGGTCCGTCACCATAGCGTTGATATCCGTGGCGGCTCTTGCCGTCCGCATCTCGCAGGCATGGAAACTATAACTGCTTCGTCGCGTTTCTTCCATCCGGAAGGCTCCGCTACGACGGATGACCACCCGTTCACCTTTGAATATGAAGTTTTCGAGGGTGCTTAGATACCTTAGATACTCTGCTTGAGCATCTGCTCGGCATGGCGAAGCGAAGTGTCCGTCACGCTGGCACCGGAGAGCATGCGTGCGATCTCCACCGTGCGCTCTTCAGGCTTCATCAATCGCACGCCGGTCTGGATGCGTCCGCGCTTCTCCGCCTTTTCGATGAGGAAATGCTGGTCGGCAAAGGCGGCGATCTGCGGCAGGTGCGTGATGCAGAGGATCTGCTGGGCGCGGGAGAGTGACTTCAGCTTCTGGCCGACGGCCTCGGCTGCGCGACCTCCGATACCAATATCGATCTCGTCGAAGACGAGTGTACGCGGCAACGGCAGGCCACGCTTCTTCGCGTGGGCCGCAGCGCCCTCTTCCACGGAGACCTTCAGAGCCAGCATCACACGGCTCATCTCACCGCCGGAAGCGATCTCTGTAAGCGGCTTCACCGGCTCACCTGCGTTCGTAGCAATGCGGCATTCAATCGCGTCCCAGCCATGTGCGGTCCAGGCGCCTTCCGTCTCGTTCGGCTCAACATCGATCTGGAACCGCGCCTGCATCGCGAGATCGTTGATCTGCTTCTCAGCCACCTTCGAGAGCTGCTCTGCTGCCTTGGTGCGCTCCGCACTGAGCTTGCGCGCAGCGACAATATACTTCGCCGCTGCAATAGTCAGGTCCTTCTCCAGTTCAATCAGGCGCGCATCGCGGTTCTCGATATCGGAGAGCCTCTGCGCGGCCTCCTCACCAAAGGCGATCACCTCGGCGAGCCCCGTCTTCTGCGAACCAGACCCGTACTTGCGCTTCAGCCGGTCCAGTGTGGCGAGCCGGTCTTCGATCTCCGCAAGCCGCTCGGGCGAAGCCGTCACCTGGCCCGCGAAGGCCCGTAGTGTGGATGCCGCATCTTCGACCGCAGCCTTGGCTGTTGCAATCTGCTGCGCCGTCTCCGCAAACTGAGGATCGAATCTCGCGAGGTCCTCTACGTGACGTTGCGCGGCACCCAACAGCGACTCCGCAGAGACCTCCGCTTCGTACAGCAGCTCCTGCGCAGCATTCGCGCCAGTAAATAGCCGCTCCGCGTTGGCGAGCACGCGCTTCTCCGTCTCCAGTTGCGTGTCCTCTTCCGCATCCACGATCGCAGCGGCAGCGATCTCCTTCGCCTGGAAGCTCCACAGGTCCATCAGCCGCGTACGGTCCTGCTCAGCATTGCGCAGCTCTTCAATCTGACTGCGCAGCGCACGCCATTTTGCAAAGTGCGTGGCAACGTCGTCTATGCGAACATCTCCAAAGCGGTCGAGCAGCAGCCGCTGCTGTTCAGCATCAAAGGCAACCAGCGTCTCCGACTGCGCGTGTACCAACGCCAACTCCGGCGCCAGCTGCCGCAGCACACCCACGGTCGCGGGCTGGTTGTTGACGAAGACCCTTCCCTTGCCTGTGGTGCCGATCTCGCGGCGGATAAGAATCTCGTCGCCCTCAGCGTCGATGCCGTTGCGTTCCAGGATCTCCTCGGCGCCGGGCGTGGACTCGAAGACACAGCCGAGCACGGCTTTCTCTGCGCCAAAGCGCACCATGTCGCTGGAGGCCTTGCTGCCCAGCAGGATCACCAGCGCGTCAATCAGAATAGATTTACCCGCACCGGTTTCGCCCGTAAGCAGGTTCAACCCCGGGCCAAATACGGCCACCGCGTGGTCGATCACAGCATAGTTTTCGGCGCGAAGCTCCAGAAGCATCGGGTCAGAGTCTCTTTCACCGAGAGCATAGCAGGAGGCGCTCTGGATAGCAGCCGTCAAAAGTTGCATCCAAATGAAAGCAGGGGCCTTCGTACCAAACAAGGTTCGCCCTCCGATACAACGCACAAACGGCAACGGTACACTACTTGATAGACGCTATGACTCTGCTCGCTTTTGCCCTCCTCCTCCAAGACGCGACATCGACCCTTCCCGACTCCACCACTACGGCGCCTGCCGGCAACAACGGCAGCGCCATCGTGGAGATGCTGCACAACAGCGGCCCCGTCGCACTGACCGTGCTGGGAATCCTGCTCATCGCCAGCATCTTTTCGTGGGCTGTGATGCTCTCCAAGTGGCGCGCCTTTGGCTCGGCGGAAAAGCAGAGCAACCGCTTCCTGCGCGCCTTCCGCAAATCCGGCCGCCTGAGCGAGATCGCGCACGTCGCCGACCAGTTCAAGCCCAGCCCGCTGGTCTCGGTCTTCAACGAAATCCACGACGAGTACCAGCGCCAGAGCGGCGGCCGCGGCATCCCGCCCAACCCGGCGGCGATGGAGCGCGCCGCGCTCACCGCCTCCAGCGAGGCGCTCACGCAGATGGAGCACCGCCTGACATGGCTTGCGACGATCGCTCAGTCGGCCACCTACATCGGCCTCTTCGGCACAGTCATGGGCATCGTCAACGCCTTCCACGGCCTCGGGACCGCTGGTGCAGCTACTCTCCGCGCTGTCGCGCCAGGCATCTCGGAAGCCCTTATCACCACCGCTGCGGGCCTCGTCGTCGCTATCCCCGCGCTGGTTGGCTACAACCAGCTGACCGCGCGGCTGCGTGAGTTCGCCTCACGCATGGACGACTTTGGCCGTGAGCTGCTGAACGCCATCGAGAACGCCGCGCTCTTCCAGCCGCAGACACCGCAGTCCCAGCCGCAGGAAGACGGCCGCCGGAGGTCCATCTAGCCATGGCCTTCTCCTCGCGAGGCCGCACACAATCGGCGCTGGCCGACCTCAACATCACGCCGCTGGTGGACGTGGTTCTCGTGCTGCTGTTGATCTTCATGCTCACGGCTCCGGTGCTGCAGTCGGGCATCGTGGTCGCCGTGCCCCACACGCGCACCGTGAACCAGCTCACCGAAGAGCACATGGTCGTCACCATCGACAAGGACCAGAACGTCTTCCTGCAGGACAAGCAGGTCAACATCCACGACCTCTCCAGCCTGCTCGCCGACAATCCCAAAGGCGACAAGCGCGTGGTCTACGTCCGCGCTGACGAGAAGGTCCCCTTCGGCGCCTTCGCCTCCGTAATGGACGCGGTCAAGCAGGCAGGCATCACCAACATCAGCATTGTGACGCAACCTTTGAAGCAGTAAGAAACCTTTGCGCACGACCCGGTTTTGAAGAGAACGATGGCCACTTACGCCAACACGAGCCACGCCCAGGAGTTCGACCATCTCGGTCGAGGACTCACGTGGGCGATCGGGCTCCACATCGCAGCCGCTGCAGTCATCGCGGGCTTCGCTATCATGGCGCACATCCACGGACCCAAGTGGGGCGAGAACCAGCAGCAGTCAGGCTCCATCCAGGCCAGCATGGTCTCCGCGATCCCGCTTCCGCCCAAGGCCGCGCCCATCGACAAGAACGTGCTCGCCTCGGACAACGTAACGCCCGTTCCCGCTCCGCAACCCAAGGAGACCACGCAGCCGCCACCCCGCCCCGACGACGTCCTCATCAAAGGCAAGACTCCCGAGAAGGCCATCCCCAAGCCAACGGTTGTCACGGCCCCCAAGCATCCGCAGCCCACGCCCGTCACGCCCAAAGCTGCCAGCGGAGACGCCGCGACACAGCTCCCGCAGTCCATCTCCCAGCTCAAGAACGGCACCGCCACCGTCACGGTCGAAGACAAGACCTTTGGCCAGCGCTATACCTATTACCTGCGCCTGGTCAGTCAACTGGTCAACCAGAACTACAACCCCAACGAAGCCGACCCTCGCGCCTCACAGGGCCACAGCGTCGTACTCCGTTTCTACATTCAGTCCGACGGCTCCGTCTCCGACCTGCACGTCGAGACTCGCAGCGGTTCACCTACACTCGATCAGGCAGCCATGCGCGCCATCCAACGTGTTGATTCCTTTGGGCCACTCCCAGCTGGAGCTGGCAGCCAGCTCCCTATCGAGTTCAAATTTGATTACCACCAGTCGTGATACGAAATAAAATCCGCACAGTCTTATGCATCAGACGTATGGAAGCATAACCCTCCCCGCAACGAACACTGGAGCCCCGAGAACGATGAACGCAACCCGCCAAGGCCTACTGCTCACCACCTTCAGCGCTCTGCTCACGCTGTCCGTCTCTGCCACCGCCTACAGTCAGGACTGGAACATCCTGGAGACGGGTAAGAACGCCTCCGCCAGCACGCGGCTCGCCGCGGCAGACTTCAAGCCGATGGGCGGCGATCCCTCCGCAGCCGAGGCCAAGCATGTCTTCGACGCGACGCTCTACGCCGATCTCGCCTCCGCAGGCATCTTCGACGTGGTCTCCAAGAGCCAGAACCCCGAGGTCACGCCCGGCAATCAGGCTGAGATGAACCTCAGCCAGTGGTCGGTCGCGCCCGCTAGCGCCGCCTATGTGGCCTTCGGCAACTTCTCCGTGCAGAACGGCAAGGTCGTCGTCAACGGCTTTCTCGACGACGCCAAGAACACGCAGTACCCCCAGATCTTCACCAAGCTCTACACCGACGACGCCGGCGACGAAGGCGCCCGCCAGACCGCACATGAGTTCGCCGACGACATCATCCTCCGGCTCGGCGGCACCGCTGGCATCGCCGAGACCAAGATCTTCTACACCCGCAAAGCGGGTGTCAGCAAAGAGATCTGGATGATGGACTACGACGGCGCCAACCAGCATCAGCTGACGCACCTCGGTGAGGTCGCCATCGGCCCGCGCGTCTCCCCGGACAACTCTCGCGTGGCCTTCAGCTCGCTCGGTAAGAACGGCTTCCAGATCAAGATGTACTCGCTGCTGCTGGGCCGCATGGTTGCCTTCAGCTCAGTCGGCGGCACCAACCTGTCGCCCGCGTGGTCGCCCAGCGGCGAGCAGATCGCCTTCTCCAGCTCCCGTACAGGCGATCCGGAGATCTGGATCTCCGATCCGCAAGGCTCGCTGGCACACCGCGTCACCTCGTTCGCCGGGCCGGACGTCTCACCCACCTGGAACCCCAAGACTGGCGCGCAGATCGCCTGGATCAGCGGGCGCAGTGGCCTTCCCCAGCTCTACATCATGGATGCCGACGGTTCGGGTGTCGTTCGGATGACCGACGGCGGCTATGCCACCTCGCCCTCATGGTCGCCCAACGGCCAGTTCATCGCCTTTGCCTGGGACCGCAAGTACGGCCCCGGCGCACCCGGCGGCCAGGACATCTATGTAATGGAGATCGCCACCAAGCGCTGGATACAACTCACTCATGACATTGGGCGCTGCGACTTCCCGTCCTGGTCACCGGATGGCCGTCACATCGTCTTTGCCAACGAGCCCAACGGCCGCGACTCCTCCTCTCGCATCATGTCCATGCTGGCGGACGGAACCCAAAAACGCGTCCTGACCGGTGCTGGAACCGACATGCCCAACTGGAGCTGGAAATAATTCAGGAGAAAGTGCGCGTTTCTGGGTAAAATCATTCTTGAGTCTGATTACGATCTATTACCAATTGGCGTCTATCTTACTAACGAAGTCGGCTACATTACATTCCAACAACCATTCAACAATCATTCAACAATCACTAGGAGAGAGAAAAGAGAACGCATATGACAAACGATCGATCGCGGGTCATGAAGCAGGTAGTGCTGAAGCAGGGCTGGTCTGCTGTAGCGCTTGCCCTTACCGTTGGGATGCTGGCAGTCACGGGCTGCCACAAGAAGAACAACACCCCTCCCGCGGCCATGGCTCCGACCGAAGGCGCAGCAGCGCCAACGGCAACCATCTCCGCCGATCCGTTGTCAATTGATCTCGGCCAGTCGGTCGTCCTGAACTGGCGCACCACCAATGCCACCAGCGTCTCCATCGACGGCATTGGCAACGTGCCCGTGAACGGCACGCAGACAGTCTCTCCTTCTGCCTCGACGAACTTCCACCTTGTCGCCAAGGGTGACGGCGGCACCACCGATGCCAGCGTTCGCGTGACCGTGCGCGTGCCCTCCATGCCCACCACGCCCTCCGGCGAAGGCGACATGGGACAGGACGCCATCTTCCACCAGCATGTGCAGGACATCTTCTTCGACTACGACAGCTATGACATCCGCGCCGATGCCAAGGGTTCCATCTCATCCGCTGCGTCCTATCTCAACGCAAACCCGAACATCAAGGTCCTCATCGGAGGCTACTGCGATGACCGTGGTTCGGTGGAGTACAACATCACGCTGGGTGAGAACCGTGCCAACGCTGCCAAGCAGGCCCTTGTGGCGGCAGGCGTCGACGGCCACCGCATCCGCGTCGTCAGCTACGGCAAGGAGCGTCAGTTCTGCACCGAGGAGACCGATAGCTGCTGGCAGCAGAACCGCCGCGACCAGTTCTCCATCGACCGGTAAAGCAGTGAAGTAAGACAGCAAAAAGAGGAGTAGAGAGTAGAGGGGTAGGCCTCCGGTCACCCGCTCTACTCTTCTACTCCTCTACTGCTTTCCTCTTCTCCTTCAAGTACCATCTAATGTCTGAGGAGTCCTGCATGTCCAGACTGACCTTTCGCTCTCCCTTGTTCCGTTTCGCCGCCGTTGCCCTGCTCTTCTGCGGCTTTGCCGTTCCCCGCGCCCACGCCGTCAGCAAGGAGATGATCCAGCTACAGGTGCAGGTGCAACAACTGCAGGACGCCGTCGCCCGCCTCCAGCAGTCCAACGACGAGCGCATGGGTGTGCTCAAGGATCTCGTCCAGCAGACCGCCGACTCGGTCAACAAGATGTCCGTCGACGTCAACGGTCTCAAGCTCGCCATGCAGAACCAGCAGGACGCCATGGGCGCCAAGAGTGACCAGCTCTCCGGCCAGGTGCAGGCGATGAACGACTCCATCGACGAGCTCAAGGCCCGCCTCACCCGCATGGAGAAAGCGCTCGGCAGCATCCAGAGCCAGCAGCAATCCACCGCAGCCATCCTGAGCAACCTGCCCCAGGGCAGCGGCAGCGGTGCCAACGTGCAACCCGCCACCACGCCTGCGTCTGCTCCCCCACCCACCAACGACGGCAGCACGCTCGGGCCTGCACCCGGCGAGCCGCTTCCCGCGGGCCCGGCACAGCCGGACGCCTCGGCATCGCAGCCTGACTCTGGCGGGCCCTCCGCATCGGACATGTACCGCACCGCCTACAGCGATTACATGGCCGGCAAGTACCCGCTCGCCACCTCGGAGTTCAGCGACCTCATCAAGGCCTATCCGGACGACAACCTCTCCGGCAACGCCTTCTACTACCTCGGCGAAATCAACATGCGCACCCAAAGGCCCACCGCAGCCATCAAGGACTACAACCAGTTGCTCGAGCGCTATCCCGCAAACTCGAAGATTCCCGCAGGCCAGTTGCACAAGGCTGAGGCAATGTTCGCCGTGCGTCAGACCGAGGCGGGTGTACGCGAGCTGCGTTCGCTCATCCAGCGTTACCCCAACTCGCCGGAGGCCACGCAGGGTCGTCAGAAGCTCGCTTCACTGCACGTCTCCTCACGATAAAAGCAACCATCACCCCTTGACACACCCGATACAATAAAAGTGCAGCAGGAAACCCGGCCCAGGCCGGGTTTTCTCGTCTAACGCTCTTTCTCAAGCAACAGCCAGGTAACTACCGAACTGGTTACGACGCTAACCCCAATCCGCTGCGGATCATAGCCCCAAAACGGGGGGAGGGCCCAGCCGTCCGAGCAGGCTGTATCGACACATCGTTTTAGTTCCGCAGACTGCCCAGCGCCTGCTCTACCCGGCTCCTGGCTTCGGCATCGAGCGGCACGCGCGGCAGCCGTGGCACCCCGCCGTAGTAGCCGTTCCAATCGCAGCCATACTTGATACCCGCAACGCCCAGTTCTGCGATCAGCGAATCCGGCATCTCCAGGCGGCTTTGCTTTTCCGCCGCCAGCGCAGGGTTGCCATCCTTGAACGCCGCGAGTGCCTCATAGACGCCCTGCGGCATCACCGCAGCCAGCTCCGGCATCGCACCTGCCGCGCCAGCTTCCAGCAGAGCGATCATCCCCTGCGCACGGCCAGCACCCATCACCTGAAAACCGACGGTCTTCGTACGAGTCTTGATCGCCGGCCTGGGTGGCGCAACAGCAACCGCAGTTCCGCCGGTCAACAACTCGGCAGAGACAAACGTGGCAGCGCCCGCCTCCGACTCCAGCCTGAGCATCCGGCGTGTCACCGGCGCAAACACCGTCGTCACCGTCACCTCACGTTTCACGTGCGCAGCCGCAGCGGCGATCTCGCGATAACGCTCCACAGTGAGTTCGTCGTCGTAGACGCCCAGCACATTCGGATGCGCAGCAAGCTCCGCCAGCACAGACACAGGCAACGCACGTCCAGTCTGGCTATGCAGCATTAGAGGCAGCGCAGCATTGTCGGCGATAGTCTTGAAGTGCAGCAGCGTAGCGGCGGAATCGCCCGGCCACGCAAACCGCGGGACCCGCACCAGCAACACATCAAAGCCTGCTGTATCCGCCTCTTCCGCGAGCCGCAGCGAAGCATACACGCTCTCACGCTCAATCGTGGCAACCAGCACCTTCTCTTTCGCGGCAGCCTCTGCAATAGACACCAGCGACTCGCGCGCCTCCTCATCGGTAAGCTCGACGCCCTCGCTCGCCAGCGCCACCAACCCGGCAACAGGCGTCAACGAATAGCGTGCAACGTTATGCTCCAGCTTGCGCAGATAGCTGCGGCCATCGCGATAGAACGGCGAAGTTAGCGGTACGTGAATTCCATCGATCAGCATTACAAATAGTCTATCCGGTCTACTGTGCCACGGTTTCCATGCGGCGCGATGCGTGCAGCGATTGGATCGACTCCACGTGGTATTCGCCGCCCTGCAGTGACTCGATGCCGTCGGCAGCGGCGCGCGCCGCTGCCAGTGTTGTAATCATCGGCACCCGGGCGCTCACCGCCGCGCGGCGGATCGCGGCATCATCGAACACGCTGGTCTGGCCTGAAGGCGTATTCACAATCAGCTGAATGCGTTCACTCTTGATGAGATCGACCACGTTCGGCCTGCCTTCCTTCACCGCGAACACGCGCTCCACCTGCATGCCGGCGTCTTCAAGCACGTCGGCAGTGCGGTGCGTAGCGACCAGCTTGAAGCCCATGTCGACGAACCTCTGCGCCAGCGGGGCCATGCTCTTCTTGTCGTGATCGTTGACCGAAAAGAACACCGTGCCCTTGATCGGCAGATGCAGACCGGCAGCGGTCTGCGCCTTGGCAAAAGCCTCTCCAAACGTGCGGGCCACACCCATTACCTCGCCCGTCGAGCGCATCTCCGGTCCGAGCACCGGATCGACGCCCTGGAACTTGCCCCACGGAAACACCGGCGACTTCACAAAATAATGCTCACCCGTCGAGAGGTCTTTGCCGCTCGCCAACTGCTCCGGCAGAAGCTCCTTCAGCGTCTGCCCAGTCATCAGCCGCGAGGCCACCTTCGCCAACTGCACGCCCGTCGCCTTCGAGACATACGGCACAGTGCGCGACGCACGCGGGTTCACTTCGATCACAAACACCTTGCCACGCTGCACCGCAAACTGCAGGTTCGCCAGCCCAATCACATTCAGCGCCATCACCAGCTTGCGCGTATAGATGCGAATGGTCTCCAGCACATCTTCACTCAGATCAACAGCAGGCAGCACGCACGATGAGTCACCGGAGTGCACACCTGCCTCCTCGATGTGCTGCATTATGCCCGCGATGATCACATCCTTGCCATCGCACAGCGCATCGACATCGACCTCCTGCGCGTCCTCAAGGAAGTGGTCCACCAGCACCGGCCGCTCCTGCGAGTACTCGATGGCGCTGTTCATGTAACGCACGACGTCTGCATCGTCGTAGGCGATGACCATCGCACGCCCGCCAAGCACATAACTCGGCCGTACCAGCACCGGATACTCCACACGCCGCGCCCCTGCCAACGCCTCTTCAACACTCGTAGCCATCGCGCCCTGCGGCTGCGGGATTTCAAGCTCTTCAATCAGCTTGCCGAACCGCTTGCGATCCTCTGCAAGATCGATCGACTCCGGCGAGGTCCCTATAATCGGCACACCCGCGGCCTTCAACGGCAGCGAGAGGTTCAGCGGTGTCTGCCCGCCAAACTGTACGATCATCCCGATCTCCGCACCGCCAGAAGCCTCATGCTCATACACCGCGAGCACGTCCTCCAGCGTCAGCGGCTCGAAGTACAAGCGGTCGCTCGTGTCGTAATCGGTCGAGACCGTCTCAGGGTTGCAGTTCACCATGATCGTCTCGTAGCCATCGTCACGCAGCGCAAACGCCGCATGGCAACAGCAGTAGTCGAACTCAATCCCCTGCCCAATGCGGTTCGGCCCCGATCCAAGGATGATGACTTTCTTCTTCGCCGTCGGCGCAGCCTCATCCTCTTCGTCGTAGCAGCTGTACATGTACGGCGTCAGGCTTTCGAACTCCGCCGCGCACGTGTCCACCAGCTTGAACACCGGCTTCACGCCAAGCTTCGTGCGCAACGCACGCACCGACGCAGCGTCTGTCTTCAGCGCCTGCGCCAGCCGTTCATCGGAGATGCCCATCCGCTTCGCCGCGCGCAGTGCGTACTCGTCGATTTTGCCCTCCGCTGCCTCAATCTCCTTCAGCTCATCGGAGATCGTCTTCATCTGGTGCAGAAACCACGGGTCCATGCCCGTAAACTTCGCGGCCTCGCGAACCGACATACCCGTATCAAACGCATAACGCAGATACGCCAGCCGCTCCGGCGAAGGCGTCACCAACCGCTGCCGGAGCCTGCGCGGCTCAATCGCATCGGCACCAGCCTTCTTGCCTGTCTCCAGCGAGCGCACAGCCTTCATCATCGCTTCCTTGAAGGTGCGCCCAATCGCCATCACCTCGCCAACAGACTTCATCTGCGGCCCCAGCGTCTCATCTGAGCCCGGGAACTTCTCGAACTGCCACTTCGGAATCTTCACGACGACATAGTCGATCGTCGGCTCAAAGCACGCAGGCGTAGCCTTCGTAATGTCGTTCTGCAACTCATCGAGCGTATAGCCAACAGCCAGCCGCGCTGCGATCTTCGCAATTGGAAACCCCGTCGCCTTCGACGCGAGCGCGGACGAGCGCGACACACGCGGGTTCATTTCGATCACCGTCATGCGCCCGTTTTGCGGGTTCACAGAGAACTGCACATTGCTTCCGCCGGTCTCCACACCGATCTCGCGGATCACGGCGATTGCAGCATCGCGCATCTTCTGGTACTCGCGATCGGTCAGCGTCTGCGCCGGCGCCACCGTAATCGAGTCACCCGTATGCACGCCCATCGGATCGAAGTTCTCAATCGAGCAGATGATCACGACGTTGTCCTTCAGGTCGCGCACCACCTCCAGCTCGTACTCCTTCCAGCCAAGCACGCTCTCTTCCAGCAGGCACTCATGCACCGGCGAGAGATCGAGCCCGCGCGAGAGGATCTCCATCAGCTCTTCGCGGTTGTACGCGATCCCGCCGCCCGAACCACCCAGCGTAAAGCTCGGTCGAATCACCACCGGGAACCCCAGCGAGCTTGCAAACTCCAGGCCATCGCGAATGTTGTTCACGAGCTTCGACTTCGGCATGTCGAGCCCGATCTTGTTCATCGCGTCCTTGAACAGCAGCCGGTCTTCGGCCTTCTTGATCGCCTCCAGCTTCGCGCCGATCAGCTCAATGCCCATGCGGTCCAGCACACCCGCATCCGCAAGATCGACCGCCATGTTCAGCGCCGTCTGTCCACCCACCGTCGGCAGCACAGCAAACACGCCCGGCGTCCCACTTGCCTTCAGCATCTCCAACTCGACGCGCAGAATCTCTTCCACATACGCGGGCGTCAGCGGCTCAATGTACGTGCGGTCGGCAACGTCCGGGTCGGTCATGATCGACGCCGGGTTCGAGTTCACCAGCACCACCTCATACCCTTCAGCCTTCAGCGCCTTACACGCCTGTGTACCGGAGTAGTCGAACTCCGCCGACTGCCCAATTACAATCGGCCCTGAGCCGATCACCAGAATCTTCGCAATGTCATTCCTGCGTGGCATCTTCTATCCCTGCAACGGCACAGCCGTCCTGTCGCTTTGAAGGGGCGGCTAACTGCCCGCCCCTCATGCTTCCAAATAAAACTTATTTCTTCCAGTCTTCCATCAACGTCCGAAACTGCCGGAAGAGGTAGTGCGAATCATGCGGCCCGGGGCTTGCCTCCGGGTGATACTGCACGCTGAACATTGGATCTGTCTTGTGCTTCAGCCCCGCGAGCGTGTTGTCATTCAGATTGATGTGCGTCTGCTCGACATCACCCGGCAGGCTCGCCGGATCGACGTTGAAGTTGTGGTTCTGCGCGGTGATCTCGACCTTCCCTGTCTCCAGATTTTTGATCGGATGATTACCGCCGTGGTGCCCGAACTTCAGCTTGTAGGTCTTGCCACCCAGCGCGAGCCCAAACACCTGGTGCCCCAGGCAGATGCCGAACAGCGGCTTCTTACCCTGCAGCTCCTGCACGTTCTTCACTGCATACTCCAGCGGCTCCGGATCGCCAGGTCCGTTCGAGAAGAACACGCCATCTGGATTCATCGCCAACACATCGGCAGCCGAAGTCTTCGCCGGGACCACCGTCACGCGGCAGTTCTCCCGCGCCAGCATACGCAGGATGTTCTGCTTGATGCCGAAGTCATAGGCCACCACATGCAGTGTGTCACCTGCCGGAGAAGCCGCAGCAGCATCGTCTGCAGGCAACAGTGCGTCGCCGGTCTCGTTCTTCGGCTCGCTCGCGTCCCATGTGTACTGCGATTTCGTCGTTACCACACTCGCAAGGTCGGTGCCGGCCATGGTCTTGTGCGCACGCGCCTTCGCCACCAGTGCATCGGTGTCCTCCACCGCAGTCGAGAGCACGCCGCGCAGACAGCCGTTCGCGCGAAGATGGCGAACCACCGCCCGCGTGTCGATCTCCGCGATCACTGGAACACCATTGCGCTCGAGGTACTCATCGGCGACCTCGGTGGAACGCCAGTTCGAGCTCACCGGTGAAAACTCACGCACCACCAGCCCCTCGATGTAGGGTTTGGCCGACTCGGCATCCGACGGCGACGTGCCGTAGTTGCCAATATGCGGGTTCGTGAGCACCACGATCTGCCCCGCATAGCTCGGGTCCGTAAAGATCTCTTGGTAACCAGTGAGGGATGTATTGAAAACGACCTCTCCGACGCGTTCTGTGATTGCGCCGTAGGCCTTACCGCGAAAGAGCCGCCCGTCTTCGAGGGCGAGAATTGCCTGCATTACCTCTCCCTTGGAGAGTGGATTTTATAGATTTTAGCAGTCTTGGCTGAGTAAATCACCCTTCCTTTGCAGGAAGTTCACAAACGCCTTCAGACACAAAACAACCCGGCCGAAACCGGGCTGTCTTTGAACACTCCGCAGACTACTCCCAGCGGCAATGACGGTGGTGGTGACTGTACCAGCAGTGGCGGTGGCGATGGTGCGCCTGCGCCTGCGCGCTGGGCATCGCAACTCCCAGCAACATCACTGCGGCAAAAAGAGAGAGCAATGTTTTCTTCATCGAAGTCCTCCTTAAGAACATTCGGGCCCAATTCGCGCTCCACAAACCCCTTCAGGCGCGAACTCCAACACACACGATTAGAGGCGTACAGCCTCCACCGAGTTATCCCAAGCCCTGTGGAAACAAAGAAATATGCCTGGCAAACTAAACCGCATCAGCCCAATTGCACCAGCACATCTCCGCCCTCGATCTTCACCTGGAAGACCTCTACCTTCGCCCGCTCCGGAGGCAGCGCCACGCCGGTCTTCACATCGAATGCCCAGCTGTGCCACGGACACACCACCGCCTCACCCTCCACCCAGCCCTGCCCCAACGGCCCATGCCGGTGTGGACACTCGTTGCCCAGCGCCGCGAGTTCTCCATTCACGTTCGCCAGACACACTGCGACGCCCTGTGCCTCAGCCTCCATCGCAGTTCCCGGCGCCGGTGCCTCTGCCGCCGTGCACAACCGTACCCACTCCGCCACGTTCTCCTCCTCGCAACCGTCAGCGCTCCGGCATGAGATGCTGGAAGTGCAGCCTACGAACCATGCCCAGCAACTCCAAGCCAAGCCGCAAGCCGAACGCACCCCGCCGCCAGCCAACACCGCCACGCAGCACCGCCCAGCCCGAACTCGTCGACCCGGCCTTCATTCTCAAAGGTCTGGCCGCAACTCTCGCAGCCGCCCTCATTCTCGCCTATCTCACCCTGTGCATCGTCTATGTGCACAGCGCCTGGCAACTCATCCTGCACCCTTCGCGCACCGTCACAACAACCCCGGCGTCCCAGGGACTGCCCTTTACCGAGGTCCACTTCGGTGTCGACGCCTCCGGCCAGCCGCAACTCGACGGCTGGTGGATTCCCGCCAACGCACCCGATACTGCTTTCTCACAGCCCGAACACACCGTCCTCATGCTTCACGGAGCCTCCGGCACCATGGCCGATGCCCTTGCGATGGCCGCGACGCTCCACAGTCTCCGCCTCAATGTACTGCTATTCGACTACCGAGGCTACGGCCGCAGTGGCAGCCAACACCCCACCCAGGACACCATGCAGGCCGACGCGCACTCCGCGCTCGACTATCTGCTCAACCAACGCAGCCTCTCAGTATCATCCATCGTCGTCTACGGCCACGACCTCGGCGCACCTCTCGCTCTCAACCTCTGCGCCACCGATACGGTTAGCTGCCCGTCTCTTATCCTTGACGCTCCCGATGGAGACACGCTGCCGCGCGCCGCGCAGGACGCCCGCTCCCGCGCAGTTCCAGCTTTGCTGCTCTTCCACCAGAGGTTCCCACTCGCCGCCCCTCTGGCAGCGTCATCCGTGCCCAAACTGCTGGTTCTCCACAGCAACAACCCGCCACCCGAAGAACTCCGCAACGCACACGACCCCAAAACGCTGCTCGCAGTCCAGCCCGGGGACGACACATCTCTGAAAAACGGCATCCAGCGCTTCCTGGACGAGTACAGCCGTTAGAGGACCACGCAGAAAGAGCCGTAGGGGCTCAACCGCTTTCGCGGGAGCCCCCAGGATTTAGGCAGGGGAGGGTGCTGCGGATAGGGGAAACCGTCACCTGTGGGGAGTGCTGGTGTCGGCTGTAAGGTGGTACATCTGGGTTTAACGGAAGTTTCCGTAAAAAGTTCTGTTCAATTCGATAGAAAAAGTGAATTACGCTGAAAATTCAAGTTCAACTCCGCCACGCAAAAAGCTGACCTACCCTGTTGACAGGACTGAAAGCGTTGTCGATAATCTGAAAGCGCCAGTTCCTACACAAAGTTCAGGAATGTCTTCGGATCAACCGGAGCGTTCGGGAAAACAGCCTCTAGGTTCCGCGCACCCAGCGACCGGTACGCCGCTTCGGCCAGCACATTGCGGAAGTCCGTTGTCACCTTCAGATCCCGCCCCTCGTTCAACTGTTCGTTATTCAGTCCCGGCCATTTGCCGTAGACCTTGCCGCCCTTCACCTGCCCGCCGAGCACGAACATCACATTCGCATGGCCGTGATCGGTCCCGCCGGTGCCGTTCTGCCGGGCTGTGCGCCCGAATTCGCTCATCGTCACCAGCGTGATGTTCTCTGCTTCGTCGCCCATATCGTTCCAGAACGCCGCAATCGACTCCGAGAACTCCTTCAGCCGGTTCGCGAGCTGTCCGTTCGCCGCGCCCTGGTTCTGGTGCGTGTCCCAGCCGCCGATGTCGCTGAACGCAGCCTCCACGCCGAGGTTCGCCTTCATCAGCTGCGCGACCTGCTTCAGGCTGTTGCCAAACGCGCCATTCGGATACACCACACCAGCCGCCGGCTGATAATGCGCGGGATCGGCGGCCTTCAACATCTTTACCGCCTCAAACGTCTCCTCGCCTGTGCCATGCAGCACCGAGTCCGTCGACTGGTCATACATCGCCTGGAAAGCATTCGAGATCGGCGAGGTCTGCGGCCCCTTGCCCGCCACCGAAAAGTCAGCGAGGTTCGCCACAGCAATCGCTGGAATCCTGCCCTCCAGCGTGCGCGGCAACTGTGTTCCCAGCGCGACCGCGCGGAACGCAGTCGGTTTGGCATCAGGGGCGTTTTGCAATGCCCTGTTCAGCCAGCCATCCTGCGTAATCTTCACCCCGGGCGTGCCGCTCTCCATATAGTCCTGCGCGTCAAAGTGCGAGCGCGTCGGGTCAGGCGACCCGGCCGCATGAACGACCGCCAGGTGCCCCTGGTCATACAGCGGCTTGAACGCCGCCATCTGCGGGTGCAGCCCGAAGAACCCATCGAGGTCGATCACCTCGTTCTGCTTGATCGCAATGGTCGGCCGCATGGTGTAGTAGTTCTTCTCCTTGTACGGCACCACCACGTTCAGCCCATCGCACGCGCCGCGCTGAAAGATCACCACCAGCTTCTTGTTCGCTGCCGCAGCCTTGTCCATCTCCGCATAGATCGACCGCGTCAAAAACGCCGGCACCACGCTCGTGCCCACCAGCGCCAATGCGCCGCCCTTCATAAAGCCGCGCCGCGTTACAGCGTTGCGCCGCGGAAGATCGCGCCCATGCATATCGCAGCCCCAATCGCTCGAGTCGGTAAAGATCGTCCTGTTCGCCATGTGAATACTCCTTTGGTCGTGAACGCTCCCGCTTCGACGGGGCAACTACTTATTACTGACTCCAACCGGGCAGGAAAGTTGCTCGCCGCTACCAACAGCTTACGCTTTACCGTCGCTGAAACTCCGGTGATCCCAGCAGAAGGCCCGCCATCGTACTCCAGCGGAATCTCCGGCCGCGCATTCTGTGCAAAGTCGGGACCACCTTTGCCTTACGACCCAGCCCGACCCGCATCATAATTAGGCTCCTTAGCCCCATCCATCTCAGCACTCGCGGGCTTCGCTGTAAAGTTCTCCAGCGCATCCTGTTGCGCCGTCGGGTTCGTGAACTGCACCAGCACCGTATCGCGAGTATTCGCCGTTGCCGGTCGTCCCAGCAACACTGCCTCCATCTGCCTCTCCCTGGTCGCCGTCGGTCCATCGTCACATTGGGTTCGGAGCCATCACCCAGCTCCGCAAACCAGTTCGTCTGCGTCCCGTTTCACCCCGGGTACAAAAGAACGGGCAGCCGAAGCCGCCCGTTCTTTCAACACCTTAGTGCCCGGTGCGCTCGCTACGACCGGACCGGACGCCGCCAGAACGTCAGCGCCGCGCCCATCGCCAGCAGAATCATACCCAGCAGGCCATACAGCGGCAGGTTCGTCCCTGCCTCCGGCAGCGCCGAATCGCCCGAACCCGGCGTCTTGAACACCAGCAGAGCACCGCTCAACGCCGGTGTGCTCGGCGCCGGCGCATTCGCAACCTCAGGCTTCGCATCCGGAGCGATCGTCGTCACCACCGTCGCCTCCACCATCATGTCGGGCTTCAGGTCGCTGATCGCAACCTCTTTGCCATCGACCGAAAACTTCGTGTTCTCCGGCACCTTCAGCTCCTTGATGCCGTCAGCCAGCGAGAGCGTCACAGTGTCCGGCGGCGTCACGGCAAACACCTTGCCCTTCACCACCTGCACAGCGCCAATAATGTCCGGGTCAAACCCTGTCGATACCGCCTTGGTCAGCTTCGTACCCGGCGTCAGCGCCGACAGCGGCACCTCCTTACCATCGGCGGAGAACATCGTCCCATTGGCCACGCTGTAGTTCAGCAGCTTCCCATCGGACGCCTTCACCACTAGGTCGTTTCCGCTGACGTACACCACGGTAGAGCTCGGCCCTGAGCTCGCCTTCACCTGCGCCATGGCGCCCGTCGTGCAACAAGCCGAAAACGCGAAAACAGTAGCAACTGCAAGGTGGCGAAAGGACATCTGCATAACCTCTTGTTCTCCTAAAATATATTTCAGTAAAACGTTGATGTTAATCAAACCGTTGATGTTGCGTTCGTTCCAACCAAACTGCTGGCCCTAACCCTGCTCTATGCTCCCTGCTTGATCGCCTGCACGATATACCGTTGTGGCGCCGCGCCAACGTAATAGAACGGGTAGCACGTAATCAAGGTCAGCGTGGATCTTCCAGTGTTGTTAAGGACGGACGTATCGCCCGGCAAGACAATATGAATCCTGTCCACCACATATGTGTCGGTGCCACCCGCAGTATCGCTCCGCTGCACCTCAATTTTGTCGCCTACGGCCAGATCCTTCAGCCCGCGAAAGAACCCATCGCGATGCCCCGTAATCGCTACATTGCCCGCCTCACCCGGCAGCGCCGTTCCAGTCACGTGGCCCACACCACGGTTCAGCACCAGATCGCTCGTGCCCTCATACACCGGCACCTCGATCCCCGCCTTAGGCACCCGTAGCACTCCCTCCGGAGTCGGCATCACCATCGCCAGCGTTCGCTGATACGCCCGGATGCGCGCACTGTCCCACAGCCGGTGACTCCCGCTCTCAGCGCGAAACTCCGCCACAGCCAGATGCGACATCGCGCGCCCATACACCGTCGGCACGACAAAAGCCGCCAGCAGCAGACCACCTGCCGCCATCAGTGCCACTCCGGCCTTGCGCTGCCAATACATGCGGCTCTCCTACAGGGAGTGTGTCAAGCCAACTTGCGGGGACAACTCCAGTTTACCGCAATTCTACCGAGCCTGCGCTAGAACACTGCCAGCTCACTCATCGCCGCAAACAAGTGCTCCACCTGCGGCAGGATCGCGTCTTCCAGCAACGGCTGATATCCGCAGAACGTGTCCATCGCACCCACGCGCCGCACCGGGGCATCCAGGTCATGGAACAGCTCATCGCCGATCCTCGCCGCAATCTCCGCACCGAAGCCCCAGCTGCGCATATCTTCATGCGCCACAATCACTTTACTGGTCTTCTTCACGCTGGTGGCAATCGCCTCCCAGTCATACGGAGTCAGGCTGCGCAGGTCGATCAACTCTACATCGACTCCACGCTCGCGCTCCATCCGCCGTGCTGCCTCCAGCGCCCGCGGAACCACAGCACCATATGTAATTACCGTCAGGTCCTTGCCCGGCTTCACAACCGCAGCCTTGCCAAACGGAATCGTGTACTCCGGCCCGGGATATTGCCCGCGCCCAAACACCGAGCGATACAGGTTCTTGTGTTCCAGGAAGATCACCGGATCGTCGCAGCGGATCGCCGTCCGCAGCAAACCAATCGCATCCAGCGCATTCGACGGCATTACAATCCGCACGCCCGGCGTATGCGTAAAGATGCTCTCTCCCGACTGCGAGTGATAGATCGACCCACCCGTCAGATACCCACCTGCGGGCACACGGATCACCATCGGGCAGGCAAACTGCCCGTTCGACCGCCACCGCATCACCGCCAGCTCATTGCGCATCTGGTGCACCGCTGGCCATATGTAGTCGAAGAACTGGATCTCGACCACCGGCTTCATTCCGCGCACCGCCATGCCAATCGCACGGCCCACAATGTTCGCCTCAGCCAGTGGCGAGTTGAACACGCGGTCGCTGCCAAACTCCTTCTGCAGCCCATGCGTGACCTTGAAGACGCCGCCCTTGCCCTTCAGCTTACCGGCCATCAACTCTTTATCGCGCGACGCATCGGCCACATCTTCGCCGAAGATCACGATCCGCTCATCCCGGCGCATCTCGTCATGCAGGCAAAGGTTGATCATGTCGAGCATCGTATGCTCGCTCTTGTCCGCCGTCGGCTGCGGTTCAGTTGCAAACACCGCATCGGTAGGCCGCAGGTCCTCCGAGTACACATGCTTCAGAATCGACTCCGGCTGCGCCAGCGGAGCATTCAGTACGCGGTCGGTCGCACGCTGGATCTCGTCATCCACCTTGCGCTCCAGATCGTCGATGCCCTGCGCGTCGAGTATCCCCTCGCGCATCAGCCACGTCTGCATCTTCAGCACTGGATCGCGCAATGCATCGGCCTCAATCTCCGCCGCGCTGCGATAGTGCGTCTCGTCATCCGACAGCGAATGCGAGTACGGCCGTATTACGTGCCCATGCACCAGCGCGGGCCCTTTGCCGCTGCGGCAGTACGCCACCGCCTCCACCATCGCCTCATAGCTGGCAATCGCATCGGTCCCATCGACCTCCGCAAAGTGGAAGTTCGGAAAGTTCGCCACCAGCTTTGAGATGTTGCCACCCGGAGTATTCACCTCCACCGGCGTCGAGATCGCATAGCCATTGTCCTCGACCACATACACCACCGGCAGCTTCATGTTCGAAGCTGTATTCAGGCTCTCCCAGAACTCGCCCTGGCTCGTCGAGCCCTCGCCGATGGAGACATACGTCACCTCATCGCCATGAAACATCACGTCCTTGTACAGACGGTAGTCCACCACACCCGAAGGCTTCTTCGCCGCCTCGGGATGATGCGTATAGTAGCGCCCAGCCTCCGCGCAACCCACCGCATGCAGGCACTGCGTCGCGGTCGCCGATGACGGCGACACAATATTCAAACGCTTGCTCGTCCAGTGCGAAGGCATCTGCCGCCCGCCGCTGGCCGGATCGTCCGCCGCACCTACCGCCTGCAGCAACTGCTCCTCAACTGTATTGCCCAGCGCCAGGCAGATCGCACGGTCCCGATAGTACGGGAAGAACCAGTCGTACCCAGGCTTCATCGCCATACCCGCGGCCACGAGCAATGCCTCATGCCCTGCGCACGAGATCTGAAAGAATATCTTCTGCTGCCGTTTCAACAGAATCTCGCGGTCATCCGTGCGCCGCGAAAGGTACATCAGCCGGTAGAACTCGATCAGCTGCGCCTTACTCAGTCCGTCGCGAAGCTCACTCTCCGGAGAGCGCTCGGCCGTCAGCGACGAACTCCCATTGGCCTTCGTGTTCGACATCCCCTTCTGTGCCAAGTCCTGGCCCTCCTCTCCGGTATCCATTGGAGATTCTACTAGTTTCAAGCGGTGCAAAATCCTCTCGGGCGTCTATCGAACGCAACCCGGCGCCGCCAGAGTGTAGCCCAACCCACGCTCCTTCGTCTCGCCTCCGTACTGTTTAGCCTGCGCTGCCCTTCACCCGCTGTCAGGCAGCCCCTCGCCCTACTGGCCTGCAGACGCCGCTTGAGAACATCGTATCCGGCAGCTTCGTCGTCTTCTATCGCAACGTCGCGTCTTAGTTCTTCAGCCGCTGCTTCACGTCATGGGCCAGTTTTTCAATCTCGTCGGCCTTCATGTACGCGCTCACCGATGTCTCATTGCGTGTTTCCTTGTCGACATCCGCCTTCAGGTCGGTCGCCAGTTGCAGCAGCTTGTCTGCATCCGCCACCATCTTCTTGCGGCGGTCGTCCGCTTGTGCAACCTGCTCCTGATGCTTCATCCGCGCTGCGTAGGGATCAACCGGCTCGGGAAGCCGTTCAGCTCCTATCGGTGGCGGCGTTGTCCCCGGCGAGGCCACCGGCTGCTGCACCTGCGCCGCCAAACCGGTTCGTCCAACACCCAACACCAGACCCATGGCTGCTACCATGCCCAGCACCACGATCAGCATCCTCGCATATCTGCTCATCTCTCTGCGCATCGTCGTCTCCCTGAAATCCGTCTTCCTCGGTATTCCCGGTACCCAACTGCGGCCTATCCTGCATCGAAACGCCATACCCCCGCCGTCCGGTACTCTACCGTATAGGCCCATCAACGCCTTTGAAGTCCAGGACACCTTCATCATGAACCTGTTTTCAACCTCCGCACAACTCACCGAGTCGCTCCCCAAGGATGAGCACATCTTCCGCCACGTGCTCAACGGCTGGGACATTGATCTCGCCCACTTCCTGCAGGTCGGCATCCCGCAGCTCCTTTTCGCTCTGCTCGCCTCATTCATCTGTCAGCAGATCGTCCTCTTCTTCGTCCGCCGCATGCGCCAGCGCGCCGACCACCTCGTAGGAAACTCCTCCCGCGCCTCGCAGCTCCGCACCGTGGCCGCCATCCTGCGTGCTACAGCATATGCCATCATCGGCTTCTATCTGCTCACCCAGGTCCTCGGCGCCATTGGCGTCTCGCTCGGCCCCTTCATCGCCTCCGCGGGTGTCATCGGCCTTGGCATCAGCTTTGGCGCCCAGTCCATCTTCAAAGACATGCTCACCGGCATATTCATCCTCGTCGAAGACCAGTACTCCGTCGGCGACACCATCACGATCGCCGGACTCACCGGCATTGTCGAAGACCTCAGCCTTCGCATCACCCGCTTGCGCGGCAGCGACGGCACTATCTACATCGTCCCCAACAGCCAGATCACCACCGTCTCCAACCTCTCCCGCGACTTCGCCGTAGGCACCCTCAATATCTCCGTCGATGCACGCGAAGACCCCACCCGAGTTATCGCACTGCTCAAAAAGCTCGCCGACGACGTCCGCAACGACGCTGCCTTCAAAGACATCGTCATCGCCGATCCGACTGTTCCTGGCGTCGACTCTCTCAAGGGCTACGAGGCTATCTACCCCATCACCGTCCGCGTCCGCGTCAACCAGCGCGACGGCGTCATGCGCGAGCTGCGCAAACGCGTCCTTGCCGCCTTCGCCATGCAAAGCATTCCACTAGGAGCGACCAACAGCACGGTTCTCATTCAGCCTCCTGCCGTTCTGCCGCAGTCCTCCGCCACGCCTGACACCCTCTAACAACTGTCATCGTCGCTATCGCCGCCTCTCTCTGGAGCTCCATTGTTGCTGATCTGGACCACGTTTCTCATCGCATTCAGCGCTCTGCTGCCGCTGATCAATCCGCTTGGCTCTTCGCTCGTCTTCATGGGTCTGGTTGGAGACATGCCCGCCTCCGCCTGCCGCACCCTCGCACGCAAGATTGCCATCAACAATGTCATCTTTCTCGCCGTCGCGGAGTTGCTTGGCTCGGCCATTCTGCACTTCTTCGGCATCTCGCTGCCCATCGTTCAGGTCTCCGGCGGCTTCGTCATCGCGGCCATTGGCTGGTCCGTCCTTAACGAACCCGACGCCGAAGCCAGCAGCCAGAGCAAGCGCGAGGAGATCCAGATCGCCTCCGACACCCGCTTGTCCACCCTTGAGCAGAAGGCCTTCTATCCCTTCACATTCCCCGTTACCTCCGGCCCAGGAACGCTCGTCGTCATGCTCACCCTGAGCGCCAGGACCGCGGGCAAGAACCTCACGCACAACCTCTTGGCGCACGGCGGGCTCTTCCTCGCGGTACTGGTTCTCAGCGCGCTGGTTTACCTCTGCTATGCCAACGCGCCGCGTATCACCAACGCCATCCCACCGGCCACCGCGCACGGTATCCTCCGCGTGATGGCCTTCATCCTGCTCTGCATCGGCGTTCAGATCGCATGGAACGGCGCCTCCGTCCTGCTGCACTCAGTGCTCGTCAGGTAGTCGCCGCCGCCAGCGCCGTCACCAGCTCCTCGGCCGAGTGTATCGGCGGCAAACACGAATTCCCCTGGCACACCACGGCCACGCTCTGCCCAGCCGTCAGGTACGGCAGCGTCTCAGCCAGTGCCGGAGGCAGCGTACTCAGCTGCTCCCAGCGCAGCCGGATTACGCTCTTGTTCAGCGCGAACCGCGCCATCGCCGCGACCATCAGCTCATCCGCCGCATCGTCGCTGCCGACCACGCACACCTGTATCGGCGGTTCAAGCGCCCGCCGCAACGCCTGCGCATAGCTCGCAACATACAGCCCAAAATGTTCCACCACACCGGAGAACGTCTCCAGCGTATCGATCGCCCGCGACAGGTACAGGCGTTCGCCTGTCAGCGCATGCAGCCGCACCAGCAGCGACGCCGCCACACCATTCCCCGCCGGTGTCGGCGAGTCCTGCAGCGGCTTCCGCTGCGTGCTCAGCGCTCCGATGCCGCCCGCGTCCTTCTCCATATCGAAGAACCCGCGACTCATCGCATCGCCCTCTTCCGTATCGCAGAACCGCGCCAGCATCCGGTCCGCGATCTGCTGCGCTGCGGTAAAGTAGCGCAGCTCACCGCTGGCCTCCCACGCATCCAGCGCCGCCGTCCCCACAAACGTGTAGTCCTCCAGCACACCTGCGATCCGCTTCGCGCTGCCGCCCTCGCCATACGCCACCACGTGCGCCAGCCCCAACTCTGCATCCCAGGCACTCGCCAGCACGCGGTCCAAAGACTTCAGCGCAAACGCCACTGCATCCGGCCGGTTCAACGCACGGCCCGCTGCGAGATACGCACTGATGCACATCCCGTTCCAGCCCGTGTACACCGTCTTGTCCACATACGGAGTCTTACGTTCCAGCCGCTCCGCATACATCTTTTTCTGCACTGCTGCCAGCAGTTCGCGCGTCGCATCCACATCACGCTTCTGAGCACCCGCAATCTGCTCCACCGTCGCCACCCGGTGCAGCACGTTCTTCAGCGGATTGTGGTGCATATCGCCCACCGGTCGCAGGTTATAGAACGCCGCAGCCACCGCAAACTCATCCGCACTCAACACCGCCGCAGCCTCATCCCGAGTCCACGTGAAGTAGTCGCCATCGTCATCCAACGAGTCGTCCGCATCCTGCGACGCATAAAATCCGCCCAGTTCGCGATCGCTCAGCCACTCATCCATCCAGCGCAGGATCTCTCGCGCCACGGCGGCAAACTCCGGATCGACAAAGCTCTGGTACGCATGCACGTAGCTCTTCAACAGCTCGCTGTTGTCATACGCCATCTTCTCGAAGTGCGGCACAATCCAGCGCTCATCCACCGAGTAGCGATGAAACCCGCCCGCCAGCTGATCGAAGATTCCACCCGCCGCCATCTTCTTCAGCGTCACCGTCGCCACACGCTTCGCCGGCGCGGCATCCTCACCACCTCGCGAAGCCGCATCAATCAGCAGATCAATCGCCCCGGGATGAGGAAACTTCGGCTGCGACCCGAACCCGCCGTTGCGCTCATCGAACTGTGCAATCGCAACTTCAATCAGCTTCGCCAGCACCTCCGGCCCCGGCGTACCCGCGCGGCCAGAGAAGCTCTCGTTATGCTCAATCGCGCGCAGCACACTGCCCGCCGAGTCCTCCACCTCATCCCGCCGTGCAGCAAACGCATCGGCCATCGTCATCAGCACACGCTGAAAACTCGGCCTGCCATAGCGGTCTTCCGGCGGAAAGTACGTGCCACCGAAGTATGGCTTGCCCTCCGGCGTAAGAAACGCCGTCAGCGGCCAGCCTCCCTGCCCACTGATCGCCGCCACCGCGGCCTGATACCGCGCATCCACATCGGGCCGTTCATCGCGGTCCACCTTCACCGCCACAAAGTGCTCGTTGATCAGCGCCGCTGTCCGCGGATCTTCATAGCTCTCACGGTCCATCACATGGCACCAGTGGCACCACACCGCACCGATGTCCAGCAGCACCGGCTTGTTCTCCGCGGCGGCCTTTGCAAACGCCTCTTCGCCCCACTCGTTCCACGCAATCGGCTGGTGCCGCGCGGACCGCAGATACGCTGACGCCGCCTGCCCCAAAGCGTTCTCTGGCCCGTTCCCGTGCTGCTCACTCATCGTCAAAACTCCAATCTCTTCCAGCCTACCTCAGCCGCATCGCATGCGCTTAAACAGCGAGGCCGCGGCACCTTCGCCACGGCCTCACCCTGCTGCAATATTCTGTCTACGTTATCGCGAACCGATCGGCTTCACAGCCGGTAGAGGCTGCGGCGCCGTCAATCCAGGAATCACCGGTGGCGAGGCCACCCGACCATACGACGAGTCATTCACGCTGATGCCGTAGCGATCCAGAGTGTTCGACACCAGCTCCAGCAACGCCGCACGGTCACGCGCATACGCCGCCGTCGCCGAGATCAGCGTGTTCTCCGCAATCGCAAGCGTCCTTCCCTGCTGCAGCACATTGGCTGTCGTTGAAGCACCCAGCTTGTACTTCTTCTGCTCGGCATCGAGGCTCTGCATCGCATAGTCGCGTGAGGCCCGAGCAGCAGCCACCTGCGCGCGGTCATTCGTCAACGCATACTGCGCATTGATCACCTGAATCCGGATCTGCGTGTACAGCTGCTGCAGCCGCATCTCCGACTGCCGCAGTTCCATCTGAGACCGCACCTGGTCAGCCTGCGCCGTCCGGTTCCGCAGCGGGATCGTGACGTTCACACCAAAACCCTTGTCCGGCGAGCTGTTGTTGAACTCGCTCTGCAATACGCTTCCCAACCCCGAAGAGGGCAGCGATACCGGCTGTCCCGTAATCGGGTCCGCAGTCGTCAACCCGGTGCCGCCGATTCCGCTCCCGCCATAAAATCCGAACGCATCCACCGTCGGCAACAGCCCATTCTTCTCCGCTCTGATCGTGATCTGGTTGTTCTTCATATTCAGAACAGCCTGCTCAATCTGCGGATTGTTCTCGTAGGCTTCACGCACCAGGCCTTCGATAGGCATATCTTCTTCCGGCAGCCGGTCCAGCGCCACGCGGTCAGTCGGAATCACCGGCGCCGTCGCCAACTGCGGATCGTTCAGGTTGCGTGCAATCGCCTGCTTCATCAGCAACTGCTGGTACTCCAGGTTTGTCTGCGACGCGATCAGCGCCTGCCGGTCTGCCGCCACCGTCGAATCCGAGTTCACCACATCCAGCGGCGCCAGTGTGCCGATCTCCAGTTGCTTGCGGTTGTCCGCGCTCAACTGCGTCGACTGCGCCAGGGAGCGTTCCTTTGCCTGCTCGTCCTCATACGCGCTCACCAGGCTCCAATAGATGTTCTCCACCTGGTTGATGGTGTACAGCAGCTGCTCGCGGAACGCCGAGTCCGTAATGCGGCGGTCATTCTTCGCCTGCAGAATAAAGCGGCTGTTGATCGCCGGCCCAAAACCCTGCAACAGGTGTTGCGTCGCCTGGAATCGAACGCTCGAGGTCAACGACGGGTTGTACTCGCTATAAGGGTTGTTCGTTGTGATGCGGTTGTTATTGAACGTCGCAGTAAATAGTGTTCCCGTTGCAAATCCCTGCTGGTACGTGAAGTTATAGGTACTGGTCTTCATGTACTGCGCTGCAAGGTTTGCACCCAGCAGGATGTTGCTCTGGGGCGACAGCAGATCTTCATACTCCAAGGTGCCGGTGATCAACGGATCGCGTGGCTCCGGCGTCGGTCCACCACCGTTGGTGCTCAACACTAGTCCTGAAGCACCCGCGCCGCCACCGCCTGTACCGCTGCTGGTGCCGCCCGGCCCGCCGCCGCCGGTAATGGTCGAGGTCGTACCGCCCAGCGTGTTCGCCACAATGCCGGTCGAAACACCGCGCAGACTCTGTCCAGCTTTCGCACGCTCGATGTCCGTGTCCGCAATGTCCAGGTTGATCCGCGCAATCGCAATATCGTAGTTGTTCTCGATCGCCAGCGTCACCGCATCCGAGAGGCTCAGATAGATCTTGCCATCCCGCAACAGGTCATCCAATTGCGGCGAGTTGCTCAGCCGCGTCTGCGGATAGTTCGTCGCCGTATACCACAGGAACGGGTCCTTATATCCCGGCTTGCCCTTGCTGTAATCCCTCAGGCTCGGCCGCATGTACAGCGGCTCTGTCAGCTTCGGAGCAGGTGCCTGGGGCAGGCCCTTCGTGCCGGTCGTGTCATTCACAACCGTCGCAGGTCGAGCCGGGACCACCGGGCTCACCTGCGTCTGCCGGGGCTTGGGCGTTGGCAGCGGTGGAACGTACACCGTTGCGGGCTGCGGTGCCACCGGAGCCGGGGACGTTGTCTGTGTCGCAGCGGCAGGCGGCGTAATGGCCGGAGTTTGCAGGGCGGCTATCTGTGTGGCGGCCTTAGGCTTGGCAACGGTCGTCGGACGCGACAACTGATTGAACTCCTGCTCCATCTGTTGTTGCGACTTCGAGCTCCCCTGCTGCGCCTGCATCACACCTGGCGGCAGCGTCGACAACAAAGTGGTAGCCACACAGGCCGCTGCCTGCCAATGCCTCAATCTCACGGTATACATCTCCAGTTGCTTCTTATTTCGAATGGATGCGACAAGGCTCAGTACGATCCACAAGCTCTTCCGGTTCCCCGGATTGTCTCTGTCATGTCCCGTGGGAAGCCCCTACAGTATAAGAGTGAAGATACTTTCTCCAAATGCCTCCAATGCGTTAGCGGCATCGCGGTGATACCTTCGATTAAGCCTTGAACCGTCCTGCACCGATGTCTAACTGGAAGCTGACCCTCAGCTACGATGGCGCCCCCTACCACGGCTGGCAGATTCAGCCCGGTCTGCCTACCATTCAGAGCGCCCTGCAACAGGCCATCGCCTACGTCACCGGAGAAGCCGTCCTCCCGCAAGGCTCCGGCCGCACCGACACCGGCGTCCACGCCCTCGGTCAGGTCGCATCCTTTACCCTCAGTGTCCCAATCCCCGCCACCAACCTGCTCCGAGCGCTCAACCGCGTCCTGCCGCCCAGCATCCGAGTCCTCGCAGCCCAGCCGATGCCACCGGCCTTCCACGCCCGCCACAGCGTCCTCCAAAAAACCTACGAGTACCGCATCTTCGAGCGCCGCATCACCCAGCCCGGCCTACCTGCGGTCGAACGCATCTGCTCCCCATTCCTCGCGCCCTATGTCTGGGACTGCCGCTGGCCGCTCTCTCTGGCTCCCATGGAACAGGCTGCCGCTACCCTCTGCGGCATCCACGACTTCACCTCCTTCGCCGCCAGCGACCCCGACCTCACCCAGCGCACTCAATCCACCGAACCGGGCACCAAGTCCGACGGCCCCAACCCCATCAAGACCATCCACGCCTCCACCATCACCCGCCGCGACGACCTGCTCGTCTACCGCGTCACCGGCAGCGGATTTCTGCACCACATGGTACGAAATATCGTCGGCACCCTCACTGACGTCGGCCGAGACGCCATCGCCCCCACCGCCATACCCAGCATCCTCGCCGCCCACAACCGTTCCGCCGCCGGTCCTACCGCCCCGCCACAAGGCCTGTATCTTGTTCAAGTGGACTATCCCCCACACACCGAACCCCTCGCGGACGGCCCCCAATGACCGCCGCCGACAACCGGCGCATCACCGCACTCGCGGCCGACCGCGCCGTCCACCGGGCCTTTCAGTGGCTGCACCTGCACTCCCGCCAGCTCGTTCAATGGCAGCTTGAGATGCTCGCCATCCCCGCACCTCCGTTTCAGGAAAAAGCACGGGCTCAATGGTTTTTGCACCAATTCCTCAAGCTCAACCTTCACACACCCCACGTCGACAAAGAAGGCAATGTCCTCGCCGAACTCCCCGCTAGCAACCTCTCACCCGACGCTCCCGTCGTCCTTCTCTCCGCGCACCTCGACACCGTCTTCCCACCCGGCACCAACACCACCCCGCACCTCGACGATCCGCGCGAGCAAGGCGAAGGCATCATTCACGGCCCCGGAGCCTGCGACAACGCCGCCGGCCTCACCGCCCTGCTCGCCCTCGCCGCAGCCCTCAAACACGCCGAGCTCACCCCCACCGCCACCATCCTTTTCTGCGCGAACGTAGGCGAAGAGGGCCCCGGTGACCTCCGCGGCATGCGTCACCTCTTCGGACAGTCGCCCTACGCCAGCCGTATCCGCACTGCCCTCGCACTCGAAGGCGCAGGCACCGCCACCATCGTCGACCGCGCCCTCGGCAGCCGCCGCCTCCGCGTCGCCATCTCCGGCCCCGGCGGCCACTCCTGGGCCGACGCCGGCCGTCCCAACCCGATCCTCACCCTCGCCTCCGGCCTGCTCTCCATCGCCAACCTCCGCCTCCCCGCTCATCCGCGCACCACGCTCAACATCGGCACCATCGCCGGCGGCACCTCCGTCAACTCCATCCCTGAGTCCGCCACCGCCGACCTCGATCTCCGCTCCACCGCCGCCGCCGAGCTCGACCGCATCGAGCTCTCCATCCTGCGCACGCTCACCGAAACCCTCGCCATCGAAAACCGCGACGTGCCGCCCGCGCTCCAGCTCTCTCTCCGCGTCGCCCGCACCGGCGACCGCCCCGCCGGAGTTCTCGCCGCCACCACCCCACTCGCGCACAGCCTCCACGCAGTCGACCGCCATCTTAACATCACCACCGAGCCCCACATCGGCTCCACCGACGCCAACCTCCCACTCTCGCTCGGCATCCCCGCCCTCGCCATCGGAGCCGGCGGCACCGGCACCGGCATCCACACCCTCGCCGAGTCCTACGACCCCACCGGCCGCGACCTCGCCCTCCGCCGCATCCTCCTCCTGCTCCTCGACGCCTGCACCCTCATCACGCAAACATGACCTGCACCATCATCCCCCACCCATGCAGTGTCATCTCGACCGAAGCAGGACAGCTTCATCGTCCTGCGTAGCGGAGAGACCTGTATTTGCCTTTGCTGTTGCCTGTACTACCGCCCGCCAGCACCCGATATCCACACCCCAACATCCCGCATCCCGGCCATCCCACCATTAGGTTTTGCCCCTTTGCGACCTTTGCGCTGAAATCACGTCTATCCTAACTATGGAGTATTTAGTTGATCGCCGGGCCCAAGGTGCAACCCCGCCGATTCGGCTGAGCTCTTAACAAATTGTCACCGCGCAAATCTGCGTGCCGCACTTAACATCTCTTCGCTCCAGCCAACCTCCGGGCGCGCCGCGAAGATCATGGAAGACGAGGAAGATAAAACCACATGGAATCGATCACGAAATCTGGCCGCACCCTCTGGAACAGAGTCCGCAGCGGCCATATGCCCACCACCTTTGGCCTGCTGGCCGTTCTCACCCTCGGCATCGTCGTTGGCTCCACGTTTACCGGCAGCGTGAGCGCGCATCAGCAGAAGGTGGACACCTCCGACGCCCGTCCGCTGACCATTCCCAACCCGGTCACTCTCTCCAACGGCTTCTCGTCGATCGTCAAGCAGGTCAGCCCTGCCGTTGTGAACATCAGCACGGAAGAGCTGCCCAAGCAGTCCAGCTCGCGACGTCGTGGCCGCGGCCAGGTCATGCCCAACCCCAACGGCGGCGACGGCAGCGGCGGTGACGACCAGGACAACGGCGGCGACAACTCCATGCAGGACTTCTTCAACCACTTCTTCGGCGGCCAGCCCGGCCAGGGTGACGACGGCGGTGACGGTGGCGTCCGCCGCGCCCTCGGCTCCGGCTACATCGTCGATCCCCGCGGCTACATCATCACCAACAACCACGTCGTCGACAAGGCCGACAAGATCTACGTCAAGCTCGCCTCCGACCCGCAGGACGACACCCCCGGCGACCCCGGCCGTCCCGCCACCGTCGTCGGCGTCGACAAGGACACCGACATCGCCGTCATCAAGATCGACCCCAAGGGCCTGACCCTGCCCACCGTTAAGCTCGGCAACTCCGACGGCGCCCAGGTCGGCGACTGGGTGCTCGCCATCGGCAGCCCCTTCGGCCTCTCCCAGACCGTCTCTGCCGGCATCGTCTCCGCCAAGGACCGCACCATCGACGAGGGCCCCGGCCCCGGCAACGTCGCCACCAACCAGTTCCAGCGCTTCATCCAGACCGACGCCAGCATCAACCCCGGCAACTCCGGCGGCCCTCTCGTCGATATGGCCGGCGAAGTTATCGGCATGAATACCGCCATCTACACCCAGTCGGCGGGCTCTGAAGGCATCGGCTTCGCCATGCCCTCCAACACCATCATCAACGTCTACAACATGCTCATCGGGCCGGAGCACAAGGTCATCCGCGGCAGCATCGGCATCCAGTTCCAGGCTGCCACCTCCTCCGCAGTCGCTCGCGAGTACGGCTTCTCCTCCGGCGGCATCATGATCAGCATCGTCACCCCCGGCGGCCCAGCGGCCAAGGCCGGCCTGCAGCCGCAGGACGTCATCGTCGCCATCGACGGCACCCCCGTCAAGAACGGCGATGCGCTGGTCAACATCATCTCCGCCAGGAAGCCGGGCTCGACCGTCCGTCTCACCTACCTGCGCGGCGGCAAACGCGACACCGTCAATGTCTCCATTGCGGACCGCGCCAAGCTGTTCGCCAACATCGACAACGGCAGCGACCAGAGCGCCACGCCTGACCAGACCGACATCGGCGAGACTACCCTGGGCATCACCGTCCAGGCCATCTCCCCGCAGCAGGCCACCAAGCTCAACATCAAGGGCGGGGTTGCCGTCACCAGCGTCAAGCCCGGCTCGTTCGCTGACAACATCGGCCTCGGCCCGCGCGCGATCATCACCGAGATCAACCGCAAACCGATCACCGATCTCGCCAGCTACCAGTCCATCGTCTCCGGCCTCAAGTCCGGCGACGACGTAGTCTTCGTCATCCGCTCCCTACAGGACCCCTCCGCCGGTAGCAGCTACGTCGGCGGAACCCTGCCGTAATCTCAAGCCGCAAGGCATCGACCAGGGGCGCGGACTCACCTCCGCGCCTCTATTCTTTGTGTCAGAGGTTCCATGCGCCCCAGCGTAGCCACCTACCTCGACGACATGCGTCACCACGGCCGCGACATCGCCATCGTCCGCCACCATGGCAACCGCCGCACCGCAACCACCTACACTGAGCTCGCTCACCTCGCCGGTCGCTTCGCCGCATACCTTCAGCACAACAATATCCAGCCCGGCGACCGCATCCTGCTCTGGGCCGTCAACAGCGCAGAGTGGATCGCCGCGTTCTACGGCTGCATCCTCCGAGGAGCCATCGCCGTCCCCCTCGACGCCTACGGCACCGCCGACTTCGCCACGCGCATCTGCGCGGATGTCCGCCCCACGCTCCTCCTCGGCGACGCGCCACTCCTCGCGCAGCTCCCCGCCGATTACCCACGCCTCACCTTCGACCAACTCGCCACTCTCCCCACCGAAGAAGTCTCCGCGATCCCCGGCCTCACCCACAGCACACCGCTGCAAATCCTCTTCACCTCCGGCACCACCGGCGACCCCAAGGGCATCGTCCACACCCACGGCAACATCCTCGCCAGCGTCGCCCCCATCGAGTCCGGTGCCCAGCCTTACCTCCGCTACGAGCGTCTGATTCACCCGCTGCGCTTCCTGCACACGCTCCCTCTCAGCCACGTCTTCGGCCAGATGATGGGCCTCTGGCTCCCGCCCATCTTCGCCGCCGAGGTCCACTTCGAAGACCGCCTCGCCGCCCCGCGCCTTATCGACACCATCCACCACGAACGCATCTCCGTCCTCGCCGCTGTCCCGCGTGTCTTCGCCTCCCTCAAAACCCATCTCGAACTCACTGACCCCACACTCTCCGTCAGCATCGAAGCCGCCAAAGGCCTCTCCGCCTGGAAGCGCTGGTGGCGCTTTCGCCGCATCCATCGCGCCTTCGGCCTCAAGTTTTGGGCGCTCGTCTCCGGCGGCGGCGCGCTCCCCGCACCCGTCGAGCAGTTCTTCTCCGCTCTCGGCTTCGTTGTCGTCCAAGGCTACGGCATGACCGAGACCACCGCACTCATCACGCTCAATCACCCCTTCCACGTCAAGCGCGGCACCATCGGCAAGCCACTCCCCGGCCGCGAAACAAAGATCACCCCCGAAGGCGAGCTCCTCGTGCGCGGCCCCATGATCTCCACCGCCACCTGGGCCAACGGCGAGTTCCACCAGCGTCCCAACGCCTGGCTCCCCACCGGCGACCTCGTCACAGCCCAACCCACCGGCGAGCTCCGCTTCCTGGGCCGCGCCAGCGAGGTCATCGTCACCGCTTCCGGCGTCAACATCCACCCAGAAGACCTCGAAGCCGCCATCGAGCAGGAGCCTACAGTCCGCGCCTGTACCGTCGTCCCTCTTCAAACCCCCAACGGCCCCGAACCCTGCGCCGTCCTCGCTATGCGCGGCTCTCCAGATCAAGCCCCAGCCGCCATTCAAAGCGCCAACACCCGCCTCGCCGAGCCGCAACGCCTCACCCGCTGGGTCCTCTGGCCCGAACCCGACCTGCCCCGCACCTCCACCGGCAAAGTCCGCCGCCGCGCCGTCTCCACCTGGCTCGCCCAATCCCAGACCCCTAGCACTGCCCCCACCCACAACACGGACTGGCTCCTCCAACTCCTCTCCCATCTCACCGGCGAACCCATCTCCAACTCCACTGACGCCTTCCGCCTCACCGAAGACCTCCACCTCGACAGCCTCGCCCGCGTCCAGCTCGCCGCCGCCCTCGAAGAGCGCACCGGCACTCCCACCGACACCCCGCCTTCGACGCCCTCCAGACCCTCGGCGACCTCCGCCACTGGCTCACCCACGAAACCGAGGCCTCGCCAACCCAACCTTCCACCATCCACCAGCTCCCCATCCAGCCAGCAACCACCCTAACCTTCCTCTACCCGCACTGGCCCTGGTCACCGCCCATCCGCTGGCTCCGCACGCTCTTCACCGAGCTCATCCTCCGCCCGCTCGTCTCCCTTCTCGCCAACCCCACGGTCCGCCGCCCGGCAAACCCGTTCCCCACCACCCCGATGCTCCTCGTCGCCAACCACGTCACTACCTACGATGTCCCGCTGCTCACCTACGCCCTCCCCGGCTCCATCCGCCGCTACCTCGCCGTTGCCATGGCCGGCGAGATGCTCTACGACTACCGCCACCTCCGCAATCCCGAAAGCCTCACCCACCCCGACCGCCTTTACCCGCCCGGCCCACTCGTCTACCTGCTCCTCACTGCCCTCTTCAACGTCTTCCCGCTACCCCGCCGCCACGCCTTCCAGCGCAGCTTCGCCCACGCCGGCGAAGCCCTCGACCGCGGCCTCCACGTTCTCATATTTCCAGAGGGTGCCCGCACCACAGACGGCACCCTGGGTAACTTTCGTCCTGGCATCGGCCTCCTCGTCAAGCAGTCAGGAGTCCCCGTTCTACCCCTCGCCATCCTCGGCTCCTCAATGCCCAAAACCCGCAACCCGTTCGGCTGGTTCCGCCCCAAAGTCCTGCAAGTCATTGTCGGAGAGCCACTTCACTTCACTCCCAACGATTCCGAGGCCGCGATCACCGAGCGTTTACACACCTCCGTCCACAGGTTGCTTGCCCCAACCCCTCCGAACCCCAACCGCCAATAACGATATCTATATCCGGAAAACAGAAGTCACTTGCGCGATCCTCCCAAATTCACTAGTCTGTGACGAGTTGCCTGACAGCTTTGGCACAGTCCCCGCCCCGAGGTGCCCTGCAAGATGCGTTTTCCCTCAGTGAAGATAGCGAAGATCGTCCTGGCCGGCCTGGCGCTGGCAACCCTTCCAGCCTTTGCCAGCACGCACCCGCACTCCTACACCCACGCCAGCGTCAAGCACAGTAGCTCCCGCTATCACAAGAACATCCGTTCTTCGCACTTCCATGAGCCCTCCGGCATGGCTCCCGAACGCGCCACTGAGATCCAGCAGGCGTTGATCAAGCAGGGCTACCTCAACGGCGAGCCTTCCGGTGTCTGGGATTCGCAAACCTCCGCCGCGATGGCAAAGCTCCAGGGCGACAACGGCTGGCAGACTAAGATCACCCCCGACTCCCGCGCCCTCATCAAGCTAGGCCTCGGCCCCACCCAGCCCCCCGCCGATGAAGTCGTAGCCTCCAAGTAACACCCCAAAACATCGCCGCACCAAGCAGAAGAGCCTGACACATGTCAGGCTCTTTTGCTTTTCTACTCCCTATTCCCTGCCTCTCCAGGAAACGCCACAAACATCGCCGCGCACCCCGCCAGCTTCCCTTTGCCAGCCTTGCCCGACACCGTAGAGTCCGTCCCCGACAGCGGAAAGTTCACCGGCCCCGGCCCCAGCGTGACGTCCGTGTGGTTTACCACAAACTTGTAGTCGCCCGGCGGGTCCTCAAGCTCCACGCCGTCGAACCGCACGCCGATGCGGTGCGTGTGGTCATAGCCATTCAGCTGAAACCGCCCACCGCCAGCGATCCGCACATTCCGCAGCGTGATCTCCTCGTACACCGGAAACAAATTCGTCGCCTTGCCGGGATAGTTATAGTTCGTATCCAGAAACACCGGCGCCTTCGAGTTCCGTATGCACACATCGTCGTACACCACGTCATGCACCAGCCCGCCTCGCGAAGGGTTCGACTTGATCCGGATCGCATCGTCGTCCCCATCCAGCGACAGGTCCGTCACCCGGATCGCGCTCACCCCTGCGTTCGTCTCCGACCCGATCGACATCCCATGCCCCCAGTAAAAATGGTTGTGGCTCACAGTCATGTTCGTCACCGGCCCATCGCCGCCCTTGATCGCAATATTGTCATCGCCATCGCGAATGTATGAGTGCGTAATCGTAATGTTCTTCGACGCGCTCGGGTCCACGCCATCCGTATTCCGCGCCTTCCTCGGCGTATCGATCTTCAGCCCCCACACCGTAAACCCGTCCCCATGGTGATACACCACATGAAAGTTCGCCGAGTTCTTCAGCGTGATCCGATAGATCGTGAAGTTGTTGCTCGCATTCATCTCAATCAGCCGAGGCACCTGCTGTCGCCTATCCTTCTGGCCATTGTGCCCGCGCGCGTCCTCCGCAAGGTCCCACCACGTCTTGCTTGAGTCCTTCCCATCCACCAGCAGCTTCGCCCCGCCGCGCCCATCGATCACGCCATCGCCCATGATCCCCGCATCGTCCGCATGGTCGGCAACGATCAGCGTCCTGCAACCGGCCTTCTCATCGTTCACCACGCCGCAGCTTCCCGGACTCTTTTCATACACCTTCGGATCGCGCGAGCCGTACAGCGTCACGCCCTTATCCACCAGCAGCGTCACCCCGGTCCGCAGCTCAATCGGCCCCGACAAAAACGCATTGTGCTCACCATCGCTCGCCAGTTCCAGAGCATGTCCCGGCGCACAGCCATCGAGACCCTTCTGCAATCGCGCCGTATCCAGCCTCTGCTCATCGACAGCGGCAATCCCACCCGGCGCCATCAGCTCCGCCTTCAGCGTCTGGCACACCGGCGGAACCACCGGTTCTGTCACCCTGCGCATATCCTGTGCGGCCAACCCCTCTGCCGCAAACGTCACCGCTGCCATCCCAAACACTGCAATCGTCGCAAGGAGCTTCATTTTTATCTCTCTTCCAGCCAGGTCAACAAGGCGACTGCCCCTGATGGACTATTGCACCGACGCTGGGTTCCAGCCGTCCGTGCCTGTCAGCCATGTCTCAACACTCAGCCCCTTCGCCTCGTCGCTCGTCAGCTGCCGCGAGGTCGAAACTCTCTCACCCACATCGACAGGCTTGCCCTCGGCATCGACTGTCCCATACTCGGCATAGTCGCTCGTCTTCAACCGCCCGCCCCACTCCAGCCACCCGACCGGAGTGATCGCCGCATCCTTCAGCACCGTGTCCACAAAATACACGCGCGAGTACGGCCGCCACGGCCGCCCGAAGTACATCTGCCCTACGCCCTTGGCCTCTGTGATCGTCGTATGCAGAAACAGGTAACCCGAGTCCTCCTCCGGATACAGCCGGCTCTGCGCCGTGATCGTCACAATCTGGTGTGCCACCGCATGGATCTCGCAGTGGTCGAACACCGCCTTCGCATCGCCGAAGATAAAGTCGATGTGCCCCTCGATATAGCAGTCCTCAAACAGCTGCCGCGAAGCATGGCATGGCTTGTCCGTCGCATCGCTGCTGTTGTGGCACGTCTTGCTGTTCGCATACAGCGTGTCCTGATACCCCAGCAGCCGCACATGCCGCAGCACCTCGCGGTCGCCCGTCATCATCAGCGCCACCGCCTGCGACCCCTCCTCGCTCCTGTCATGGGTCCGCTCAAAGTCGTTCTGGATCGTCAGGTTCTCCGCCGTAAAGTCATCCGCGGTCACATTCACGCTGCCCGAGTTCTTCGTCCCGCCCACATAGCGAGCGCCATCGTCCCACGTCAGCACCACCTTCTCCGGGCTCTTGCCCGTCCCCTTCAGCTCAATCCCGTTGGTCGTAATATGCAGCTTCTCGCGATACACACCCGGCGCAATCAAAATAATGCTGCCCCCCGCCGGAGCCGCATCCACCGCCGCCTGCACCGTCTTAAAGTCTCTCGGCACGCTCACCACTGGCCGCTCCGCATACGCGACCGTACACACCACCGCCACCCCAGCCATCACGGCCATCCGCCGAACCACACATTCCCTAAATCGCATCACCGGGCCCTGTCCAAAACCAGAATAAGTCAGACTGATTACCCAAACTGTATACAGGAATCTGGCAACCATCGTCCAGCGCAGAAGTCCTCTAGCCAACCAGTAACCTCTTCGTTACTCATCAGTTAGAGCATTTCTCTCAAAGGATAGCCGCTCGCTTTTCAGCGCCAAAGGCGCGACATATATCAGCCTAGGCCGAAGGCCTAGGGAATCGGCCAATCGCAGTCCTGAGCGCTGAAGGCGCGACATATAGATGCGAACTACACCCTAGAGAAAAATGCGATGGCAGCCTCTAATCACAGGACAGGCATGGAAAGGATGCAAGGAGGATGGATCTTGTCGCTCGGATATACGCAACAGGAAAATGGACTGACGGGTATCCTTTTTGCATGATACGCCGCCCGGCCCTGGCTCTTCTGCTGCTTCTACTCTCCCTCGCAACCGCCTCCGCCCACGCCATCGAGATCCGCATCTCCTCCAGCGCCCTCGAACGCACGCTGAACCAGCAGCTCTTCAACTCACCCGACGGCCGCTACTACTTCCGCGGCAAGCCCGGCGACGGCTGCTACGCCTACGCCTCCGACCCCAAGGTCAGCTTCAAGGACGACCGCATCATCATCCACGTCAAATCCCAGGCCAAGCTCGGCGCCCGCATGGGCCACGCCTGCCTCGGCCTCGACTTCCGTACCGAAGCCGACGTCTCCGTCGTCCCCGACGCCCAGGGCGAGTTCCTCGGCTTCCGCGACGCCCGCATCGAAAAGCTCTCCAACAACAAGGAACTCGACTTCTTCCTCGTCCCCTTCCTCAGCGGCAAGCTTCCGCAAAAGATGCGCGTCAACGTAGCCGACATGGTCCGCAAGCTCGTCCAGACCTCCACGCAAAGCACCGGCTACAACATCCAGCTCACCAACCTCAAAGTCCTCTCCATGCAGGTCGACGGCGACGCCCTCGTCGTCGACTTCGACGCCAACCTCACCGTCCAGTAATCAGCGCGTTCGCCTCTGGCTCGATGGCGATGACCTTCCGCAGACGAATGTCAGCGGACGAAGCCGCCGCGCGAAACTCCACCCGGTCCCGCTCGACCACGAATCGTTTCGACGCCTCGTCCCAGTAAGCGAGCCGCGACAACGGCACATCGAACTCAACGCTTTGAGTCTGACCACGTTCAATTGGCACACGTTTGAACGCCACCAGCTCTTCCAGTGGCCGCGACACCGCCGAGCCTTGATGCGCAGCATAGATCTGCACCACTTCGTCTCCGTCTTTGCCACCAGTATTTGCCACTGAAACATGAATATGGACCATGTCGCCGTGCTGCTCCACGCGAAGGTCGCTGTAGCTGAAACGGGTATAACTGAGGCCAAATCCAAACGGATACAGAGGCTTCTGCTTTGAGTACAGATACGTGCGGCCATGGCGCAGATCGTAGTCCATCATCGGCGGCAACTGGTCCAGGCTCGCAGGCCACGTCTGCGTAAGTCGACCGGCAGGGTCATAGCTTCCGAACAGGACATCCGCCAGCGCATTGCCCTGCTCCTCACTGTTGTGCGTTATCTGCACAATCGCGGGCGCATGCTCCTGCGTCCAGTTCGTCGTGTAAGGAAAGCTGGTTTGCAAAACCACAATCGTGTTCGGGTTCGCCGCAAGCACACGCTCAACGAGCGCCTCATCCTCCAGCGTAAGACTCTTACGGTCGATGGCCTCCTTGCCTTCGCTGGGAGAAGCGCACACGTTCCACCCCGCATTGCACGTAGGATGATTGCCCACAATCACAATCGCCATCTGCGACTTCGCCGCAAGCGCCGCAGCCGCGGCAGCATCCTTGCCATCGCTGAAGCTCACCTTGGCGTTCGGGACCCGCAGACGAATCCCCTCAAGCGGTGTCACCACGCGCGGCGGCGTCCCGCTGTACCAGTCCAGCGCCACCGTATCCGCCCATGGCCCAATCACGGCAATCGACTGCGTCTTTGCCGCGTCCAGCGGCAGCGTGTTGTGATCGTTCTTCAGCAGAACGATGGACTCGTCCGTCACCTTGCGGACCAGCGCCCGCGCCGAAGCAGCATTCCAAGGGTCGCCTTCAATCCCGCTACCGACACCGATACTCGCGTATGGCGAGTGGTCATCGGAATCGAAGACACCGAGCCGCAGCATCACGCGATACACGCCGCGAAGGTTCCGGTCGATATCGGCTTCGGTGATAAGGCCCTGTGCAAGTGCCTCGTGGACCGGCGCGTCATACTTATCCAGAAACTGGTTGATCCCCGCATGGATCGCCGCTGCGGCGGCCGTTGGAAGATCTGCGTACGTGTGGTGATGCGTCACCATGTTGGTCAGCGCGCCTGCATCGGTGCAAAGGATGCCGTCAAAGTGCCAGTCCGCCATCACCACACTGCGCAGTACCGGATTTGCCGCCATCGGCACGCCGTTCCAGGCGTTGTATGAAGTCATCATCGCATTCGCATGGCCGTCTTCAATCGCCATCCGAAACGGCACCGCATAGTACTCATGAAACAGCCGCGTATCGAAGTTGGAGGACGAGCCATCGCGATTGTCTTCATTGCTGTTCGCAAGAAAGTGCTTCAGCAGCGAGGCCGTCTCCCACACATGAGGATCGTTGCCTTGCAAACCTCGCGTGAAAGCTGTAGCAAGCGTGCCCACCAGAAAGGGGTCTTCGCCATAGCTCTCCTCGCTGCGCCCCCAGCGCGGATCGCGGCTGAGATCGGCATTAGGCGCACGCACAACCAACCCACCCCGCCGATACTTCTGCCATGCAAACCGGGTCTCCAGCGCCTCTTGCGCGGCAGCTTGCTGGATCAACGCAGGGTCCCATGTTTGTCCCAGACCACGGGACTGCGGAAACTGCGTGGTCAAAACCACCGCTTGATTGAGCCTGCCCTCCCAATGGCCCGGCCCACCGAGGGCGAGACCGTGCAACCCCTCAACATGCCCCGTCCCGACGATACCAAGCCGTGGTACAGACGGATCGGTACTAAGCGCATGGATCTTCTCGTCAATCGTCATATGCGCGAGCAGATCGGTGATCCGCGCCTCGGGATCGGCATTGGGATTCGCATAGGTGGGCACTGTCGCCTGCGCAATCAGAATGCGCGCTCCGCCCATCAACACCAACACTACGATGCCAAGGCAGACACGCAGCCATTCGGTCCGGCGGGTCGTCATAAGTCGCATCTCTCCGTTCAGCACACGAGATAGGTCTGCAGTGCGTCGACAGAAGCCTATCGCATTCCGCTATAACTTCTCCACAGCCTGCATGGCGCGCCTGCGGAGCAGGTCCATTAGCGTACAGTTTTGATAACGGGTCGAACCTCAACAAATTGACCCACCACAAAGGCCCACATGCCCCTCAAAATCATCCTCACCGGAGCCACCGGCCTCGTCGGCGAAGGCGTCCTCCTCGAATGTCTCCAGAACCCAGCCATCGAGCAGGTACTCATCGTCAACCGCAAGCACTTCGACCTCGCCCACCCCAAACTCCGCGAGCTCCTCGTCCCGGACTTCATGCACCTCGAAGCCGTCACGGACCAACTCTCCGGCTACGACGCCTGCTTCTACTGCGCCGGCATCAGCTCCGCCGGCATGTCCGAGCCCGACTACACCCACATCACCTACGACATCACTCTCCACTTTGCCGCAACGCTCCTCGCGCTCAATCCGCAGATGACCTTCTGCTTCATCTCCGGCGCGCAGACCGACAGCACCGAAAAAGGCCGCATCATGTGGGCGCGAGTCAAAGGCCGCACCGAAAACGCCCTCGCCACCCTCGGCTTCGCCCACGAGGTCAACCTCCGCCCCGGCTTCATGAAGCCCATGCCCGGCCAGCGAAACGTCCGCTCCTACTACCGCATCTTTGCGGCACTCTTCCCTGTTCTGATCAAGCTCTTCCCCAACCAGGGCTGCACCCTGCAGGACCTCGCCCGCGCCATGATCCACACCGCTCTCACCGGCGCGCCCAAACCCATCCTCGAGAACAAAGACATCAAAGCCCTCGCCACCTCATAAGCGGCCACGCTGTATTCAGCTAGATCATGGATTTATTTATCCTCGGCCTCGGCCCACTGTATGAAATTCCTTGATCAACTCCCCTAATCAGTGCATCTCCTTCAAATAGTTTGTTACATTCGCGAAGTCTTCAACATAATCCCAACGCAATCGCCTACCCATGTCTCACAAAGCAGGGGACGATTCATGGAGCCTTCGTGCGTCGAATCACTCTTGCTTTCTCCCTTGTTTCTATTCTTCTGCTTCAAACTGGTTGCGCCGGGTCCGGGAACACCGTGGTTCAACCGACTCAAGATAATCCCGTTCCTGCCGTAACTGCTGTGTCACCTGCCAGCGTCACCGCGGGTGCTGCCTCGCAGACGCTCACCGTGACCGGCTCCGGTTTCGTTGCCTCTTCCTCGATCACCTTCAACGGCACGGTCCTTTCGACCACCTATGTCAGCGCGACCTCGGTCCAGGCGCAGGTGCCCGCATCGGCCCTCTCCGCGGGTGAAAGCGTCTCCATAACCGTCAACAATCCCAGCCCTGGCGGCGGGTCGTCCACGGCGATCAGCTTTTCGGTGACGAGCCCTACCCCAGCGGTAAGTTCCGTCTCGCCCACCTCCATTCCCGCTGGATCTGCTGCGACGCTCACCATAAGCGGCAGCGGCTTTGAGTCGAACTCTGTCGTCAAATGGAACGGTTCGGCCCGGCCCACGGCGTTCTTCAGCACAGGCACATTGGCCGTCACGCTCACCGCTGCTGATGTCGCGACCGCCAGCACCGCGCAAGTGACGGTCAGCAATCCCGGCCCCGGAGGCTCCGATACTCAGCCCGCGGCCGAGACCGTCTACGCAGTACCAGCGATCTCTTCGCTCTCTCCCGCCTCAGTGCAGGCCGGCTCGGGCCTCACGACCTTGACCGTGACGGGAACCAACTTCTCTTCAAACTCCGTGGTGCAGTTAGACGGCAACGCGCTGACAACGACGTTCGTGAGCGCGACATCTCTTACGGCCCAGGTTCCAGCCTCCTCCGTTGCCAACGCGCGAACCGCGTCAGTGAGCGTACAAAACCCAACTCCATTCCCTATTGCCTCTCCGAGCGTCTCTTTCCCCGTGAACAGTCCGGCGCCTGTACTGACCGCCGTCACGCCCGCAAGCCTGGTGCAGGGCACCTCCGCCACGGGCATCACGCTGACGGGAACCGGCTTCATCGCAAACTCCACTGTCTCCTGGAACGGCACGGCTCTTCCTACCACCTACGTCAGCTCGACCTCGCTCAGGGCTTCTGTACCGGCGACTGACTTGGCAACAGCCGGCACAGCTCAGATTACGGTCGGCAATCCAGCCCCCAACGCAGGCAGCAGCGCTGCGCTCGCACTACCGGTTGTCGCTCCTCCAGCGATCACCGGCGTCAGCCCGAACTACATTCAGATTCCCCCATCGGGAACCACCACCTCCACCAACATCACGATCACGGGTTCGAACTTTGCCGCGACTGCGACCGTGGCCTTCAACGGCTACACTCTGCCTGTCGTTTCGCAGACCGGCACGCAGATCGTCACCACGATCAGCTCGCAAATTCTTTATCAAACCGGCGTCGAGCAGATCTACGTCACCAACCCGGCGACCGTCACCGGCGGTGCGGCGGTCCGTTCCCAGCCCGCATCCATCAACGTCATCAATCCATCAGCCACCTTCACCACCAACCCAGGCTCCGCTGCGCTGGGCAGTCCCGATACGACGATCACCCTTTATGGCTCTGGCTTCTTCCCAGACAGCGTGGTCCTATGGAACGGCACGCCGCTGGTGACCACCTATACCTCAAGCAGCAGCATGACCGCTGTGATTCCATCTTCGGATCTGTCCGTACCCGGCGACGCTACCATCAGCATCGCGACGCCCGAAAACATGGGGCAGGCTTCGGCAACAGCGGGATTCAATACCTACCTCGCACTGCCGATCAACGATCTCGCCTACAACACGACAGATGGCCTGCTCTATGCCACCATCGCTGGAACCGGCGGCCAGGGACTCGGCAACAGTCTCGTAGGCATCGACCCCGTCACCGGCTCCATCCGGCGCACGATCTTCGTTGGTAGCGAGCCCACTCGTCTGGCGCTGTCCACGGACGGGACCCAAGCCTTTGTTGGCCTCAACGGGGCTGGCGCTGTTCGCCAAGTGGACCTCACCACCGGGGTCGCGGGTATCCAGTTCTCGCTCGGTGGAACCCAGGGTGTCTATAATCCGCCGTATACCGCTGCCGCTTTAGCTGCGCTTCCGGGCCAACCGAACTCCGTAGCTGTTTACGGCACCAACGGCGTAGTCACCATCTTCGACTCTGGCGTGGCGCGTCCAAAGACCAGCAGCGGCCTCGCAACCTATTTCGACTCGAACACCGGCTCCCTGACCTTCGGCGCTTCTGCGTCGACTCTCTATCTGGCGGCGTATACCGTCTCTAGCTATCTGTATGCGCTCACAGTCGATAGCACCGGCGTCACTGGCTACACGCAACTGCCCTCCAGTGCTGCGGGAGCGACCATTCAATACGATAACGGCCGTCTCTATACACCAAACGGCCTGGTCACGGACCCCACAACCGGCGCCACACTGGGCCAGTTCTCCGTTGCCTCAACGTACTCCACTTCCCCCGCGGCAGCCACCGGGCCCATCTACTCTGACTCCTCACTCAACCGCGCATGGGTTGTCGTGAACTCAGCGCAACTGATCGGCTACGACGAGACCACATTCCTGCCCGTCGCCTCCATGGGGATCAACAGGATCGGTGCGGTCAGCGGAGGCACAACCACGCTCTCGAACCCAGCGGACCTCGTCCGCTGGGGGCAGGACGGCCTCGCCTTCCACACCGCGACCCAGCTCTTCCTCATGCACGGCAGCGTCGTCAAGGACACCAGTTCGACGCCCGCAGACCTCCAGGTCACGACACAAGTCGCGGCAACCGTCACGACCGGAACTGCTTTTAACTATCAGGTCCAGGTCAAGAACCTTGGAACCAGCGATGCCAACGGCGTGGTGCTGGCTACGAGCATGCCTGCGACCCTGCTCTACGGCTCGTCGTCGGTTTCGCAAGGTACCTGCAATGGAGCGGGCGTCCTCTACTGCGACCTTGGCACTCTCCCCAACGGGGCCACGGCGACGCTGACCATCACCGCCACGCCATCTGTCGCTGGGGCCGTTCAGCTCTCCGCCACGGTCGATTCTCAGACCTACGACCCGGTCACGTCCAACAACATCGTCGTCTCCACGACCACCGCATCCGGTTCGCTATATGCGCCGGTCCCAACCATCTCCAGCCTCTCTCCGAATGCGATTGCCACCGGCGTGGCTTCAGCCACGCTGACGGTCAACGGAACGGGCTTCAACTCCGCGTCTGTTGTGAACTGGAACGGCACGGCGCTGCCCACCTCACTGGTCAGTGCCAGCCAGCTAACCGCTACCGTCGATGGATCGCTGCTCAAGCAGATCGGCTGGGCTGCTGTTTCAGTCACCAATCCTGCACCCGGGGGCGGAACATCCGCCAGCCTTACCCTGAGCGAGTACAGTCTGCTGCCCGTGCCCGCGAACGCAATGGTGTATGACCCCTACAGCCGCAAGCTGTTCGCAGTCCTGCCTAGCACCTCTACGTCACCGGCTGGCAACAGTCTGGTCTCCATCGACCCCGTGACTGGCACCGTAGGCGCGCCGATCACCGTCGGCAGCGAACCGAACACGATAGCCGAGAGCCCCGGTGGAAACTACTTCTACATCGGGCTCAGTGGCGCGGAATCGCTCGCCCGCTTCAACGTCAGCTCCCAGACGGTCGATGCAACGGTGCCGCTCGTAAGCGCTGGCTACTTCAGCAGCCCTGTCGCCGCGAATGCGCTGGCGGCGATACCCGGCCTGGAGAACAGTGTTTCCGTCGACAACGTGGGAATTCTGGACTTCACAGGAACGTCCGCAACCCTGCGGCCGAACTCATCCCTCGGCTTCAACGACGCTGTCTTCCCCGACTCCAGCCACGCCTACACATACGACAACCAATCGACCGGTGCGGAGATCTACCGCTATACCGTGGACGCTGCCGGAGTCCACAATATTGACGGCAGCACAATGCTCGGCATGGGTGGCTTCAGCGGTTCGCTCGCTCTCGATCAAGGTCTGCTCTTCGGTTCGAGCGGGGGTATTGTCGATCCAACCACCACGCCGCTGACTCAGATTGGCGTCCTGCCACTTGGTCCGGGGCCCTATGGCTATGGCCTCAGCGGCGCCGGCTCTATTCCCTACCAGACGACAAAGAAGGACTTCCTCTTCGGCATCAACGAGGCTGGGACCCGGGCCGTGGTGCTCGAGCGTTTCGACACTCAGCACTTCATCCTCGAGGATTCGGTGCTGTTGCCGACCAACAACTCCGTTATCGAGTCGGTACCCGCCACTCGCTGGGGCCAGGACGGGATTGCACTGCTCGTTACAGGAGGCATAGGGTCCTCGACGCCCTCGCAGCTAATGTTGCTGCGGGGCGCCTTCGTACTACCAGCGGAGGCATCTGCGAACGGCGCGCCAACCCTCTCCTCCTTGAGTAGCAACGCCATCGCCTCCGGCAGCGGAAACCAGTTGCTCACCGTTACCGGGACCGGCTTCATTCCCGGAGCAAGCGTACTCTGGAACGGCGTAGCGTACACAACCACCTTTATCGACGCTCAACACCTCTCGGTGGCAGTCGGCGCAAATGACGTCAGTGCACCAGCCACGGTCAGCATCACCTGTCAGAACCCGGGATCGCCTGCATCCAATGCCCTGACTCTCAACATTCAGTAGCATCGGCGGCACGACTGCGGCCCGCGGAATCAACCGCGGGCCGCAGTACTCTCCCGCATCGACTGTCATCTTCACCGAACGCCTTGAACTGCCTGTTTTGATCCGGGGTGGGCTTGACTTAATCGCTCAGGAAAAACAGTCACAAAGCTGAGTTAGAGCAGGGCCTGTCGCGAAGGGGTTCCACCCCTAACCCCAATCCGCTCCGGATCATAGCCCCAAAACCGGGGGGGAGGGTCGCCGCTACCGCCAGCTCACCGCCAGATGCCACCGCAGCCCGCGCTCCGCTGTCTTGAGCAGCACCAGCTCATACTCGCGCAGCTCCCGCAGCAGCTCCTCGCCATCGGCTCCCATCATCTCCGGATCGGCCTCCACCGCCCCCACCAGCGCACTCACCGTCTTCAGCCCGTCCTCAGCCTGATACCACTGCGGAGGCGGCAGTCGCGGCAGCAGGTCCGGGTTCCCGGCACCCTCTTCAATCAGCAGCGCCATCGAATTCTCATCGGCAGAAAAGAACTCCAGCAGCGGCTGCACACCCAGCCGCACCGCCAGCTGCTCCACCTGGCCCTCATGCCGAGCGAGAATACGCCCATTCACATAGATGTTGTAGCCCGGGTCCTCGCCTTCGACCACGATGTACATCGACGCTGCCATGCACCAAAGTGTAACCGCAGCAGGCACTGTCAAAATCCCCACATTGCACGTCAGGAACTTACCGCGGTACCACACCGACGGCCTGCTCCATGTCCTCGGTCGAAGGCAGCAGCAGATACACGCTCGCCAGTAGCAGCAACGCGATCCCCACCACCCAGCGCAACGTTAGCGGTTGATGCGCCAGCACCAGCCCTTCCAGCACCACCAGCAACGGAAGCAGCGTAAACTGCGCCGACCACCGCGTCGCTCCCAGTCGCTGCAGTGCATAGATGCTCAACAGCGCCAGCAGCCCATCGCACGCCATCGCCAGTAACGACACCGCCGGCCGCGTCCGCGTCATCACCGACTCCACCGTCAGCGCCACGGCAAACACCAGCGTCCCACCCAGCAGCGCGGAGCTCGCCCGCCAACTCGTCGCTCCACCCCTCACGCAGAACAGCGCCGCGCCCACACCCGTCAGCACCGGCGCCAGCAACAACGCCACATCCGTCCGCCCGTTCGCAAGGCTCGGCTCCGCCAGCACCAGCAGCAACCCACCCACCGCCGCCAGCCCCGGCCATATCCGCCCCGCCGCCCCATCCAGGCTCCCCATACCCAGCGCCGCCGACGCAATTCCCGCCGCTACCGGCGTCAACGCCAGCGCCATCGTCAGCCCCGGCCCATCCAACCCCCTCGCGTGCATCAGCGCCCCCACCGCCGGCCCAGCAAACACCATCGCACCCGCCAGCACCCCCAGCCACGACGACCGCAGCGACACCCGTGCCGGCCCCCTGCGCAGCAACATCAGGCTCACCAGAGCCGCCCATCCGCAACCCATCGCCAGCGACGACAGCGTCGGTTCCGCATCCGGGCGCACCTCGGTCACCACCCACCGGCTGGCCCCCGCCAGCACCAGCACCACGAACGCCCCCCACTGCGCTCCCCGGAATCGCCAGCCTCTCCTCAGTCCAGCCTCCTATCGGCCTCTACCACCCCTGCGCCCCACACCTCAGCCCGGATTCAACTCCGCCCAATCTCCTCCACATATCTACCTGTCAGCGAATCACTTGAGCCAGAGTCTACCGCAAACACATCTTGCCCACACAAACACGAAAGCCGCGCAAAAGGCGCGGCTCTCATGTTTATTTCAGTTGGGGAAAGAAGGTGCCTTACTCGTTCCCACCCTGCGGCGCACCACCAGCACCCGGACGGCGGCTACGGCGGCGACGTCCACGACGCTGGCCTTGCGGACGGGGAGTCCCGTTGGCAGCAGGAGCGGCAGCATTCCCTGCCTCCGGTGCCGGAGCCTCGTCACCCTCATCCTCACCATCCTCATCACCCTCGAACTCGTCGTCCTCAAACTCCTCATCGTCATCGTCCAACGGAGCCTCAGACGGCGGCGGAGCTACAGGACGCTCGCCACGCTCATTGCGGTCACGGCCACCTCGGTCGCGATCACGACCACCACGCTCACCGCGGTCCGAACGCTCACCACCACCGGACTGCTCCGGCACTGGTGGCAGACCCAGCTTCTCGCGCTGTTCACGCAGCACAGCCTTGCGGCTCAGCTTGATGCGGTTGCCCTCAATCGCGAGCACCTTCACCAGTACCTGGTCACCTTCACGCAGCTCGTCCTTCACTTCCTTCACGCGATGCTCTGCGATCTCGGACACATGCAGCAGGCCATCGGTACCTGGGAAGATCTCGACGAACGCGCCGAACTCGGCCAGGCGAACAACCTTGCCGAGATACGTTTTGCCCACCTCGGGTACAGCCGTAATGTCGCTGATCATCTGGATCGCCTTCGCGAGACCGTCCGCATCGCTCGAAGCCACATTCACGCGGCCCGAATCGTCGACGTCAATCTTCACACCGGTTGCGTCCACAATGCCGCGGATCACCTTGCCACCCGGCCCGATCAGGTCGCGGATCTTGTCGGTCGGAATCTGGATCGTGTGGATACGAGGCGCGAACGCGCTCTTCTCCTCCGAAGCCTTCGAGATCACCGCATCCATCTTGTCCAGGATGAACATGCGGCCCTGGCGGGCCTGCTCCAGTGCCTCGCGCAGAATCTGCGCCGTCAAGCCCATGATCTTGATGTCCATCTGCAGCGCCGTGATGCCCTTGCGCGTGCCGGCGACCTTGAAGTCCATATCGCCGTAGTGGTCTTCAGCGCCTGCGATGTCGGTGAGGATCGCATACTTGTCCTCTTCCTTCACCAGGCCCATCGCCACACCGGCAACAGAACCCTTCAGAGGAATGCCTGCCTGCATCAGCGAAAGCGAAGCACCGCAAACAGTCGCCATCGACGACGATCCGTTCGACTCGAGAATGTCCGACACCACGCGCAGCGTGTACGGCGACTCATCCTCACCCGGAAGCACGGCCTCAATCGCGCGCCACGCCAGCGCTCCGTGCCCAATCTCGCGACGGCCCACACCGGTCATGCGCCCAACCTCACCAACGGAGAACGGCGGGAAGTTGTAGTGCAGCATGAAGCGGCGCTTCTGCTCGCCTTCGTAGCTCTCCATTCGCTGTGCGTCGTCGGTGGTGCCCAGCGTGGCCGAAACCAACGCCTGCGTCTCACCGCGCGTAAACAGCGCCGAGCCATGCACACGAGGCAGAACGCCCGTCTCGATCGTGATGTTGCGGATCTCGTCGAACGCGCGATGGTCCGGACGGATGCGGTCATTCAGCACCTGCTCGCGGAAGATCGTCTCGCGCAGGCCTTCAAAATACTTGCTCAGCTTCTTGGCCGCTGCGGCGTCATCCGCCGGCAGTTCCTTCTTCAGCTCGTCCTTGATCTCCTTGACCTTGGCATAGCTCTCGAACTTCGGATACTTCTTCGTGTTCAGTGCGTCGGCAAGTTTATCGCCGACCTTTGCTTTCAGCGCAGCCGCATACTCCGTATCGTTCTCCAGCGGAGTCACTGCACGCTTCGGCTTGCCCGCAAGCTTCACCAACTCCTCGATGCCCGCAACGATCTTCTTGATCTCAACGTGCGCGAACTCAATGGCCCCGAGCACAACCTCTTCCGAGACCTCCTTCGCACCCGACTCCACCATCACGATGCCGTCCTTCGTGCCGACGACCATGATGTTCAGCAGGCTTACCAGCCGCTCGCTGTAGGTCGGGTTCACAATATATTGCTCGTCAATGTAGCCGATGCGCACGGCACCCACCGGCCCATGGAACGGAATGTCCGACAGCGACAGCGCGCAGCTCGCGCCGTTGATGCCCAGCACGTCCGGATCGTTTTCCTTGTCGGCCGAGTACACAAACGCCACCACCTGTGTCTCGTTCCGGAAAGCCTCCGGGAACAGCGGACGGATCGGGCGATCGATCTGACGGCTCGTCAGGATCTCCTTCTCGCTCGGCCGGCCCTCACGCTTGATGAAGCCACCCGGGATGCGGCCACCGGCATAGGTGAACTCGCGATACTCCACCGTCAGCGGGAAAAAGTCGATGCCCTCTTTCGGATCGGGCGAGGCCACTGCGGTTGCCAGCACGGCATTATCGCCGCTGGTCGTAAAGGCTGCGCCGGAGGCCTGCTTGGCGATCCGCCCTGTCTCAAACTTGATGTGCTTACCACCGGCAAGCTCTACATATACTTCCTGCTTCATGTCTCTTCCTCTTCTTCTTCGTTGCGTCTCTAAGCTCTTGGCAGTCGCGGCGCGCCGTCACGTCCTGGGGATGCGCTGCTCAACGACAAAAGCCCCGCCGAAACATCTTCGGTCGGGGCCTTCGATCTCAACCTCTCGTCCAGAGAATATTAGTGGCCGAGCGCATAGTGACGGGCACGGCAACGGACGTTGCGCCGATACGCGCGTCCAGCCGAACGTGTGCCTTAAGCCCGTGGGCACCATGCAATCTCAATCGTCCTAACTCCTGGCACTTGTAACCCAGACGTCGTAACCTCAGCAAGGCCTTTGACTCTGGTCTTCCAGACCCGGGCATTTTCACCCAGCCAGTCCGTTGGGCGCAAGAGCCGCAACAGCCAGCCGCCTGGATACCCAGACAGGCCTGCTCGTCGCAGCTTACTTGCGAATACCCAGCTTGCCGATCACATCACGATAGCGGTCCGAGTCCGTCTTCTTCAGGTAGTCCAGAAGGCTACGGCGCTTCGAGACCAGCATCAGCAGGCCGCGGCGCGAACCGTGGTCCTTCTTGTGCGTCTTGAAGTGCTCGGTCAACTCACCGATACGCTCCGAGAGGATTGCAATCTGCACCTCGGGGCTGCCGGTGTCCGTATCGTGCGTACGGAACTTGCTGATAATGTCGCTTTTCTTTTCGGTTGCCAACACGGCTGTGTCTTGCTCCTGATTCTCTATGCTCTAGTCCACTACTCCTAGTGTCCTCGTTAAAGATACCACGCTGACGGCATTCAAACTCCTCCGTCAGCGTGGTTTCCGAACCGTTTCGGGCGCCGTTTCAGCCCCTTACCCAATATATTTCTTCAGAAACGCCAGCGACCGCTCTCCCGCAAGCTTCGCGGCCTCTGCATGGTACGAGTGCGGGTCCGGCGCGCGGTTGAAGGCATGTCCTGCGCCCTCATACTCGAACACCTCCACCTCCGGCGTCTTCCCTGCCGGGTTCGCCTCCCGCACGGCATCAATCTGGTCCTTGTCGATGTGCGAATCCGCCGCGCCGAAGTGAAGCATCACCGGACAGGTCGGCTCCTCTTTCGCAAAGTGACCAATGCCGCCCGCGTAGTACCCCACCGTGCACACCGGAGATATCCCCAGCGCCTTGGCCCGTGTCGCACTCAGCCACGCCATCAGTCCGCCATAGCAGAACCCCAGCACCGCCGTCTTGTGCGCGCCTGCCACATGCTGGAACGCCGCCGCCACATCCAGCAGCGCCAACTCCACATTCAGCTTCGGATACAGCTCGGTGAACGCATACTTCATCTCGTCCGGCGTGTAGTCGATGTCCACCCCGCGCTCGATCCGGTCAAACAGCGCCGGTGCGATCGCCACATAACCTTCCTTCGCATAACCGTCGGCCACGCTACGGATGTGCTTGTTCACACCGAAGATCTCCTGCACCACCACCAGCGCGCCCTTCGGCGTGCCCTCAGGCTTCACCACGTAGGCGGAAAGCTCATGGCCGTCAGCGGCCTTCACCGTCACAAACTCACTCATGCAAAATCTCCTTCTTCGTCTTCAGACGTCGCACACGGCCCTCAGGCCGCACCTACAATCATCCCTCACAAAGATGTGCAGAGCATGACAGCCCCACCGCGGCCACCCTGCACTCCTTTTCGCCGCATCAAACTCACACTCTCTGCTCGGGCACGCTCACCAAACTATCAGTTCGTCAGCTTTGGAGGGGACGGGCTTCAGCCCGTCCGAAAACATTCCATTGCAAGATGGGGCTTTAGCCCCGGAGGGATAACGGGCCGCCAGCATCATCACCCGCGCTTCGACAACTCCCCATCATCCAGAGCCCGCATGTGCTCCATCAGCTTGCCCGCCAGCGCGTCCGACGACACAGAATAGCGCCCACTCGCAATCGCTGCCCGCAGCCGCTCCACCTTCTGCACCCGCACATCGTCCGGAGCGTCTTCCACCGGCAGCCTCTTCAGCCGCGCCGGGTTCGTCATCGCCGTGTCGTCCATTGCGCCGTTATGCTTCAACCGGGCCACCACTTCCGCCTCTCGGGTCAACATCACAGTAGCGCGGCCCACCCTGCTCCTGCAAGCAGCCCGCGCCTGCGAACCGCGGCCTCTTTCCTGTTCTCAGCAAAGCCCCAAGATGGTCCCCAAGACGCGTTCACCCACCATACGGCTCTCGATTAAGCCACTATCGACAGGTAGACGCAAAACTTTACAGCCGCTCCTAATCTTTTTCTAAGGGCCCTCCTTCGGCCTTCATCTGCCACCAGGTGTCGCTTAGATGTTCGCCAGCAGCACCAGCACACCCAATACCAGCAGAACCGCCAGCACAGAGTGCGCCAGGCTCCGACCCGTCGGCATGCGCCGCGCTGCATACATCGGATGCACCGGTACCCGGTTCATCGGCCGCACCGCCCCCGAACCTGCATCGCCTGGTGCCGGTTATACGCCGCATTGCTCATCGGCGTGTTTGCCGGCGTCCCACTCGTCGTCTGCTGTGCCATCTCGACTCTCCCAAGTGCCTTCTGCTCCGCCAGGTCGTACAGGGCCTTCAGTTCCTCGTCTTCGTTGTTCGGTTACGCCACGCACTTACGCTGCATTACGCGCCCGCGGCCTCTTCAGCTTCGAACCGGCGCCCAGCGCCGCCCGCAGCCTGAGCACTGCAGCCGAGTGGATCTGCGATACCCGCGACTCCACCACACCCAGCGTCAGTCCTATCTCCTTCATCGTCAGTTCCTCGTAGTAGTAGAGGGTCAACACCAGTCTTTCTTTCTCCGGCAGCTCTTCAATCGCATCCACCAGTCGCTGCCTCATCTCCCCCTGCAGACACCGGAACAGCGGGTCTTCCTCCGGAGACGTCGGCAGGAACGCCAGCTCCTCTTCGCCCGAGTCCTCACTCCGCTCCGCATGCAGGCTCCCGATCTCCAGCCCCTTCAGATCGCCCAGCAGCAGTTGAAAGTCATGCAGCGACAGGCTCATCTCCCGCGCAATCTCGGCCTCCTGCGGTGCGCGTCCATTACGGTGCGTCAGCGCCCGGATCGCCTCCTCCACCGCACGCCCCTTGCGCCGCAGCTCGCGCGGGCTCCAGTCCAGTTCGCGCAGCGAGTCCAGAATCGCTCCCCGCACGCGGAACTGCGCATAGCTCTTGAACTGCACCTTCTTCGTGTGATCGAACTTGTTGAACGCATCGATGAGCCCAAACACCCCGGCCGACACCAGATCGTCCATCTCCACATGCTGCGGCAGCCGCTCATGGATGCGCCGCGCAATGTACTTCACCATCGGCAGGTGCTCCAGTAGCTGCCGCTCCTGCTCGCCCGCCGTATCTTCCATGGATGTCATCGCCGCAATCGCCGCCACCGCTGCGGGCACTGGAGCAACCTCCGCCCTGCTGTAGCCCGCCTCGTCCATCTCCAGCAACCCGCCCATCTCGGCGGCCGAGGCCTTCGCCGCGTCGTTCGTACAGCTCGTCAAGCTAGTCATCGCTGGAACTCCTCAGTGCGCATGATTCACACAGGCATCCCATCGGCTGGAGTGTCTCAGCCGATGAAGCCCTCGCTTGACTGGCATCAATGCAACCGGGATGCCAAAACTAGACGCCCAAATCTGAGCGATCTCTCAGAATCGACGCGCGACGTCTTCACGTCCTCTCACGTTTACTTCCACCCGCCCTTGCCTCTTTAGTCATCGCTCCGTAGCCACGCGCATCACTGCGGCCGCAGCTTCTTTTTGGCCCACCCAAACCTCTGTGGCACCTCTGTGTCATGTCCGAACCGGTGACAGATTCCTCCGGCACCTAGTTCCTCTATCGGCAACCGAGCAATCTTTTTCAGTCGATACCCCTTGCAGTTCGCCTTTTATTCGCTAATAATGGCAGCCATGGCTATCACGCGACGGCAAAAAGAGGTTCTCGACTTCCTCACCAGCTTCACCTCACGCAACGGCTACTCCCCTTCCTATGAGGAGATCGCGGCCGGCCTCAGCCTCAGCTCCCTGGCCACGGTGCACAAGCATGTCACCAACCTGCAGACCAAGGGCTTGCTTCAGCGCGCCCACAACCGCAGCCGTTCCATCGACGTCATCCCCCAGCGCAAGGTCCGCTCCGCCATGGACCGCCTTCCTCTGCTCGGCCGCATCGCCGCCGGCAAGCCCGTCGAAGCCGTCGAGCAGACCGAGTCCATCTCCCTCGGCGAGATCCTCGGCAACAAGGAGTGCTTCGCCCTCGAAGTCCGCGGCGACTCGATGCGCGACGAGCACATCATGTCCGGCGACTACGTCCTCGTCGAAAAGACCCGCACCGCCCGCGAAGGCGAGATCGTCGTCGCCCTGGTCGACGGCACCGACGCCACCCTCAAGCGCTTCTACCGCGAGGGCAACCAGATCCGTCTCCAGCCCTCCAACGCCGAGATGGCCCCCATCTACGCCCCCGCCGCCAGCGTCACCATCCAGGGCAAAGTCCTAGGCATCCTCCGCAAATACGCCTGACCCACAGCAGGAGTGCCGTCGCTTTTGGTGTTGTCTTTGCTTTTGGTGTTGTCTTTGCTTTTCTTTCTGTCATTCCGAGCGTAGCGAGGAACCTGCTTCTCGCGCGAAGCGCGCCTGCATTCCAACAGCGGCCCATTGTGCGCAGGCACTTCGGAGTAGGGACGGACTCCAGCCCATCCATGCACTTCGAGATCATCAGGGAACGAGATCATCAGGGAATCTAAGATCATCAGGAAATCTGAGGGCATCGAGGAGATCGGTAGGGACGGGCTTCAGCCCGTCCGAGCACTGTCTCCCAGAGCCGGGGCTTTAGCCCCGGAGACGACCAACAGCGTTATACTGACTCCTGTTCGGGCTGCATTCGCCTCACGCGGAGCGGCACATCGCACCAAGCGAAGTGTCGTATCCCCACGCGAAGTGGCACTGGAGAGAAGATGAGCCTTACACCGTCCCCCGCGGTCGCCGAAAAGGTGACACCGCAAACTTTGCTGGCCCACAAGCGTGCCGGCACCGCCTTCACCGCCCTCACAGCCTACGACTACCCCACCGCCCGTCTCGCAGACGACGCCGGCATCGACCTGCTCCTCGTCGGCGACTCCCTCGCCATGGCCGTCTTAGGACATGCCGATACCCTGTCGGTGACTGTAGCCGAGATGATCCACCACGCCAAGGCCGTCCGCCGCGGCACCCAGCGCGCGCTGCTCGTCGTTGACATGCCCTTCGGCAGCTACCACGTCTCCATCGAAGACACCCTCCGCAACGCCATCCGTATCGTCAAGGAGTCCGGCGCCGAGGCCGTCAAGCTCGAAGGCGGCACCACCCAGACCGCCAACATCCGCGCCCTCACCGCCGCGCAGATCCCCGTCGTCGCCCACATCGGCCTCACTCCGCAGTCGCTGCACGCCATGGGCGGCTACAAAGTCCAGGGCCGCACCCAGGCCGCCGCGCTCCAGCTCGCTGACGACGCCCTCGCCCTCCAGGCCGCCGGAGCCATCGCCATCGTTCTCGAAGGCATCCCCCGCGAGCTCGCCGCGCACATCACCTCGCTCGTCACCATCCCCACCATCGGCATCGGCGCCGGCCCCGACACCGACGCCCAGGTCCTCGTCGTCCATGACCTCCTCCAACTCACCTTCACCCCACCCGCCAAGTTCGTCCGCCCCTTCGCAGACGCCGGCACCCTCATCCGCGAAGCCCTCGCGAATTACCGTACCGCCGTCAGCGCCCGCACCTTCCCCGCCGACGCCGAAAGCTACCACGCCCCCAGCCTCAACCTCCAAACCGAGCACCTTACCACCCGATAATCCGCCTGCTCCATCAGGCTCCACGCACTCCGACGCTGTGGCTTCTAGGTACCCCGAGCCTTTAGGCTCGGGTCTCACAGCCTGAAAAAGAAAGGGGCTTTAACCCCTGGTTTGCTTCTCGGCCCCAACCTCTCAAGGAAACGATGCAAATCTTCACCACCATCGCCGATCTCCGCCACTGGCGTCGCCAGCAACACGCCACGCTCGGCCTCGTCCCCACCATGGGCGCCCTGCACGAAGGCCATCTCTCCCTCGTCCGCGCCGCACGCGCCTCCAGCGACCTCGTCGCCGCCACCATCTTCGTCAACCCGCTCCAGTTCGCCCCCACTGAAGACCTCGCCAAGTACCCACGCACCTTCGCCGAAGACTGCGCTCTCCTCGAACGCGAAGACGTCGACATCCTCTTCGCCCCATCCGCCACCGAGATGTACCCCACAGGTGCCGAAACCTTCGTCGACGTCCCCAACATCGGCTCCCGTCTCGACGGCGCCTCCCGCCCCGGCCACTTCCGCGGCGTCGCCACTGTCGTCACCAAGCTCTTCAACATCCTGCAGCCGCACCACGCCTACTTCGGTCAAAAGGACGCCGCCCAGGTCGCCGTCCTCCGCACCATGGTCCGGGACCTCAACCTCCCCGTCGACCTCCGCGTCTGCCCCACCGTCCGCGACACCGACGGCCTCGCCCTCAGCTCCCGCAACCGCTACCTCACCCCCACCGAGCGCGAGCAAGCCCTCGCCATCCCCCGCACGCTCCACTGCATCTCACAATCCATCTCACGCGGTGAGCGGTCCGCCGTCAACCTGCGCGATCATCTTCACCAATGCCTCGGCAAAGCAGAAGGACTGCGCCTCGATTACGCCGAGCTGGTTGACGCTGCCACCCTTCTCCCCGTCGAAACCGTAGGCCCCGGTACCCTCGTCGCCATCGCCGCCTACGCCGGAACCACCCGCCTCATCGACAACCTCCTCCTACCCGAAACAGAGGCCCAGCCATGAGAATTCTTCTCGGAGTCACCGGCGGCATCGCCGCCTACAAAGCCGCCGAACTCACCCGCGAGCTCCAGCGCCGCGGCTGCGACGTCCAGATCGCCATGACCGCCAGCGCCGAGCGCTTCGTCACCCCGCTCACCTTCGCCTCCCTCAGCGGCCATCAGGTTCTCACCTCGCTCTGGCAGCCTGCCGTCAGCGAAACCGCATCCGACACACCCGCTCCCTTCGACATCGAGCACATCGCCGTCGCCACCCACATCGACGCCCTCATCATCGCCCCGGCCACGGCAAACACCCTCGCTAAGCTCGCTCACGGCCTAGCTGATGATCTCCTCAGCACCATCGCCCTCGCCACCAAGGCGCCAGTCTTCGTAGCACCGGCCATGAACGTCAACATGTGGCACCACCCCGCCACCCAGACCAACATTGCCACCCTCCGCGGCCGCGGCGTTACCGTCATCGAACCCGGCTCCGGCCCGCTCGCCTGCGGCATGGTCGGCGAAGGCCGCCTCGCCGACCCCATCCACATCGCGGACACCCTCATCAACGCCCTCGTCGCCCGCACCGAACCCGCACCCCACCACGACCTCACCGGCGAAACGCTCCTCATCACCGCCGGGGGCACCCGCGAACCCATCGACCCCGTCCGCTTCCTCGGCAACCGTTCCAGCGGCCGCATGGGCTTCGCCCTCGCCGAGTCCGCCCTCGCCCGCGGAGCCGAAGTCATCCTCGTCACCGCCGCCCCAGCCCCGGCTCATCTCGCCTGCGAGGTCGTCTCCGTCACCACCGCCGCCGAGATGCAATCCGCCGCCCTCGCCGCTCTCCCGCGCGCCACCACAGTCATCATGGCCGCCGCCGTCTCCGACTACCGGCCCACCGATCCAGCCGGTCAAAAACTCAAGAAATCGAGCTCTTCCAGCGAAACCCTCACCCTCCACCTCACCCAGAACGACGACATCCTCCAGAACCTCGTCGCCGCCCGCCGCCCCGGCACGCTCGTTCTCGGCTTCGCCGCCGAAACCCAGTCCGACCCCGCCATCCTCCGCAAAGAGGCCCGCCGCAAGCTCATCGCCAAGAACCTCGATGCCATCATCGCCAACGACGTCTCCTCCCCCGACAGCGGCTTCGACGTCGACCGCAACGCCGGCATCCTCCTCACCCACACCTGCGAGACCATCCTCCCCACCTCCACCAAACGCGACATGGCCGACCGCATCCTCAGCCACCTCTCCGCCCTCCGCTCCTTCACCACCGCCCACCAATAACCCGCGCCTGCTCTTCCATTGCTCTTGCCTTTCTTTCTTCCATTCCGAGCGTAGCGAGGAACCTGCTTCTTGCACCGCCAATGAAGTGTCATCTCGACCGGAGTCTCGCAGCTTCATCGCGAGACGTAGCGGAGAGACCCGCTTCTCTACCCATACCTCCAGCCTCACCACACCCCTTCTACGCTCTACCCTCTATCCTCTACACTCTTCCCTATGGCTTCTCTTCTCAACGCAATCAACGTCAAGCGCAAGATGCTCTTCGAGTTCGAAGGCGCCCCCTACGTCTGTCTCGACTCCGACATCAGCACCCCCACTGCCCGCGGCGGTCAGACTCTCGTCCGCCTCAAGATGCGGAACCTCCTCAACAACGCCGTCTTCGACAAGACCTTCAAGGCCGAGGACCGCTTCCCCGAGCCCGACGTCGTCTTCGTCCCCGCCAGCTACCTCTACTCCGACGCCGACGGCTCCCACTTCCTCGACCAGGAGTCCTTCGAGACCCACACCCTCACCGAAGCCATGCTCGGCGACGCCCTCGACTGGCTCATCGAAGGCACCATGCTCCAGATCCGCAAGTACAACGGCAACCCCATCGGCCTGCAGCTCCCGCAGTTCGTCGAGCTCGACGTCAAGTACACCGAGCCCGCCGTCAAAGGCGACTCCTCCTCCGGCTCCGTCACCAAGGACGCCACTCTGGAAACCGGCCGCGTCGTCCGCGTTCCCCTCTTCATCAAGGAAGGCGAAAAGATCAAACTCACCACCGAAACAGGCGAGTTCGCGGGCCGCGTCTAGCTCACAACTTGCTTCCGGTTCGTACGCGGTCAGCGGACGGCAGCAAGGACGGCAGGACGAAACTGCCTCACGAGTTCTTCAACCGTCGTTGAGCCAAACGCGACCGCGGCCGTGCCACCGGCAAGGATGACCTCAACGTCGGTGATTCCAATAAAACCGAGGACACGTTTGAGGTAGCCGGACTCATAGTCGGATGCCGCAGCAGGCAGCCCTTCGTCATAGATCCCACCTGAGGCAATGATGATCTTGCAGCTCTTACCGAGGACCAGCCCCTTGCGTTCGGGCGGCCCGGAGTGCGTCACGCGTGGACGCACAATAAGGTCGATCCAGGCCTTCAGGTTCGCCGGGACGGTGAAGTTATACATCGGCGTTCCGATGAGAATCTCATCCGCGGCAAAGAGTTCGGCAATCAACTCATCGGAGTCCGCTAGCGCTCGCTGCATCCCCGGTGTGTGCTGTTCCGCCGGGAGGAAGATGCCGGTAATCCATGGGATGCCGACGAACGGCAGGTTGTTCTCCGCCAGGTCGCGCGAAACGACCTTACCGTCCGGATGCTTCGCCTGCCATGCTGCAACAAAATCATGACTCAGGGTACGGGAGATGGAGTGATGGCCGCGAGGGCTGGATTGGATGTTGAGCAGCGTAGGCATATGATTCCTTTCGAGGGGCGGCGCGCCGTGGCTTACCGGATAGTCAACACACTTGACTATCCGATTCACAGTTGATCTCACCGGATGCAATTTAGTCAAGAATATTTACTAAAATGAAAAGAACCCCTCCCAACGTCGCTCGTGGCTTAATGGTGGCATCACGAGCCCATACCGCCGCCGTGGCAGCCCGGCTGGCGCTGCGTGGATACGATGATTTCCCGTTCGCATCCGCCAGCCTGCTATGGCTGATGGATGAAGGTGGCACGCGGTCGACGGTCCTGGCGCAGCGGGCTGGCGTCACCAAGCAGGCGATGAGCCAGCTCGTGCGCCTGATGGAGCGTCAGGGATACCTCGAACAGGCCCCCGACCCAACCGATACGCGGGCCAAGGTCGTCCGGATGACCGAACGTGGTGAAGCCGTGAAGACCGCCTGCGTCGAAGTCCGGGACGAGTTGAATCGAAAGGTGGCAAAGGTTCTGGGAACAAACGAGGCAGGACTGCTCGAATCCAGTCTGGACGCTGCGGCCGGTCTATTCGGAGAGATCGCCGGAACAAATCAGCAATAGCTACTCCGCAGCCTTCGCCGCCAGCACCCCGGCCGCCGCAAGGTTCGCCACCATCTCCTCCGGAAACCCATGACGCTGCCGCAGCCAGGCGGCGTCATTCCATTGTGCGGTCACTTCGCCATTCGCCCCTTCAGCCACCAGCACCTTCAGCGGCAGGTCCAGCGCGGCACTTGGAGCCGCCAGCATCACCGGCGTACCCGCCTTCGGGTTCCCAAAGATCAGCACCTTTGTCTCCGGCATCATCAATCCCGCCGCAGCCGCCTCACCCGAGTGGTCCACCACGCAAAACAGCTTCACACCCTTCTCTTTCAGCAGCGCCTCCAGCCGCGCCACCGTCTCGCCTACTGAGTGCCGGCTCACAATCGACCTGATCCCATCCGCCATCTGCCACCTCTCCCCGCCAGATTACTCCCGCCACCCTCGTACTGATCGAGCCCGTGGGAACTTTGCGTTCACTTCATCCGTCTTTAGTACACCGTTCATTCTTCATTTACTCTGTTCAGGCCACTCCAAAATCCAAGCTGTCCGAGGTCCACGCCTTCCATGTTGAACCCAAGGATTGTTAAAGCACTTGTAGCCGCAGCCGTTCTCTGCCTTGCCTCCAGCCTTCCGCCGCTCCAACCGTCGCTCCACGCCCAGCGGCCGGAGATCACCACACCCAAGCAGGAGTTCGGCTTCAACATCGGCGACGACTACCAACTCGTCAACTACGTCAAAGCCGAAGCCTACCTGCAGAAGCTCGCCTCCGAGTCCGACCGCATGAAGCTCGTCTCCATGGGCAAGACCTCCGAAGGCCGCACCCAGTGGATGGTCATCATCTCGTCGCCGGAGAACCTCAAGCACCTCGACCACTACCGCGACATCGCCCACGAGCTCGCCACCGCGCGCGATCTCACGCCCGAGCACAAGCCCCTCACAGACGAGCAGGCCCACGCGCTCGCGCATGAAGGCAAGTCCATCGTCTGGATCGACGGCGGCCTCCACGCCACCGAGGTCGTCGGCGCGCAGCAGATCGTCGAGCTCATCTACGAGATGAACGCCAAGACCGACCCCGAAACCATGCGTTTCCTCGACGACGACATCCTCCTCGCCGTCTTCTGCAATCCCGACGGCATGGACCTCGTCTCCGACTGGTACAACCGCGAGCCCGACCCCGCCAAGCGCAAGCCCAGCAACACCCCGCGCCTCTGGAACCACTACGCCGGCCACGACGACAACCGCGACTTCTTCATGTCCAACCTCGCCGAAACCACCAACATGGACCGCGTGCTCTTCCGCACCTGGAACCCTGAGATCGTCTACAACCACCACCAGACCGGGCCTCCGGGCACCGTCATCTTCGTCCCGCCCTTCCGCGACCCCTTCAACTACCACTACGACCCGCTCATGATCATCGACATCGACAACGTCGGCATGGCCATCCATCAGCGCTTCATCGAAGAGGGTAAGCCCGGCTCCACCATGCGCTCCGGCGCAACCTACTCCACCTGGTACAACGGCGGTCTCCGCACCAGCACCTACTTCCACAACACCACCGGCATCCTCACCGAGATCATCGGCAACCCAACGCCTGAGCCGCTGCCGCTCATCCCCGCCGCCCAGCTCGCCCACAACGATTTGCCGTTCCCCGTCCCGCCGCAGACCTGGCACTTCATGCAGTCCATCGTCTACGAGCAGACCGCCAACCGCGCCATCCTCGACTACGCCTCCCGCAACCGCGAGCGCATGCTCTACGACACCTACCACATGGGCAAGAACTCCATCCTCAAAGGCGACGAGGACTCCTGGACCATCACTCCCAAGCGCATCGCCGCACTCGAAGACGCCGCCAAGGCCGAAGCCGCCACAGCGCATCCCGCCGGAGCAGGCCGCAGCCGTGGCGGAGCCGGAGCCGCAGCCCCCACCGGCCGTGGCCCCGCCGGCGTTCCCGCCGACCTCTACAAGACAGTCCTCGAAGACCCCGCGCACCGCGACCCACGTGGCTACATCCTGCCTTCGGACCAGCCCGACTTCCCCACCGCCACCCGCTTCGTCGACACCCTGATGAAGAACGGCGTCACCATCCTGCAGGCCACCTCCGACTTCACCGTCAACGGCAAACACTATCCGAAGAACTCCTACATCGTGAAGGCTGACCAGGCCTTCCGCCCACAGATCCTCGACATGTTCGAGCCCCAGGATCACCCCGACGACTTCAAGTACCCCGGCGGCCCTCCCATCCCGCCCTACGACGTCACCGGCTATAACCTCTCCTACCAGATGGGCATCCAGTTCGACCGCGAGTACGAAGCCTTCGACGGCCCCTTCGCCGAGATCACCACCGACCTCGCCATCCCGGTCCCCGGCACCATCACCGGCGCCGCCAAGCCCGCGGGCTATCTCGTCTCGCATGCGTACAACGACTCCTTCACCCTCACCAACCGCCTCCTCAAGGCCGGCTGCGACGTCTACTGGATGAAGGACACCCAGACCGCCGAAGGCAAAACACTCGCCGCCGGTGCTCTCTGGATCCCCGCCTCCGCAAAATCCCGCCCCATCGTCGAGACCGCCGTCCACGACCTCGGCATCTCCGCCATCGGCGTCGCCAAAGCCCCCCACGGCGAAGCCTACAAGCAGAAGACCGTCCGCATCGGCCTCGCCGACGTCTACGGCGGCAACATGCCCTCCGGCTGGACGCGTTTCATCCTAGAGCACTTCGAGTTCCCCTACGAAGTGGTCTATCCGCAGGCCATCGACGCCGGTCACCTCCACGACAAGTACGACGTCCTCATCTTCCCCGACGGCGTCCTGCGCCTCGCCACCACCGAAGCCGGCCGTGGCGGCGGTGGTGGTGGCTTTAACGCCCAGCCCAAGCCCGAAACCATCCCCGCTGAGTTCCGCCCCTGGCTTGGCACCTACACCAAAGACAAGTCCGTCCCCGCGCTCAAAGAGTTCGCCGAGTCCGGCGGCGCCATCCTCACCATCGGCAGCTCCACCTCGCTCGGCGCGGCCCTCTCGCTGCCCGTCTCCGATGGCCTCACCGAGCTGACAGCCTCCGGAACGCCCCGCCCGCTGCCGCCGGAGAAGTTCTACATCCCCGGCTCGCTCCTCCGCGCGCAGGTTGACAACACCAACCCGCTCGCCTACGGCCTGCCCTCCGACCTCGATGTCTTCTTCGACCGCAGCCCCGCCTTCCGCCTGCTGCCCAACGCCGCGCTAGACGGCGTCTCAGCCGTTAGCTGGTATCAGGGCGAAAAGGTCCTCGACAGCGGCTGGGCCTGGGGTCAGCAGTACCTTAACGGCACCACCGCGGTCGTCGCAGCCAACCTCGGCAAAGGCAAGGTCTTCCTCTTCGGACCAGAAATCACCTTCCGCGGCCAGCCCCATGGAACCTTCAAGTTCCTCTTCAACGGCATCGCCTACGGTGCTGCAACCCCAACCAAACTCTAACCACCGCTTGACACGCCTGATAAAATGAAGACGTGGAAATACCTAGTCTGATTAAGACTCTGCTTTGAAGGGGCGGGGCTTCAGCCCGCCGTAAACCACCTGCAATCAAGAGGGGCTTTAGCCCCGGAGGGGGTCTCCGAGGTTTAATCGGAGCTTCCCCAAAGGCCCGGCATCCAGCCGGGCCTTTGCTTTTCCACACGCCCTCCGGCCCAGGCCGGGATTCACCTCGCTCTTTGAGTCGCCGAACGGTCTCTTCATCTCGCTACGGGGAAACAGGGTTCCACCCCTAACTCCAATCCGCTGCGGATCATAGCCCCATTTGCCGGGGAGGGTGTCACTACCAGCCTCCAAAATCCTCCGGGAACCAACCGCGCTCAACCTGCGTATCTTCCTCTCGTAGCACCACCCCGACACTGGCAATATTGGAGGCCACGAGTTGAACTCCTCGCGCACAAAGTCCCGCAAGCGGCTCTGGATCATCCTCGGCGTCGTCGCCGCAGTCCTCATCGGCGGAGGCGTCCTCGCTGCCAAGACCTTCGGCGCATCCGCGCCCCTCGACCCCTCGCAGATCGCCACCGTCGAGACCGGCGACATCGCCCGCTCCGTCGTCGCCACCGGCAAGGTCTGGCCCATCACCCAGGTCGAGGTCAAATCCAAGGCCTCCGGCATCGTCACCCAGCTCGACACCGACATCAACCAGAAGGTCCACAAAGGCGAAGTCCTCGCCCAGCTCGATCAGCAGGAGATTCTCGACCAGGTCGCCGCGCAGAAGGCACAGCTGGCCGCAGCGGAAGCCAACGCCACCTCCTCCGCCGCAGCCGTCCAGTACGACAAGGTCGCCGCCGAAGCCCCCGACCTCCCCATGATCAAGCACACCTACGACCGCGCCCTCCAGATGCAGCAGGACGGCGTGGTCTCCCGCCAGGCACTTGACGACGCCGCGCAGAAGTACCAGGCCGCTCTCAACATGCGCGACCGCGGTCTAGCTCAGGTCATCGTCGACCAGGCCAAGCTCAAGCAGTCCAACGCGCAGGTGCTGCAGGCGCAGGCCTCGCTCAAGCAGCTTGAAGAGCAACTCGGTTACACCACCGTCACCTCGCCCATCGACGGCGTCGTCCTCTCCCGCGATGTCCAGGTCGGCGACGCAGTCAGCTCCATCCTCGTCCTCGGCTCCACCGCAACGCTCGTCATGACCCTCGGCGACACGCACCAGGTCTACGTCAAAGGCAAGGTCGACGAGTCCGACATCGCCAAGGTCTACCTCGGCCAGCCCGCCCGCATCAAGGTACAGAGCTTCCCCGGCCGCACCTTCGCCGGCAAGGTCACAAAGATCGCGCCCCTCGGCGTTGAGAAGGATAACGTCACCACCTTCGAGGTACAGATCTCCATCGACAACCCCGGCGGCGAGCTCAAAGCTCTCATGACCGCCAACGCGGAGGTCGTCCTGGAGGAACACAAGCACGTCCTCACCGTCCCTGAGCAGGCCGTGCTCTACGACAAGGACCGCCGCGCCAGCGTCTGGGTCCCCGACCCCCACGGCAAGGACGGCCACCGGGTGGTCCCCATCAAGATTGGTCTCTCTAACGGCAGCAAAATTGAAGTTCTGTCGGGCCTGCACAACGGAGACAAAGTAGTCCTGCAACAGACCTCGTAATCATGACCCTGCAACAGACCTCGTAACCGCAGCACCAAAACATCTCGTCGAAACTATTCTGGAAGGAAGACGCCCATGAAACTCCATCTCCTCACCGCAACCGCTCTGCTGGCCGTATCCACAGCAGCGTTCGCCGACGGTCACTTCGACCGCACGCTGAACGTCTCCTCCACGCCTGACCTCTACGTCAACACCGGCTCCGGCAACATCACCGTCCACGCGGGCAGCGGCAACCAGATCCACATCGTCGGCCACGTCACCTCCAGCTGGAACCTCTTCGGCATGAGCAGCGACAGCAGCGGCATCATCCATCAGGTCGAAGAGAACCCGCCCATCGCGCAGGACGGCAACACCATCCGCGTCGGCTTCCAGAGCGGCCATCACGACGAGTACAACCACGTCTCCATCGACTACGACATCACCGCACCCGCAGGCGTCGCCCTCAACCTCCACAGCGGCTCCGGCGATGTCAACACTGACAGCATAGGCCGATACCTCACCGCCAGCACCGGCTCCGGCAACATCCGCGCACACAGCGTCTCCGGCCCCGCCGATCTGCAGTCCGGCTCGGGCGACATCACGATCGACGAGCGCACCGGCGGTGACGTCAAGGCCCGCACCGGCTCCGGCAACGTGCATATCCATGGCTTCAACGGCGCCCTCCAGGCCCGCTCCGGCTCCGGCGACATCGACGCCGACGGCCACCTCACCAGCGGCGCAGTCCTCGAGAGCGGTTCTGGCAACGTCCGCCTGCACCTCGGCTCTGATGCCCACTTCGACCTCGAAGCCTCCACCGGCTCCGGCGACATCCGCATCCGCTACCCCAACGCCCCTCAGCAGGACGACCACTCCCGCCACCACATGACAGCTCCCATCAACGGCGGTGGCCCTCCGCTACAGGTTCGCACCGGCTCCGGCGACGTAGAGATCGCCAGCTAACCAGCAATACGACACCGCAGGCCCTGTGCCGAGGCTTACGATAAGCCCCCGCACAGGGCCTTTTTACATTGCGCCCATTGCGGGCTTCTACATCGCGCCCTCTGCGTTCCGCTTTTGCCGCAGCAATGCGCCGCAGGCGCGAGCGTATCCTTAAACCCGATGCCCGCACCGCGCCTTCTCGTCTTCGATCTCGATGGAACGCTCATCGACTCTTCGCTCGATCTCTGCAACTCCGTCAACGCGGCTCTCCTTCAAGTCGGCAAGCCTTCACTGCCCAATGACCTGATCGCCAGCTACATCGGCGACGGTGCAGCCATGCTCGTCCGCCGAGCCCTCGGCGACCCCGGCGACCTCGATTCACTCACCCACAACGACGCTCTCTTCCAACACACCTACGCCAACTTCATCCAACACTATCGCGCCCACAAACTCGACAACACCCGCTGCTACGACGGCGTTCTTGACACCATCACCACCCTTCGCGACCGTCATCCTCACCTTCCCATGGCAGTCCTCACCAACAAACCCGTCATCCCCTCACGCGAGATATGCGTAGCCCTCGGCCTTGCACCATTCTTCTTCCAGAACTACGGTGGCAACTCTTTCACCACGAAGAAGCCTGACCCCCTCGGCCTGCAAACCCTCGTCGCCGAAGCCAGCCAACTCGCAGGCGAACGAATCTCTCCTGAAGAGACGGTCATGATTGGAGACTCTGATGTGGACGTCCTCACGGCAAAGCGCGCAGGCGCACGCTCCATCGGATGCCTCTACGGCCTCGCGCCCCACTCTCTGGCAGCAGCCCAGCCCGACGCCACGGCACACGCTCCTCAAGAATGGCTAACGCTGCTGGAAGAAATAGGACTCCCCAAAGCGTAGCCAGCAGCTACCCTTGACACGCCCTTTACAATAAGAAGTGAAGAGCCCGGCCAAGTGCCGGGCTTCTGCGTTTACGCTCTTTGCCCATTTCACCATGAAAGTAACCAAAAGCTGGTTACGAGCCTAAGTCCAATCCGCTGCGGATCATAGCCCCAAAATGGCGGGGGAGGGGCTGGCTACTTCCACGCCCCCAGTAGCCGCCGCAGCACGATCAGTTCGCCCACGTGATACCCCGCATGGTCGACGATCAACATCGCCTCACGGAACAGCGTCTGCCCATCGCCCCAGGCAAATGGCTCGACCAGCTTCGCCTCACTCGCATCCGCAATCAGCCCCTCAAACCGCGCCCGGTCATCAAGCACCATAGCCACAGACTCATCCCACGCACTCTTGCTCGGCGGCGCCGCTTCCTTAGGCCAGTAGGAATCCGGCCACTTCAACGGCTTGTAAGTACCGTCTTCGTTATCGCTGAACTCAAGAATGTCGCGCTGTGCGATCCGGATGTGCTCCACGATCTGCCACGCAGAATACGGCAATCCCTGCGGCACAACACCGCGCAACTCTGCTGGAAAACCCTTGACGGCCTGCTCGAACGTGGCATGAGCCTGCCCGCCATCGAGCATCTTCAACAGCTCACTCTTGACCGATGTTGCCTCTGACTTTACGTGGTGTGTCTTCGCCATGCACCATTCGATGCACAACCCGCCTAGCTCGTCGCACTCTCCGGCCAAAGCCACGCCGCACCCCGAACGCCGCTCGAATCCCCATGCACATTCCGCCGTATCGGCGTCGTGATGTTTCCGCCAAAGCAGTACTCGCTCAACTGCCGCGACAGCTCACCGTCATACAACCGCTCCAGGTTCGACAAGCCACCCCCGAGAACGATGACATCAGGGTCCAGCACATTCACGACCACCGCAAGTCCGCGTCCAACCCGCGAGATCAGGCGCTCCATCGCAGCCTCTGCATCCGGATCTCCGTCTTCTGCGGCCTTCACGATCTCCACGCCACGAAGATCGCGGCTCGTCACTCGCGCAAAGTCCCACTCAAACCCCGTCCCTGAGATCCAGCTCTCCAGGCAGCCACTCTTGCCGCAATAACACGACGGCCCAGGCAGCTCATCGCCCTTCGCCCACGGCAGCGGAGTATGCCCCCACTCCCCCGCCACCCCATTCGGCCCCGCATGCACCTGGCCGCCAATCGAAATCCCGCCCCCGCAGCCCGTCCCCATGATGACCCCAAAAACCAAATGCGCCCCCTTCCCCGCACCGTCAATTGCCTCACTGACAGCAAAACAATTTGCGTCATTGGCGCAGCGCACCTCACGAGCCAGCGCATCGCTCAGATCGCGCTGCAGCGGCTTGCCATTCAGCCACGTCGAGTTCGCATTCTTCACCAGCCCCGTCGACGCAACAACCGTCCCCGGAATCCCGACCCCAACCGTTCCGCTTTCACCCAGCACCGCCTCCATCTCCAGCGCAAGGTCGCGGATGGCTCCGATAGTCCCCTCGTAATCTCCGCGAGGTGTCGCCACACGCACACGTCGCAGCTCTGCGCCTTTGCTATCCAGCGCAATCGCCTCAATCTTTGTTCCGCCCAGGTCGATCCCAATCCGCATCTGTGTCTAAGCTCCTTGCATCCGTGTCAATCCCAACGCCAGCGCAACTCCGAACGCCAGGCTCACAATCTGTCCCAGCACAGCCACAGGCCGCTTCTCCGCCTGCAACTCTGGCAACAGGTCCACCATGGAAATGTAGAGGAAACTACCCGCACTCACTGGCAGCAGCCACGCAACCGTCCCTGTTCCATGGCTCCCGAGCGCGACAACGATCGCCCATCCTAATAGGCTTGACCCGCCCGCAGCGATAGCCAGCAAGGCCGCGCGGCCACGCTGCACGCCCATATGCACCAGCAGCGCAAAATCGCCCATGCGATGCGGAATCTCATGCAGTCCCACCGCCAGCGCCGTCACCCAGCCCACGCGCGGATCGATCGCAAACGCAGCCGCTACACCCGTGCCATCCACCAGACTATGCGTCACGCATCCCAGCAAAAGCGTAGCCGGCCGTGACGCATGATGATGGTGATGATGGTTCCCCTGCGAGTGGTCTTCCTTGCAGTCCACCTCGGCCGAAGGCTCCGCGCTCACGCCCGACAGCACATGAAACAGGCGCTCGAACGTATACAGCGCCAGCATCGTCACCACCACCGTCACCCATACAGCTGGACGGTTACCGAGTGACTCGACCGCCTCCGGCAGCAGATGCGCGGCCCCCGTCGTCATCAGCACACCTACCGCCACACTGATCACATACGGCAGGGCTCGGCGCAGGGCTGCGTCGAAGCGATGCAACGAGGTGACGGCCAATGCCGCCAGTAGCTGAACACCCACAACAGCAATCAGCGATTGAAGAGAGACAGATACAGATGACGTGGCGAGCAAACTTCCTCCATCCACCATCGTACCTGTGTTGCTGAGTTCACGCTGTCAATATCCGTCAATGCCAAATGGATAATGTTGCGTCTCGGCATTCGCGCAAATCCGACCCGTTAGGCCCATCCCGTCAAAATGGCGCCTCCGCCAATCGGATAACTCTACCTAATGTGCCGCTGCACCAGGCATCGCACCGCTCTTAGCACCCGCATTCGCGCCATCGGTCACGGTATAGATCACTTCGCCCGTTCGCGTATAGTGCAGTTGCGCGCGCGCCTCATGCTCAATCTCACCGGGATCGTTCTGCAGGCGTTCCACATGCCCGCGCAACCGCTCGTTTTCGGCCTTCAGGCGGATCATCTGCTGGTTCAGGTACTTGGCCTCTTCCCGCTTCCGTGCGAAGGCGGTCAGTCCGTTGTGCCCAAACACCACGCCGTATGCCATCACCAGCGCCAGCGCTCCCACGGCGATTGTCGCTGCCCGGCGGCGCCACGAATACAGACGTGTCCCTGCCGCCTCCGCAAACGCCGGCAGCGGGGAGATCTTCGTCGGCTTGGTATCTTTCGTCATCGGACTAGCGTTCCTTTGCCAGTATCGCCGATGTCGACACCAAACTTGAGTCTCTTTCACTGCATGGAACCATACTTGTCGACAGTTCAGATGTGTCCATTGCCTCTCGCGATATCCGCCGATTCACGCTGCACCCTTAGCGCTGCCTTTGTTATTCTTAGGGAGATCAAATGTTCGTACTCGCCGCCATCTCGGCAACATCGGTCCTGGTATTGCTCATCATGAGCTTCGTGATCGCCAAGCACATATCCCGAGCCCGCAAACGGCGTTCGCCTTCCGTTCCCGCAGAACCACCACGCAACCTCGCTAACCCGCTCTAGGTTCCACCCAATCCAACACCTCGGTACACCTATGCCCACTCTCACTGCATCGCCCTCATACGCATCCCGCGCCGCGTCGCTCTCGCAAACCCGCACAGGAAAGGTCCTCATCGGCCTCGCCGCTACCGTGGTCATCGTCGTTGCCGCACGCCTCTCCATCCCTCTGCCCTTCACGCCCGTGCCGCTTACGCTGCAGCCCTTGGCCGTTCTCGGGGTCGGCCTCGCGCTCGGCCCCGTTGAAGGCTTCCTGGTATTGCTCGCATACCTTGCCGAAGGCGCAATCGGCCTGCCCGTCTTCAGCCCGACCGGGCTCGGCGGCGTGGCGCAGGTCCTCGGCCCTACCGGCGGCTACCTCATGGCCTACCCGTTTGTCGCGGCCCTCGCCGGCGGCACGGTTCGCCTGCTGAACACCCGCACCTCGCGCTTCCTCGCCTCTCTCGTCGCGGGCATCCTCGCCATGGCCTTGCTCTATGCCTGTGGGGCTCTCTGGTTCGCGCAGTACACCCATCACTCCCTCTACGCCACATGGATCGGTGCCGTTGCTCCCTTCCTTCCCGGCGAGATCGTCAAAATCTTTGCTGCGGCTGGCATCTACAGCGCCCTTACCCGCCCGCGTCGCATCGTATAAAGAACTCAACCGCGCGGCACACCTCGTTCAAACACGCCGCGTTCACGTAAGAAGGAATCAATGACTACTGCAGCAACTGACGTGCGCGAGATCAAGATCGCTCACAGCCCTGACTCTGACGACGCTTTCATGTTCTACGGACTCGCCACCAACAAAATTCGCGTCCCCGGCTATAAGTTCACCCACACCCTCACCGACATCGAAGCCCTGAACCACCGCGCCCTCACCGACCAGTACTACGACGTCACGGCCATCAGCTTCCACGCCTACCCCTATATCCAGGATAACTACACTCTCATGTCCTGCGGTGGTTCTGTAGGCGACAGCTACGGCCCCATGATCGTCTCCAAGCGTGACTTCACCCTCGATGAAGTGAAGAAGCTGAAGATCGCAGTCCCCGGCACGCTCACCACTGCGTATCTGGCCCTGAAGCTTTTCGCACCCGAGATCGAAACCGTCACCGTTCCCTTCGACAAGATCATCCCCGCCGTTCTCGCCGGAGAGTTTGACGCTGGCCTCATCATTCACGAAGGCCAGCTTACCTACGCGCAGGACGGCCTCAAGAAGATCATCGACCTCGGCGTCTGGTGGCACGAGCAGACTGGTCTCCCTCTTCCTCTTGGCGGGAACGCCATCCGCCGCTCGCTCGGCTCTGAAGTTCAGCTCATTACCACCAACGCTCTGCGCGACAGCATCCGCCACGCCCTTGAGCACCGTGAGGCTGCACTAGAGTACGCCATGCAGTTTGCCCGCGACCTCGACACCAATCTCGCCAACCGTTTCGTCGGCATGTACGTCAACGAGCGCACCCTTAACTACGGCGACGATGGTCGCGAGGCGATCCGCAAACTCCTTGACATGGGCTATGAGCGCGGCATCATCCCCCACAAGGCCAACGTCGAATTTGTAGGCTAAGTTTTCCTCACGATCCGGCGTCCCGAAACGGCGCCGGATCGTGGTACACTAACTCTTGTGCGGCGGTAACATCCGCATCTCCTGTTGCGAACTTAGATCGTTCGCTCCTGCCTCTCCCCGAGACAGGTTCCACGCAAGGACGCGTAGCTCAGCTGGTAGAGCATTCGACTCTTAATCGACTGGTCGTAGGTTCGATCCCTACCGCGTCCACCACTTCCCCCGACAAAATAAATCCACTGACCGGCAGCGCCTTGGACGGAACACTCTATTCCTCGGATCGTTTACGGCCCTCCTATTTGGGGTCGCTGATCACCCTGCCCGCAGGATTGATCCACCTACACGAATAAGATTTCGAGTCATTGTCTCTCTACCACTCTTCACAAACATGAGGGGCTCAATACGGGCTCGGATTGCGATACTCCTTGCAACATGGTTCCAACCCTCGGGTTTTCTGCCCTGAATATGTCGTAATCGGGTCTACTACACCTATTGAAGAAAATGTCCCCTTACGACTCTTGTATACTAGCTGCCTGGCAACCAACATTTTTACGAGGGCACAAGAATTATGCCCCGCGCGGCTTCGGACGTGGACCGGCAGTCCAACGCCCCCACGACGCCTGCACCGACGACACTCCCAAACCAGCCGCCACTCCCCGCGGAGCCGGCGGTGGCGGGCGCCGAGGCCCCGTCGAACTTGCCCCCGGCGAGTACACCGTCCGCCTCACCGTCGACGGCAAAACCTACACCCAGCCCGCCATCGTCAAACCCGACCCCCGTGGAAGCCACGTGGGTGGATACGGCAAACGAAGGCACCAACTCCCGCTCCTGAACTACGCCTCCAGCCAAACAATGAGGGTGCAAACAAAACCAGTTTGCATCCCCTCTTTTCGGCTAATCCTCGGAAGCAGAAGCAAGCTAACGGGCAAGTGCCGGATAATCGATCGCTGTCGCTTACACCGCTTACCCTCTTGACATCCCCGTTATAATAGAAGTTGACATGACGGGAAGAGGCTCCGTGGCAGCAAAGTGTGAGGCTCTATTCTCTAATCGGTTAAGGGGTGCGCGTCGGCCTTACAGGCTGCCCTCTCTGAAGACAGATCCACCGCTAACTCCAATGGGCTGCGGATCATAGACGTGTTGGCCGAGGGGCTCCAACCGAATTGAGCTGGCTGAATGCGGAGGCATTGCTGCTCTTCTCGCTAGGGAGAGAGCAACGCGCACAGTTACGTCGCACACACAGGCCCCGACAAGATCGCCGTGAGCGTGATGATCTGCAGCGTTGCGGAGCCGTCCGTCGTAAGGCTTGTGGCGTTATACGTCATTGACCCAGGCGGCGTAAACGTGGCTGAGATGGCACAGTTGGCAGTAGCGGCGAGCGTTGCGCAACAAGTCGTGGTCTCCGCAAAGTTGCCAGGGTTTGTATCACCCAGCACGATGACCATGATGGCTCACGCTCAAGGTGGGATCAGTGGCTTCCTGATGGAGGCACAAAGGCTCAAGAACAACGAGCGATCGCTTCCCGTTTCCGCGCGGAAAGAATCTGACTGTTCTAGGTAGGTCTCCTGACTTTCAGGCAAAGCCTCACATGTGAAGCTCCCGACCTTTCGCCTTCCCCAGTCGCAACCGAGTGGCTTTGTGAAAAGTCTTGTTCCTGATTACAGTGGCGGGGCCGCGCCGGACTCACACCGGCTTCCCTGTTATGCCCTTGCGGGCACCCAGAATATGTCCCCCTAATCTAGCATGGCCGCACTTGCGAGCTGCGGCCGGCAGTTTTACAAATGCGAAGCATTTTGCTCATTTGAGGAGAACGGGACATCCCGCCACCCGGAGCGTCCACTGCTTTCCATTGAAGCGCAAATCGGTAAGGGTCAACGGAGCGATCTCAATGCGCCAGAAAGACTCGGGCGGGGCTTGAATCGCGCAGAGGATCGCTGCACGCACCACTGACGGGTGTGTTACCGCCATGGTGTGGCCAGCAGTGGTTCGATCCTTCATCCATCGCTGAACCCTGATAATCAGGTGCGCAAAGGACTCACCGCCATGGGGCACAGCGTTCACGTCTGTCAGCCAACTGGCCAATCCTTCGGGGTCTGTTGCGTGGATGTCCTCGATTTCTTTACCGTTCCACGTCCCGTAATCGACATCGGCAAGCTCAATCGCCACGGAAGGCTCCAGACTGAGAGCTTCCGCGGTTTGTTGTGTGCGCTTCTCCGGTCCACAACATACATATTGTGCTTGCGGGGCCGTCCATCCCTGAGTGGCGACCTTTTCAATCTCGTCTTCAGGCAAGGGCGCATCGAGAGGAAAAGATGCCCGTTTTAGAGCGAGGGTGGGTGCGTGGCTGATGAGCGTGATTCGAGCTGGCAATGCTCTCAATTCCAAGGCCGTCACTGGCGCAAGATTATCATCGGCTACCTTTGTATTGACACCACCGTTGAGCTTCACTACGCTCAGACTGAGTTGAGGGCTTCATTCTCCCTCATACAGATGTGCAACCTCAGGAGGTCTCAAGTATGGCTCAGTGGTCCGCAGGCTCAATCGCGCAACCAGGCACTATTCCGGTCATTCCGCTCCGCGAATTGATGCCTTGGGCGTTGTTTGGAGGGCTGTTGATGCTCCTTCTAATCTATTTTGTGGGTGCCGAGCAGGGTGCCACCTCTCTCATTCATGGTCGCGCAATTCACGAGTTCGTTCACGACGGACGCCACTTACTCGGTTTTCCCTGCCACTAAACAAATCCAATGGCCCGTTCACTGCTTCTTCGCGGTATGCTGGTCGGCCTCCTGGTCGGCCTTTTCGTATTCGCATTCGCGCGTTGGGTGGGGGAGCCCCAAGTGGATCGGGCAATTGCTTTTGAGACCAGCATGGACCAGGCCAAAGGTGAACCGCCTGAGCCGGAGATCGTAAGCCGCAAAATTCAGAGGGGTTTTGGTTTACTTACTGGCATCGGGGTGTACAGTACCGCGCTCGGTGGCATCTTTGGACTCGTTTTTGCCTATGCGCGCGGTCGCTTCAGCCAGTCCAGGCCTAGAGTTCTCTCCGCTCTGCTTGCGGGGATTGGGTTCGCCACCATCGTCCTGACGCCGTCCCTCAAATATCCGGCCAACCCTCCATCGGTTGGGAATCCGGAAACGATCGGTATTCGCACTGCCGCTTATTTTCTGCTCATCGCGACTTCAATTATCGTCACAGTCGTTTCCCTGAAAGCAAAACGACTCTGGAGCAAGTCCCTGGGGGAGTGGAATGCCACGTTGTCAGCTATCATTCTCTACGTGGTTATCGTCAGTGTTGTCGCTCATTTTCTGCCCCCAATCGACGAAGTTCCTGCGGGATTCCCGGCTTCTCTGCTATGGAAATTCCGCATCGCATCCTTAGAGACCCAGGCTGTGATGTGGAGTATTCTGGGACTTCTTTTTGGCTGGCTTACCGAACGCGCGGAGGGCGTAAGCAATATGCCCTCCCAGAGTTCCGTCGATGAACTGCGCTATTCGTGATCTGGCCGACATCCTGTTGCGTGGTACCTTTGATAATGACCCACGGTGCCCACAACGGGCTTAAAAGGGAAGTCCGGTGTAAAGCCGGCGCGGTCCCGCCACTGTAAACAAAGATAAGCCGCTAGAAGTACCACTCGGGGTAGCTACCGGGGAAGGATAGCGGCGGATACGCAAGTATCGTCTTTGAGCCAGGAGACCTGCCAGGGGTTCAGTTGCAATTTCTGCGGAGAACAGAAACCTTGCGCCCGACTTCTGGCTTGAGCTACGACAATTCGCGCTCCACGTTGCTGACACGCCGAGGATTCCTATCCAGCGTAGTGCTCATGGCATTGGTGGAGCGGCTCCCCGCCGAAGACAAGCCCCAACGCATTGTCTCAACAGCACCCAGCATTACGGAGGCACTCTTCGCCCTGGGGCTCGGCGACAGGGTTGTCGGCGTTTCCCGCTTCTGCAACTTCCCTGCCTCCGCTCAAAAACTGCCGAAGGTCGGAACATACCTTGCGCCGGATGCGGAAGCCATCGCGCGTCTCGTGCCAGACCTCGTCGTTCTACAACGGATCTCAAGTGAACTGACTGATCGCCTCACTGCCCTGCACGTCAGGTTTATCGAAGTACCGCATGGCACTCTCAACGATGTCTATACTGGCGTCCTCCTCATCGCAAAAGCTGCAGGGGTCCCTGAGCGCGCAAACATCCTCATCGAAGGCATCCAGCGTCAGTTAACGGAGATTCAGGAGAAGTCGAAGGGATTACCGTCCCCTCGCGTTCTAGCTATCGTCAATCATCGACCCGGAATGCTTGCCGAACTTACGGCAGTTGGTCCAGGGAACTATCTCGAAGAGTTACTGGAGATCGCCGGAGGCAGAAATGTGCTCGCACAGCCTGGCCTGCCGATGTATCCACGAATTTCTCTGGAAACGGTGCTCCGAGATGATCCCGATGTGATTCTCGACCTCAGCGGCGAGCAGGAGTCGGAAGCAGAGCGCAAAGCTGCAGAGGCCCAGGTATTGTCCCTATGGGGTCAGCAAAGCCAGTTGACAGCGGTTCGCAGAGGACGCGTCATCGTTGGCACCTCAAATGCCCTGCTTGTACCTGGACCGCGCGCCCCGATAGCCGCTCAGATGCTGTTCGACTTTATGCACTCCGCAAACAGCAAGGGGCGTGCCCGTTGAGCCAGCTGCTTGAGGTCGCGAACCTGCAACTCTCCTACGGAAGACGTATCGTCCTTCGCTCAGCAACACTCAGCGCCGACACCTATGAGTTCCTGGCCCTCGTAGGTGTCAATGGAGCGGGCAAGAGCACGTTGCTCGATGTTGTTGCGGGTTTCCGCAGACCCGCGGTCGGATCAGTCTCCATTGCCGGGCGCGATCAGAAGGCCTGGAACCTGCGTGAGCTTTCGCAGCGCGTTAGCCATCTCCCGCAAACAGTCTACGCCGATCTCCCGTATACGGCGGAACAACTGGTAGCGATGGGGAGATACCCGCACACGGACAGGTGGTTCGAGTCCGATGAGGATCACAGCTTTATTCGTGAAGCCATGGAGCGGACCCATTGTTGGGAGTATCGTCATCGAAACTTTCGGTCGCTAAGCGGAGGCGAACGGCAGCGGGTTCTCCTCGCCGCGTGTCTTGCGCAGAACGCTTCCATTCTCTTACTGGATGAACCGTCAACTTTCCTCGATGTCGAGCAGCAGCTTCATTGCTTCACCGTCCTTCGCCAGGAGGCACGAGCGGGCAAGCTCTGCATTGCGGTTACCCACGATTTGAATCTTGCGTTGACCTATTGCTCCAGAGTTCTCGTACTGTCAGACGGAATCGTCGCCCATGACCTCACAGCGTCGAAGGCGCAAGAGAACGATGACTGGCTAAAACTTTTCTCCTCGCGATTGCGGATAGGCAGTACGCCCGCAGGCTCCCCATGGATCTGGTATCAATGACCGCTTATGAACAAAGCACGGCTGTAGCCCACAGGAATCTTCTCCTGCCGATCTGCGTGTTCGTTGCGTCCGCGATCCTCCTGCCGTGGATAGGCGCTGGGCCGATCAGTGTTGCGAGGGTCTTGCATCGACAATCTCCCGACTACGAGATTCTTGTACAATTGCGCGTCACGCGGACGCTTCTCGCGCTTGTCGCTGGAGGAGCGCTCTCTCTGGCCGGTGCGCTGTTTCAAGCGATGCTGCGGGATGCGCTCGCCACTCCCTATACGTTGGGCATCTCCGCCGGCGCCTCCCTTGGTGCCGTTGCCGTGATTGCAGCAGGCTGGCAGATGGTTTGGGGGATTCCTGCTACCTGGGTCGGAGCTCTGACTGGAGCCTTCGGCGTGCTGGCACTCATGCTTGGAGGATTTTCCAAGCGACGGCAAATCTCGGCATTCAGCCTGCTTCTTACCGGGATTGCCATCAACAGCGTATGCGCGGCGCTCATCATCATCCTAGGTGGTTTCGCCGGGATGTCGAGGACCTTTTCGATCGCCCGCTGGCTTATCGGCAGCGTCGATTCGACGAGTTTCACATCACTCGGAGTTCTGAGTGTCGTGGTCGTTGTTCTGGCAGCAATCGTCATCTCGCGAGCCCGTAGCTGGAACCTTCTTGCGGTGGGAGACCAATGGGCTGCTTCGCGCGGTGTCCGCGTGCCTGCCCTACTAAAGACTGGCTACCTGTCGGGATCGATTCTCGTCGCGGGCGCGATTGCACTGACCGGCCCTATCGGCTTCGTCGGCCTGATCGTACCGCACCTGGTGCGCTCAAAGATCAGTCCCGATCATCGTGTGCTGCTGCCAAGTGTATTTCTCTTTGGCGGGGCGCTCCTTGCGATCTGTGATGCTATTGGACGCATTGTTCTGCCACCCGCGGAGATTCCTGCCGGGGCGGTTCTCGCTCTCATCGGCGGCCCTTATCTGGTCTGGGCGATCCGTCAAAGACGCCCCTCAGAGGAGATGTAGTCATGTCAACATCACACCGTCAACGCGTCGTTCGCGCCGATGGACGAGCCTTCAATATCATTCAACACCGGGCCCACCTCACGTATTGCTACACGGGTTGTTGCTGCGGTATCACTGAACGCGGTTATGCCGCGGTCCCTGTCGATGTCTACCAGGAGGAATGGCTGAAACGCAAGATCCGCAATGATGTCCACCTGACGAAGGGAGGCTGCATTGGCCCCTGTGCGCTCGCGAATGTGGCCAGCCTGGTCTTCGACGGAAGGAGCATCTGGTTTCATTCCGTAAACAGTGAGTGGCACGTTCGTCAGATCTTTGAATACATCGACTCGATGCTGAAGGCCGACCGCTTCCTTCAACCTTCTGCGGAGCTGGCCGAATACACCTTCAACTACTACGACTGGGATGTTCGACTTCCGAGCCCAAGCGATGGGCTGAACCAACTCGAACTGGCGCAGCCAAATGGCGGCATCATGCTGCTATCGCACGCCGATACCGACATGCTCACCCTGATCAAAGCTTCGGAATTACTTCCCGCCGAACTTCGTGTCAGTGCGTTTTCGCTGAACGCCCTGCGGACCGAAGACCAGATGAACGCGCTGCTCGCCGGCGAGATGAGCAAAGCAAAGGTAATCGTGGTGCGCTGCCACGGGCCACTTAGCTGTATCCCTGGCTTCAGCAGCCTGAAGGCGACTTGTATCGAGCGTGGCCAATCTCTTGTACTTGTTAGCGGAACGGGCGACAACGCTTCAGAGTTTTCTGAAACGATCAATGTGCCCGCTGATGTGATGCACACGGCCTCCGGGTATCTCGACCTTGGAGGTGTCGCCAATTTCAGTGAGCTCTTCCGTTTCTTGTCGGACCGATTGATGCTCACGGGCTATGGATATGCTGCGCCCAGTCCGATGCCGGAGCATGGTATCTACCTGCCGGAGATGGATGCCGCAACCTTTGAGGATTGGTGGCGGCAGGCCGATCCGTCGAAACCAACCGCTGCCATCCTCTTCTATCGCGCCCATCGCATGAGCGGCAACACTGCCTTTATCGACAAGCTCGTTGAAGCACTACAAAACAAGGGTCTGAATGCTTTGTGTGTCTTCACCTCAAGCCTGAAGTCGAAGGAAGAAGGAAGACCCGCTGCGTTCAAGCTGATTCACGGCCGCGCCGATGTCCTCATCTCAACGCTATCCTTTGCCCTGGGAGAAGTGAATACTGGCTCTGTGACGGTTGCGGGTGAAGCGGTGGATTCCCTCGAACAACTCGGAATGCCTATTATCCAGGCTATCCCGAGTGGAATGCCACGTGGTGCATGGGAAGGGTCGCGACGTGGCCTCAACTCGCTCGATACAGCAGTCAACGTCGCTATTCCTGAGTTCGATGGCCGCATTATCACCGTACCGATCTCATTCAAGGAACGAGGCTCCAGCGGGGCGGAGAATCTTTACGTCCCACACGAGGAACGGATTGAGCGAGTGGCAGGCATTGCGGCTCGTCTTGCAGCTCTACGCCATAAGCCAAATCGAGAACGGCGGATCGCCTTTGTGCTCACGAACTCGGCCGCAAAAGCATCGCAGGTTGGCGGCGCAGTCGGCCTCGATTCTCCAGCCAGCCTTCTCACCACTCTTCGCGCCATGTGTGCGCGCCGATATGTCATCTCCGAGTTGCCGGACACTTCGGACGCGTTGATGCAGGAACTGCTGCAGCATGGAACCTACGACGATAAGTATCCGCTTGACCCCGCACAAGCCAAACGCTTTTCGAGGGTCGCTTACAGGAAGATCTTTGCGACGTTTCCGGAACGGCCCAGCCGCAGGATGCAGGACTTCTGGGGGCAGCCGCGGGACCGCGGGCGTCCCATCATGCCGGCAAAGAAGACAGACAAGAAGCTGCTGCCTACGATCGGCGCCAAGGTTGTTTCGATTGAGCAAGAAGAGCCATGGGGAGATGAGCAGGATTATCTTTTTACTGCGCTGGACCTCGGCAACGCTCTGATTGCTCTCCAACCGCCGCGTGGTTATGGGATCGATCCCGATGCGATCTATCACACGCCGGATATGCCTCCAACACACCATTACACGGCTTTCTATCGCTGGCTAGGGACGGCCCAAGACGAAGGCGGCTGGGGCGCCGATGCGATCGTGCATATGGGCAAGCACGGCACACTCGAATGGCTTCCGGGTAAAGGAGTTGGGCTATCGGGCGAGTGCTTCCCCGATCTATTGCTGGGCGATCTTCCGCTCGTGTATCCGTTCATCATCAATGACCCTGGCGAGGGTAGCCAGTCAAAGCGTCGAGCGCACGCCGTGGTCGTTGACCACCTCACGCCTCCTATGACGACGGCTGAGACATATGGCCCCCTCGCCGAGTTGAATCAACTGGTCAACGAATACTACGCAGTCGAAAAGCTCGATCCGGCCAAGCTGCCGTATCTCCAACAGCAGATATGGGAGCTCGTAGAACGCACCAACCTCAAAACCGATCTCGATACAAAAGCGATGCTGACGCGCGAACGAGGCGACCACTCTCATGAGTGGGATGACGCTTTGACTCCGGAGGGCGTTCCTACAACGCTGGCTTCCATGACGGGAAATGAGGTTGCGCACCTCATCGAAGACCTGGATGGATATCTCTGTGAGTTGGGGATGGCGCAAATTCGCGATGGTCTTCACATTCTTGGACAGATGCCACCGCTTCCCGAGATGCTCCGCTCGTTGACGCGCCTGACGAACGTCAGCACGCCGAGTCTTCAGCAAAGCCTCGCAGACGCTTTTGGATTTAGCCTTACATCGCTCCTGAACAAACCCGGTGAGCGCTTGACGACGACGCGGGAGATTTTCGGTCACACTTGTTATACCCATGCGGACGTACTCGAACTGCTTGATCGTGCCGTGCTCGACCTCTTCACCATGTTGGAGACTCTTGGATTTCGTACAGAGGCTGTAGCCGAAGTACAACGAGCTGTCCTCGGTCTGCAATCCCCCGAGATATCGGAAGCGCTGCTTTTCGCGTGCATCGAACTGGTACCAAAGCTCGAACAAACGGGAGACGAAATCGAGCATCTTCTGGATGCTCTTGAAGGGAGATATATTCCAGCCGGTCCCGCTGGCGCTCCGACTCGAGGGATGGCACACATTCTGCCAACGGGGAGAAACTTCTATGCGGTCGACCCGCGAGCCCTACCTTCGCAGGCGGCATGGCATGTCGGACAGCAACTTGCGCGAGAGGCTGTCGATCGGTTCCGCAAAGAAGAGGGTCAGTATCCCGAGATGATGGGTCTCAGTGTCTGGGGAACGTCACAGATGCGTACGCATGGAGATGATATCGCGGAGGCCTTTGCTCTGTTAGGTATTCGCCCAATCTGGAGTTCGCAGTCTCACAGGCTGGAGGGCGTGGCCGTCATTCCCCTTGAGCAACTCGGACGTCCGCGCGTGGACGTCACCCTGCGCATCAGTGGCTTTTTTCGCGATGCTTTCCCGCACCTCATAGAACTGTTCGACCAAGCCGTCTCGCTCGTTGTCGAGCTTGATGAACCGCTCGATCGAAATTTTCCACGCAAACACTATCTTGCCGATCTGGAAGCTCACAAGAACATCCCCGAGCATGAGGCGGACGTACAGGCACGATACCGCATCTTTGGATCAAAACCTGGTTCTTATGGAGCAGGCATCCTGCCATTGATAGAAACCGGCAACTGGAGCGGCGATGAAGATTTTGCTCGTGCATTTCTTGCCTGGGGAGGATTCGCCTATGGTAAGGGCACCGATGGCGTTGATGCGCAGCCGGTATTCGCCGAGCGGTTGAAGTCGATTCAAGTTGCGCTGCACAACCAGGACAACCGCGAACACGATATTTTCGATTCGGACGACTACTTCCAGTTCCATGGTGGAATGATCGCCTCGATACGCGCACTGACAGGGACGCAGCCCAAAGCCTACTTCGGTGACAGTTCTCGCCCTGAGACCGTGCAGGTGCGCGATCTTCAAGAAGAGGCCCTCCGCGTCTACCGGTCTCGTGTCGTCAATCCCAAATGGATCGAAAGCATCAAGCGACATGGATATAAAGGGGGATTGGAGTTGGCGGCGACCGTCGATTACATCTTCGGTTTCGATGCGACAGCACAGATCGCCCCCGACTTCGTCTATGAGGGTCTCGCGGAGCAGTATGCTTTGTCACCAGAGATTCGCAATTTCCTTGGCACCTCGAACCCGTGGGCGTTGAACGCCATCGCTGAACGCTTGCTTGAGGCAGCTAGACGCGAGCTTTGGGAGAGCCCAGTGCCCGAAACACTCGAAGCTCTCCGCGAAGTCTTGCTGGAGAGCGAAACCTTGCTGGAGGCACGGGGCGAAACGAAACGAGGGGTTATCTTATGAAGCCTCCCGTTTATCCTTTCTCAGCCATTGTCGGACAAGAGGAGATGAAGCTTGCGCTGCTTCTGGCAGCGGTCGATTGGCGCATTGGTGTCCTTCTGCGAGGCGACAAAGGAGCTGGCAAGACGACCGCGGCCCGTGGGTTGGCAACGCTCCTGCCCCACCCCTCTCCGTTTATCAATCTTCCCATCGGAGCCACTGAGGACAGGCTTCTTGGGGGCTTGCACCTCGAACGAGCTCTCAAGGGAGAGCCTGCACTCAAGCCGGGCCTACTCTCTGAAGCCCATGGAGGAGTCCTCTATGTGGACGAGATCAACCTCCTCCCAGGTCATCTGGGCGATACGTTGCTCGATGCGGCGTCAAGCGGAGTTAATACGGTAGAGCGCGAGGGCTTTAGCGCATCTCATGCGGCTGAGTTTGTGTTGCTCGGCAGCATGAACCCCGAGGAAGGTTCCCTGCGGCCACAACTGCTCGACCGGTTTGCGCTCGCGGTAGATATTGCCGTGCCTGTCGATCCAGTCGCACGACAAACTGTTATCGAAAGGCGAATAGCGTTTGAACAAGATCCGACGAGTTTCAACAAGGAGTGGACCCAACCAGAACAACAGCTGTGCGATCGATTGAACGCGGCGCGCACTAGACGTCCTGACATTCTTTATTCTAAAGATCTACTTGCCAGCATTAGCGAGTCCGTCTGTGAAGCCGGCGTGCGTTCTCTCCGAGCCGACCTTGCAATCGTTCGCGCGGCCATCGCTTACGCGGCCCTGGTCGGCGATGCTTCAGTGCTTCCCAACCATGTCTCCACCGTATTGCCCTTGGCACTTGCTCATCGGAGCCATGAGCGGGGCCGTCCTCCCGCACCCCGCACTCAACCGCCGGCACCGAAATCACGCGATTCACAAATAGAGCCGCCCGATCCCAACGGTCTACCGAATGCGCGTGATGATGTCGCCAGAATATTTGCTCCGCGGGAAGTCGAGACATTCGCCATACGCGCTGCTTTTGAAAGTGTAGTAGTCCGGGGAATCAGTGCCATGGCATCCGTCTCTCAACCTGGCCCAGTTGTCGGCTCCCGCAGAACAGAAACACCGGTAGAACTTGATGTTCGCGCAACGCTAAACCATACGGTGAGGGAGACCGGCGCGGTTCACCTAAGAACCTCGGATCTGCATGAGCGCATCAGAGCTCCAAGAGCTGGAACGCGGTATCTCTTTGTTGTCGATTCAAGCGGATCTCATGCCGTACAGGAACGGATGCGCCTGGTGAAAGGCGTGGCGAATAGCCTGCTCACACGCTCTTTCAAAATCGGAGATGAGGTTGGCATCATTGCCTTTCGTGGAACAGAGGCACAAGTTTTACTGGAGCCATCCAACGTACTTCAAGAAGCAACCGCGACATTGGAATACCTTCCAACCGGCGGCAGAACCCCCTTGGCACATGCACTCCATCTCGCTCAGAAGTATCTGACGCCGACCACCGTAATCATTCTGCTCACAGACGGGCGCGCGAATGTGCCTCTCGAAAATAGTGACGCGTGGCAGGACGCTATAGATATGGCCGGTCAGATTAAGTCATCGGTTCTCGTGATCGATACCGAAAACTCCAGCGAACGTCTCGGAAGGTCGCGAATGCTGGCAGAGGCTCTGAGTGCTGAATACTTCCATTTGGAGAGTGCCGAGTTGAATGAAACTCTCGTACTCGCCCTACAGCGTGTTCACGAACGTGGTCCATCCGAATGCTAGGAGGAAGCGTGCAGCAATCCAACCCGGCAGTAGTAACTCTGGTACTCGGCGGTGTACGCAGCGGCAAGAGCCGCTACGCGCACCAGATAGCGGAGCGGGCTGCGCGCGTGACGTTTATTGCGACCGCAGAACACCGTGATGATGTTGAGATGCAAGCAAAGATCGAACGGCACCGAGCCGAACGCCCCAAGAGTTGGGCAACCATCGAAGAGCCGATCGCATTATCACAGGCGATCCAGGAGGCAAGCAAAAGCTCCGACGTCATCCTCATCGACTGTCTGACACTTTTTGCGGCCAATCTTCTTGAAGTTTGTAGCGGCAATGTTGCACAACTTCAATCTCATGTCGATCAACTCTGCTCCGCGCTTGATTCAGCACCCTGTTCAATCATCCTGGTATCAAACGAAGTGGGGAGTGGCGTAGTTCCTGCCTATGAACTAGGGCGAAAGTTCCGAGACCTTGTTGGTGAAATCAATCAACGCGTCACTTCGATATCTGACACGGTCGTCTTGATGGTCGCTGGCCTTCCTCTTGCTATCAAAGGCTCTCTTCCCGCGGAGGCCCAACCATGAAGGGTTTTCTCGTCGCCGGGACTGCGAGCGGAGTGGGCAAGACTACCGTTACGCTCGCGCTTATTGCGGCCATGCGGCGGCGCGGTTTGATCGTTCAACCGTTCAAAGGCGGCCCCGACTTCCTGGATACGGGACATCTGACTCGTATGGCTGGCCGAGCAGCACGGAATCTCGATACATGGATGCTCCCTCTATCTGCCAATAAGGCTGTGCTACGCGAAGCGTCCAAAGGGGCTGACGTCTTCGTTGTGGAAGGCATGATGGGCCTCTTCGATGGGAAAGATGGCGTTACGAAGACCGGCAGCAGTGCGGAGATCGCCAAGCTTCTGCAGTTGCCAGTCGTCCTCGTGCTCGATGCGGCAAAGAGTGCTCGCAGCATCGCTGCTGTCGTTTTGGGGTTCGAGCAGTTCGATCCTAAGCTACCGCTGGCAGGAGTGATTCTCAATCGAGCCGCCAGTGAACGACACTTCAAGATGCTGAAGTCGGCAATTACGTCTTCCTGCAAGACGCCCGTTCTCGGCTGGCTGCCTCATGATGCGTCGATCGCCATTCCGGAGAGACATCTCGGGCTACAAGCGGCAGAGGAATCCAGCGACGATAACCTCGGGCGACAAACAGATACGCTGGCATGCTTAGCAGAGAACAGCCTGAATTTGGACGCCCTTTTGTCTCTTCCGTGCGGCTTTGATTTCGGAGAAACATCACTCGTCATCCCTGAAACAGGCATGCCTGCGGTCCGCATCGGCGTAGCACGAGATCAGGCGTTCAGCTTTTACTACGAAGACAACCTCGATCTCCTGCGCAAACACGGTGCAGAGATCGTGCCATTCAGCCCCATCGCGGACCTTGAGCTTCCTGAAGGACTCGACGCGCTCTATCTCGGAGGCGGCTACCCGGAGGTTTACGCCGAACAACTCAGCGGCAACCGATCAATGCTCCATTCAATGAGGCAGTTCGCTGCCTCGGATCGTCCCATCTATGCCGAATGCGGTGGAATGATTTATCTTTCGCGGCAGCTTACAAACTTGAATGGTAGTTCTTATGGCATGGCAGGTATTCTTCCCTTTTCAAGCGAGATGACTGGCAAGCTCGAAAAATTTGGCTATGTGACGGTCAACCTGACGCATGACTGCGTGCTCGGCGCATCCGGCACCGTGCTGCGAGGCCATAGCTTTCATTACTCACGCATCGCCGAGATGCCCAATCTGCCAACCAGCTATCGAGTGAGGTATTCCCTCTCGGACCAACAAGAAGAGGAGGGATATCGCTTTGGCAATGTTCTTGTCAGCTATATTCATTTCCATTTCCGAACAGCACCGCACATCGCACAGAGGTTCGTGGAGCTCACTAGGCTCCTGAAATCGGAGGAGTTCACAACTGCATGATATTGGCCGATGTCTGAAGACAGACGTCGTTCAACAGCTTTTTCTTTTAGTCGAGGACACCTTCTCGGCTTCACAACCGCAATCAACAGCAGGGTGTCGGGAAGCGCGGTGAAACTCCGCCACTACCCCGTAACTGTAAGCGCTGAGGGACATGCAGGAACGTCAACGCCACTGGAGTAAAACTCTGGGAAGGCAGCATGGATCGATGAAGCGCAAGCCAGGATACCGGCCCAGCTGCAACCAATCCCGAGGGGGAAGATGAAACTCGCAGCAAGCCCATCAAGTGCTCAGGTCCGTGCCGTCAATTCCGCAACAGCAGGATGCTTTATCCATTTGGCGTTCACATTCGTTTTCGCAATTGCTGTCATTACTCCAACTCTGTCAGCACAGCAACAACAGACGTTACATGGAAGGGTGCAAGATCCACTCGGCGCACTTATAGCCGGCGCTTCTGTCGACCTCTTACGTGACGAACATGCTGTCGCCAGCTCGAAATCCGGCACTGACGGCACCTTTCAGTTTGCGATACCGGCCCCAGGGCGTTACCGCGTCCGTGTCGCTGCCGCTTCCTTTGAACCGATCACTACATCTGCAGTCTACGTCAACGGCTCTGGCACGCCCGATTTAGACATTACTCTCGCTACCCAGACTCTTACGCAACAAGTAACCGTGACGGCAAGTGGAACCCCAATGCCTGAAGCGCAGACAGGTGCATCCGTAACGGTTCTCCCATTGGATGACTACCGTTACATGCCGGAAGTGCAAACTCCTCTCCGCCTCAGTCCTGGCTTACAGGTCACGCAGACTGGCCAGATGGGCGGCACCTCGAGTCTTTCAATACGCGGCGGAAGCACCGACGCCAACAAGGTCCTCATCGATGGCGTCCCAGTGAATGCCATCGGAGGTGGTGTTGAGTTCGCAAACATCGCGTCTGTAGGCATCGACTCCATCGAAGTACTGCGTGAACCCAACAGCGCTCTCTATGGCTCCGATGCTCTCGCTGGGGTCGTAAGTATGCGTTCCACGCGTGGCTCAACTCCACTTCCAATGTTCACTTATTCCGGCGATGCCGGAAACTTCCATACATATCGCAATGAAGTTACCGCGGGCACAGTTTTTCACCAGTTCGATCTCTACTCCGCCTTTGCCCGTATCGATACCGACAACAACCTTCCGAATAGCGAGTTCCACAACGCAACCTACGCTGGTAACTTCGGCTGGACACCGAACCCGATCAACGATCTTCGCTTCACCGTCCGTCACACCGCCGTCTCGGGTGGCCAGCCCAACGCCATCGCGCTCTACGGCGTTCCCGATGATAGCAAGCAGCAGGAGCAGGACAATTACTATAGTGCCGTCTGGAATGGTCAAACGACACAGCGCTGGCACAATCAAATCCGTTATGGAGGCACACGCCAGAACGGCGAATATCTCGACCCGGCGGCCGCAGGTATCCCTGATGATTTCGGCAACACTGACGGAGTTCTTGTCACTATCAAGGGAGCCAACGGATACAGTGTCACCGGCCATGCTCTCTTTTACACACCTTATAGCCCTGTTCCTTCCACCTATCTCGAAACTACGCACCGAAACTTTGTTTACTCTCAGACCGATTTCAGTGTCAGCCCTCACCTGCTGGTCCTCGGCGGTTTCAAGTTCGAGAATGAAAGTGGGCTGAACGGATACGCAGGAAACCTTTATGGAATGCCCAGCAGCATTCAGCGCGGCAACTATAGCTACACCATCCAGACCTCAGGCGAATTTCAGAGCCGCCTCTTCTACAACCTCGGCACTGGGCTCGAAGACAATGGCCTCTTCGGCTTCGCTGACACTCCGCGCGTCTCGCTCGCCTACTATCTCGCTAGGCCTTCCTCCGGTATTTTTTTCAGTGGGACCAAACTACATGGCACCTTCGGCAAAGGCATCAAGGAACCCAGCATCTTCCAACAGGCCGACTCGCTCTATGGAACGCTTGCACCCCTGCCTAATGGCAGCCAGCTCATCGAGCAGTACCATGTCATGCCGGTTGGTGCCGAAAATTCCCGTACATACGATGGCGGTTTGGATCAGGAGATCCTCAGAGGAAGAGCCCGCCTCGGGATCACCTACTTCCACGATGAGTTCACTAACGGCGTTGAGTACGTTTCACAGGCTGGCTTGCTTGAGCTTGGTATCCACGCCGGAAATCTTCCTGCCTTTGCTGGAGGGGGCGCCTACATCAATTCGCTAGCATTCCGGTCAGAGGGCCTAGAGTTCGAATCCGAGTACAGGATAGGAAACCATCTTTTCGCTCGTGCAGGGTACACCTATACCGACGCCAGGGTGCAACACTCGTTGGACAGCGATAATCTGGGGTGCGCCCCCCCCAGTAACATCTCCGGATGCACGTTCAACAGTGCCTTCAACTTCAGTGACATTCCCATTGGGGCCGATTCTCCACTAGTTGGCGCACGCCCTTTCCGTGTCGCTCCACACACTGGTTACTTCGGCCTAAATTACTCTCGCTCGAAGGCCTATGTCTCTTTTACCGGGACACTCGTCAGCAAACGTGACGACAGCGACTTCCTCACAGACTCCAACTTTGGCAACAGCCTTCTGCTGCCCAATCGGAATCTGCTCGGCTCATACGAGCGGCTTGAACTTGGCGGAGGCTACCAAGTCACATCTCGCCTCAATATCTATGCCAACGCGCAAAATTTGCTGAGCGAACATTATTACGAGGCATTCGGATTTCCGTCGCTGCCCATGACCTTCCAGACCGGAATAAAAGTGAACTTCGGCGGGGAGAATTGGAAACTTAACTAGGTTATTCCCCGTGTCCCCTTCGGAAGGCAGGATGAAGGGGAAGCGCTCAACGTAGTAGAGGTCTTTATGAATATCCAAAGCGTTCAACAGATTACACAAATCGCACGAGAGATCGAGCCATCCAGCGAAGCCTGGCGACGGAAAGCGCGAGCTCGTCTCGACACGCTCACGAAGCCGCTGGGCAGTCTGGGGCGTCTTGAAGATCTTGCATATCAGATCGTCTCTATCCGTCAGGAGAGCTTTGTTGAACCGATAAGCAAGAGCGTCTACGTCTTTGCTGCGGATCATGGCATTACGACAGACGGCGTCAGCGCATACCCTAAGGAAGTTACCTATCAGATGGTCCTGAACTTCCTCCATCAAAGTGCGGCGGTGAATGTGCTGGCCCGTCTGCATCATGCTGAACTCCACGTTGTCGATGTTGGAGTTGACGCTGATTTCGACGGCGTTCCCGGCCTGCTTCACCACAAGGTCGCAAGAGGTACGCAAAACATGCGGCACGGACCAGCGATGACCGAGGAGCAAATGAACAGGGCTATCTTGGTCGGTATGGAGATGGCCCTCCAGGCGGTTTCGGCCGGAAAGACGATGATTGCGATCGGTGAGATGGGAATAGGCAACACAACCTCCGCGAGTGCAATCACGTGTGCCCTCACCGGCGCAGCTCCCGCAAAGGCCACCGGCCACGGAACAGGCGTAACAGCCGAAGCTCATGCGCACAAAGTTGCGATAGTAGAGGCCGTCGGCCAAAAACATTTCGCGGCGTCCCCTGGCGCATACCCATTCGATATCTTGCGTTGCGTTGGCGGACTGGAAATCGCCGCGATGGTCGGAATGGTCCTGGCAGCAGCTCGCCACAAACGTGTCGTCGTTGTGGACGGGTTTATTTCTACAGCCGCAGCCGCCCTCGCGGTCGCAATATCCCCGACCGCTCAGGAATACCTCATTGCCGGACATCAATCGGAGGAGCCGGGGCATAGACTGCTACTCGATCACATGAAACTAACCCCCGTTTTATCCTTGAACATGCGCTTGGGAGAAGGTACAGGGGCTGTGCTGGCGATGCCGGTTCTCGAATCCGCCGTTGCACTTTATTGTCAGATGGCCACATTCGACTCGGCGGGGGTCAGCGAAGCATCTTGACCCTCGCAACTCATCTACGCAGTGGCTGGTCCGACTTGCTTTCGGCCATGCAGTTCTTGACGCGCATTCCTATGCCGTCACGGTCATACGAAGCCGGCTCCCTCTCGCGGTCCGTAAAGTTCTTTCCACTCGTCGGCCTGATCGTGGGAGGCGGTGCTGCACTCCTGCATTTTTTCCTCGCGCCTCATCTTCCCAGAGTGGTTACCGCATTTGTCGTCCTTGTTTACCTTGTTCTGGTAACAGGCGGTCTACATGAAGACGGCCTGGCCGACGCCGCAGATGGATTCGGCGGTGGTACAAGTCGGGAGAAAGTCCTCCTCATTTTGCGCGATAGCCGCATCGGGAGCTATGGCGGAATAGCCCTCGTGTTCAGTCTTCTGGGACGCCTGATTTTGATTGCATCTTTACCGCTGTCTCTTGTTCTGTACTACCTGCTGGCAGCCAACGTCCTCTGTCGTTGGACGGTTCTTCCGTTGAGCTATTTCCTTCCTTCAGCACGGGAACAACAGGCTTCCGAACCCGATGGGCAGGGCGCACGAATCGCGCGCCAAATATCAATAGTCGCACTCATCGGAGGAACGGTATTCAGTTTCGCAATCTCGGCCGCATTTCTAAAAGTCTTTGCAATCGGTCCTATTTTGAGCGCCATCCTTATGACTTGGTTAACGGGTGCCTATTACAACAGGCGGATCGGTGGCGTCACAGGCGATTGTTTTGGAGCGACAATTCAACTTGCGGAGATTGGCATATATCTCTGTGGCGCATGGATATTATGAGAGGACTGATCTTCATACCCCTCGCAGAGGGTAAACGACTCGTCGTCTCCACCCATGGTGGCGTCATGCGGCTCGTCCCTCGCAATCTTCTGGGCCATACGGAAGAACAAACATCGGAGATCATCAACGCATACTGCTCTTTCTTTATATATACGGAGACGGCGGCTTCTTCGGAGGTGCCCCGATGAGCCTAAATCTGGTCCGCATTCGAGAACTCGCCGGATGGGGATTCGATAACTACGAATATCGTCCCGATGCCCTTACGCGAGCCAAATCGGCACGAGCGACGAGTATCCTCGCCAAGTCTTCGCCATACAAGTCAGTGGATGTCGTTCTTGGCCCAGAGACCGAAACTCTGAGCGAGATGTTCGCACCACACGCGCAGCGGGCGGATCTTCTCATGGAGATGTCAGGCTTGTCATGGTCGTTTGGCGTAGTCGATTTGCGATCTCTCATCGCCTTTCAACGCAGATTGTCCTTCAATGCGAAGATTGCTCAACCCGTAGTGCCCGCAGTATGCGAGTGGACTTCCCTGTTCGCCCTTTCCTTTGGTCCGGCAAATCCAGTCGAGCACGAGGCTACCCACAATCGATCAACAAATACCCTCATCCTGCAGTCGAACAATCCAAATCTGCACCTTCGCGTGACAAACAATCCAGCATGTCCTGTGAGTGTTCATGCGGGAAGCCCCTTCTTTGAAGTGGCCAACTTTCGCGACCGATGGTTTCTGCGCGACGGCTATCACCGCGCCCATGCTCTTCTAAAGGCAAACGTATTTGCGGTTCCCGCAGTCATCGTCAAGGCTGAAACAATTGAAGAACTCGGTGCTGACCGGCCGTGGTTCTATCCCGAGGATGTCCTGCTGTCGAACAACCCGCCACTAGTTGTCGACTTTCTCAATGAAGATTTTGTCGTTGAATATCACCGCCCTCCACTCATCAAAACAGTAAGGATCAAGATGGAAGAGACTCTCACACCAGCAACCCACATAGGAGAACAATCATGAGCATTGCAACCAAACGCGGTGACGGAGGCCAGACCGGCCTTGCAGGCGGCATTCGCATTTCCAAGGCGGATCTCCGCGTCGAGTCATACGGCTCGATCGACGAGTTGAACGCTGTACTCGGTTTCGCGAGAAGCATCTGCGAAAATAAGGAAATCGTGGACTGGACAGAGACCATTCAGCGAACTCTCTTCCGCGTTGGGTCGGCACTCGCTACCCCACCGGAGAGTAAGAAACAGCCCCCTGTTATCACAATGGACGATATCGATACGCTCACCGATCTGGTTCACCGGATCGAAGCGATGGAAGGTATCCTTTCCGATTGGTCACTCCCTGGTGCTCATACGCAATCTGCCGCCTTTGAAGTGGCCCGAACCGTATGCCGGCGTGCGGAACGTGCAGCCGTCAGGTTTGTCGAAAGCGGCGGGGTTGTGCAACCAACCATTCTTCCCTATCTCAACCGTCTCTCCGATGTCATCTGGCTTTTTGGTCGCCTCATTGAGTTCAACGCCGGAGTTGAATCTCGTCTCCGGCCCGAAACCAAAGGCGGCCCTAAATGGTCGAGGGCCTGGTGATGCCAGAATATCTGGCCTTCAATGAGGCCGACCGAGCTGCGGTTTATCGTGTCATGGGTGCGCGGCGGGATGTTCGTCGAGGCTTTATTGATCGTCCGTTGCCAGACGACGTGCTCCAGCGACTGCTTGCCGCAGCACACTCCGCCCCCTCAGTCGGCCTCATGCAGCCTTCACGCTTCATTGTGATTCGCGATCTCGCTATACGCACAGCCGTCCATCAGATATTCACAGAGGCGAACCAAAAGGCTGCCGAAACCTATCAGGGAGAACAGCGAGAACAGTATGACACCCTCAAACTGGAAGGCATTCTTGAAGCACCACAGAGTCTCTGCGTCGTCTGCGACACACAGAACAAACGCGGTCACAAGCTAGGAAGGCACACTATGCCCGAGACGGCCGCATATTCTACGGTCTGTGCAATCCAGAATCTATGGCTTGCAGCTAGAACTGAAGGTATCGGTGTCGGGTGGGTGAGTATCCTCGACCCGGTTCGGTTACGCACATTGCTCCACATTCCAGATCACATACTGCTAATTGCCTATCTCTGCCTGGGTTTTGTGGATCACTTCGCAGCCGAGCCCGAACTGGAGCGCGCTGGGTGGGAGAAGAGAGTTCCTGTACAGACTGCCGTCTGTTATGACCTATACAACGAGGACAACAAATCGTGAGAACCCACGCCATCATGGTTCTCGGAACGAGCTCGCACGTCGGCAAATCTCTGCTGACCGCAGCGCTTTGCCGCATCTTCGCACAACATGGCTATCGAGTCGCACCCTTCAAGTCCCAGAACATGTCGCTCAACTCCGCGGTCACGCCCGATGGTCTCGAAATCGGGCGCGCACAGGCGCTTCAAGCTGAAGCCGCCGGCATTCTGCCATCGGTTCATATGAACCCGATCCTTCTCAAGCCCGGTGGCGACATGACTTCGCAAATCATCGTACGTGGCAAGATCTGGGGCAAACTCTCGGCCTCGGAGTACTACCTTCGTCGTGTGAATGAGCTATTGCCGACTGTCTGCGAGAGCTACGAAATACTTGCAGCGCAGAATGACGTCATTGTCCTTGAAGGCGCAGGATCTCCTGCTGAGATCAATCTCAAAGAACACGACATCGTTAACATGCGCATGGCAGGGATCGCCGATGCCGCTTGCCTGCTCCTCGGCGATATCGATCGTGGAGGAGTCTTCGGTTCTCTCCTCGGCACCTTCGAACTTCTTGACCCACACGAGCGGGATCGCATTGCCGGCTTTCTCATCAACAAATTTCGAGGCGATGTCCAGCTTCTGGAGCCGGGTATCCGAATGATCGAAGAGCGTCTTGGTAAACCATGCCTCGGAGTTGTGCCGTATCTGCCGGGGCTTTCGCTCGATGAAGAGGACAGTCTGGGTATGCCCTCCTTCGATTCGGAGCACAGTGCAGCGTGGAGCATCAGCAGTAATCCGTCACGACCATTGCGCATCGCCGTGATCGCGCTACCCTCGTTCTCCAATTTCACGGACTTTGACGCACTGCGAGCCGAACCTTCCGTCTTCATTCGTTTCTGCAGGAACCCAGAGGAATTAGTACATGCGGACGTCATCATCATTCCAGGCAGCAAGCAGACCGCTCACGATCTGGCATGGATGCACTCCCTGGGTCTAGGCAAACGAATCGTCGACCACGCGTGCAAAGGCCTCGTGGTAGGCATCTGTGGAGGCATGCAGATGCTTGGAAATGAAATACACGACCCTCATGAAATGGAGCACGCTGCATCTATACCCGGCTTGGGGCTTCTTGCGATCCAAACAACGATGCAGCCGCAAAAGATAACGAGAATCAGTTCTGGATATCTTGTCGCACGGTCTCTCTTCGGTCAGCCCATCTCAAACTTACAGATAGCGGGCTACGAGATTCACGTCGGCGATACGACTTATCTCAAAGGCGCAAAACCTTTCGCGAACCTTTCAACAGAATCTGGCGATGGCACCTTTCTCGACGGTTGCATCGCGCACGACAACCGTACTTTCGGCACCTATCTGCATGGGCTATTTGATGACGACATCTTCAGGCACGCTTTCCTCAATGCTGCGCGAGCCTTCTATCGATTAGAAGCACTCCATCAACGTAACTATTGGAAAAAGCAGCGCGAAGCATCGCTGGATCGCCTCACGGAAGCTGTCCGCACAGCGATCGATATTCCGCACCTCTTCAGGCTGGTGAACCTTCCCTGCAATTCGCAGTCTCACACGGAGAGGCAGCCTTGAATCGCACCATTCTTCTCCCCACCGCGTACCTGATCGACCAACTGGCCGGCGACCCTGAATGGCTCCCGCACCCTGTACGTCTCATTGGCAACGCTATCTCCAGCGGCGAATCCCGAATTCGTCGCCCTGGTCAATCGAGTAGCTTCGAACTACTCGCAGGTGCGGGACTCACGCTTGCTGTTGTCGGATCGAGCTACTGGATCACCGCAACCACTATTCGATTGGCGCACCGTCGTTCCGCCGTGCTGGGGAGCACTGTTGAAGTCGCTCTTGCATGGACCTGCCTTGCGGCCCGCAATCTTGAACAGGAGGCGACGGCAGTGATTACCTCGCTACACACTGGCGACCTGCCTCACGCAAGAGGCCGCCTGGCACGGATCGTGGGACGTGACACTGAGACTCTCGATAGCCAGGGGGTTAGCAGGGCTGTTATCGAGACGGTTGCGGAAAGTTCCTCCGACGGCATCATGGCACCCCTGTTTTATATGGCACTCGGCGGCGTACCGCTCGCAATGGCTTATAAAGCGGTCAACACGCTCGATTCCATGATCGGACACGCTGACGACCAATACTTCTACTTCGGCAAAACTGCGGCGCGGCTAGATGATGTCGGCAATTACCTACCCTCGCGTATATCTGCTCTCGCCATCGCCGTCGCGGCGAAACTACTGAGCCACGCTGACCCGCAGACTGCATGGCGGACATGGCGACGCGATGGATCGAAACACAAGAGCCCAAACGCAGGTCAGCCGGAAAGTGCTATGGCCGGGGCGTTACACGTTGCGTTGGGTGGTGACAACACCTATGCCGGAGAGCTGGTTAGGGCACAACCTATCGGTGCAGAGTTCCCTCAACCTTCAGCCGACAAAGCAAGACAGGCCATTCGTCTTGTTTCGGTTGCGTCGCTCATCGGCCTGAGTGTTGGCGTCTTGCTGACCTGTGTGCCCCGCTCAAGGAAACAAAACTGACATGGCCAACCCAGAAGCATATCCCTTACATGGGGGACAACTGCGGCAGATTGCTGAACGCTTTCGTATCTGCGTCACTGAACTATTGGACTTCAGCGCAAACATCAACCCGGATGGGCCTCCGTCTTCGGTCTTATCAGCCTTAAGGACCAGTCTAGACGATTCATCGACGTTGATGGAATACCCCGACCTACAAGAAACCGATCTCAGACTGGCGCTCGCCTGCTATGCAGGCACAAATCAGCAGAATATAGCCGTGGCCAACGGGTTCGTCCCACTTCTCGAAGCGACGTTGCGCGCACTGAAGGTTCGCTCTTGCCTGCTTCCCGTTCCCTCTTTCGTCGAATATCGTAAAATCCTCGAACGTGCAGGAGTCGCGGTCGTTCCTCACGTGCTCAGTATCTACACGCCTTTCCACTACGACCCGGCACCGATGCTGGTCGGCCAGTGGGATAGTGTACTTCTGGCAAATCCTCAGAACCCCTCTGGCGTATGCCACGATGCCGCATCCATTCACGATGTGATCACGAATGCTTCGGCAAAGAACATGCATGTTTTTCTCGATGAAGCCTTCATCGACTACGTGCCTGAACACTCCCTCACCGCGATGGTAGAGGAATTTCAAAACCTTATTATCTTTCGTTCCGTTACAAAGTTTTATGGAATCCCCGGTCTGCGTGTAGCCTACACGATAGCCAATCCCAAACTTGCAAGTGCGGTCAATGATAACCTCCCACCTTGGTCCATTACAACACTTGCATCCCGCGCCGTAATCGCCGCGGTCAAAGATGAGACGTACGCTCGCTGTTCCAGATCGAAAAACGCGGCGCGGCGAACCGCTCTGCAAGCTAATCTTGGGTCATCCGGACTTAGACTCTATCCCTCAGCTGCGAACTTCGTCCTCTTCAGCCTTCCAGCACAGATCGATCCCGACGCGTTCTGGGAGTACATGATCCGGGAGCATCGCATCGTCCTACGTTCCTGCGCGAGCTACGAAGGGCTTGCAAAAGGACATTTCCGCGCAGCGATACGGACACAGAGCGAGAACGAAAAACTCGCAACCGCAGTAGCGAAAGCCCTCTCTTATCTCTAAGCAGTCCGGAGGGTTCCAGTTTCAGAACGCCATCGGCACCTGGCATAGAGGCTCAGAATCACGGATCATGGCGGCATCCAGCCGCATTCGGTTTCGCCTAGGGTGTATCCGGGTTGATCCGCTCCCGATTGCGTCCTTGATGATCGTAGGTATCTTAAGGAAACAGGTAGGTTTGTTGGAGGCGGGTGGTTGACCTTGCGTTAACACATCCTCCTGTAACGACACGATGCTTGTCGTTCTGGTTTAATAGACGCCATGTCGACCTCCCGCCGCGATTTCCTGAAATTTGCCGCTCTGCTTTCCGGTGCCACTGGCATCTCCGGCTTCGTTCCTGAATCCATCCAGCGTGCGCTCGCAATCGAGCCCACACCCGGCTCCTCCTTCGTGGACGCCGAGCACATTGTCATCCTCATGCAGGAGAACCGATCCTTCGACCACACGTTCGGTACTCTTCAGGGTGTGCGTGGCTTCAATGATCCGCGCGCCCTACGGCAGCCTAACGGCAACTCTGTCTTTGTCCAGACCTCACAGACAACTGGCAAGTCCTACGCGCCCTGGCGGCTTGACCTTCGCGACACGCGGATCACCTGGATGGGGTCCATTCCTCACTCGCGTAACTCGCAGGTCGATGCCTGGAACGATGGCCTCTACAATAACTGGCTCGATGCCAAGAAATCCTCCAATCAGGATTATCAGCACATGCCCATCACGATGGGCCACTACACGCGCGAAGACCTGCCGTTCTACTATGCGCTCGCCGATGCGTTTACAGTCTGCGATCAAAGCTACTGCGCGGTTATGAGCTCGACAACCCCCAACCGGTCCATGTTCTGGAGCGGTACCATCCGTGACAAGCAATCGCCGGACTCACGCGTTTATATGCGCAACGACGAGCTTTTTCGCGATAGGCTCGGGTGGAAGACCTTCCCCGAACGGCTTTCAAAAGCCGATATCTCCTGGCGCTTTTATCAAAATGAACTTTCCACCACCAGTGGACTCACCAATGAAGAAGAGTCCTGGCTTTCGAACTACGGTTGCAACGTCCTTGAGTGTTTCGGAGCCTACAACGTCGAGGCTGTCTCCACTGCACCCGCATTGCTGAGAAAGAATCTCGCTTCCGCGCAAAAGCAGGTCGCCAACATCGAGGAGCGGCTTTCCGAACTCTCCAATCCCAGCGACACCGACGAGTTGCACATCCAGCTTGAGCTTGCACAGGCCCACGTCGCTACCATCAAAACCTCGCTAGCCAACTCCGGAGACAGCGGCTACAAGCAGCTCACTCCGAAGGAACGTGCTTTACACAATGCTGCATTTGTCACGAACCGCAACGATCCGAACTATCGCTCGCTTGAGGCGCTCCGCTTCACAGCGGACGGCCGCGAAGATATCATCAACGTTCCCAAGGGAGACATCCTCCACCAGTTCCGCACCGATGTTGAATCGGGCAAGCTGCCTACTGTCTCCTGGCTTGCTGGTCCACAGCACTTCTCCGACCATCCATCCTCACCCTGGTACGGCGCATGGTGGGTATCTGAGATCGTGGACATCCTCACAAAGAATCCTGAGGTCTGGAAGAAGACCATCTTCATCCTCACCTACGACGAGAACGACGGCTATTTCGATCACTCTCCATCCTTTGTTGCGCCCGATCCAAAGAGACCTGGGACCGGAGCCGTTTCCACCGGCATTGACGCTGCGCTGGAATATTCCTACAAGCCTGATGAGTTGGCGCAGGGAGTGCCAGACCACGAAGCCCGCAGTGGTCCCATCGGCATGGGCTTCCGCATCCCAACGATCGTGGCTTCGCCCTGGACGCGCGGCGGCTGGGTCAACTCGCAGCTCTTCGATCACACCTCAACGCTTCAGTTCCTCGAGCAGTTCGTGCAGGCGAAGTTCAATAAGACCGTGCGCGAGGAGAACATAAGTGCGTGGCGCCGTTCGGTCGCTGGAGATCTTACCTCCTGCTTCAGGACGCAAACCGGGAAAGAGCCGGTGCTCGACTACGTTAGCCGCGACCGTCACATCGAGCAGATCGTAGCCGCTCGCGACAAAGATCTTCCGACCGGCTTCAAGGAATTGACCTCCATCGAAATCGCAGCCGTTAACGCCAACTCGCGTGCCACTGCTGCTATCTCACATCAGGAACCAGGCACGCGTGCTGCCTGCGCGCTTCCGTACGAACTCTATACTCATGGCGCGCTCTCGGCAGATGGCAAACACTTCGAGCTCGAGCTTAGGGCAGCCAACGATATCTTCGGCCGCCGCTCTGCAGGAGCCCCGTTCAATGTGTACCTCCGCAACCTGACGAAGCGACCTGGGATGCAGGCCGCGACGTACACCGTAAAGGCAGGTGATACGCTCCGACCTACAATTGCACTCGATCAATTCAAGGATGGACGATTCGAAATCGAAGTTCTGGCGCCCAACGGCTTCTACCGGCGTTTCGCTGGAACCGCGCATGAACCACCCGCAGTCGTCGTCGAGACGCTCCAGCAGAGAGACGGCAAGCCCACAGGCGCGTTCAACCTTCACCTGCACAACCCCTCCTCAAGCGCTCGAACTCTAACGATATTCGACAACAGTTATGGAGCAGCTGCGATTACGAGACCGCTAGGTCCCGGCGCTACAGAGACCGTAACTATACTGCTCGAATCTAGCCATCAATGGTATGACCTGACGATCATGTCCGCCGATGGCAAAGCGTTGGCGCATTTCGCCGGACGCATCGAAACAGGCCACGCCACTCAAACAGACCCACTCATGGGACGTGCCTGAGGCCTCGCTTATCGGTGAATTTGCATTCACGAGTATATGTTTCGATAGAAGCGGTCGATGCGCACCACCGCCTCATGATGATCTCTGCCTTTCTATCCCATACTCTTGGATGTGTCTCTCACCCTGAATTTTGCTGAAGCAAGATGAGGAATCGGCACACTTCTCTACTCTCACTCGCAAGTAATCAGATGACAAGGTACACCGTGTCATCCATGAGCAACCCAACACCCTAAGAGAACTCTCGCGGGGTTCGCCACGCATGATCGCTTTTCAGGCAGAATCGAACTTTAGATGTGGTCAGCTGTTGAAATAGACAGCATCACCGCGAACATCACGTCAGTCTCGACGACAAGAAGCGTGTGGCAATGCTAATTACTCACGGACATGGCTTTGTGAGCGGATTCAGATCGCGCGGCCAAACCAGCGAGCGATTGATTCCTCAGCGGCAATCGCATCTGGTTTCGAGTCAGTGACCCAGCAGACGAAGCCGTCGGGCCTTACCAGTACTGCTGTGAGTCCCTTGTTGTCCTTCACTGTACCCGAGGAATACCGGAGTCGGCGTGTTCAGCGTGACCAACAATCTGCAGATGGCTGGCGCGACGCCGAAGGAGAAGTAACATAAAAGCCAGATATGCTCTTGCCGCCTTGCTTTGCATTTTTCACCGTTGGGCGTATGGGCAACGGACAACTCGAACCTGAGCGACCGCCTGAAGGATGCCACTGACGTGATCCGGCAGACCATGATGACGGCGGACAAGTCGATTCCAAACGGCATTGCCCGCCAAGCAACGTGTATCGGGGGCATCCCGAACGTGAAGAAGGCAGCCTTATCGTAGGCGGTCCCTATGGACAGGGTGTCGTCGCCTGCTGGACACGCAGGGGCTGGAGCGCTCCTGTGTTCATCCGGCAAGGCGTTACCTCTCGGTCTGCACCGAATGGATCGGCCTCTGCCGGAATGGCAGCAGGCCAAACGCAATTATCTCCGTTGCCGGGAGGACATTTACTATCATCCAAGATGCCGAATCCAACATGTCCGTTTCGTCACAGGCTGATACCGGGCTGGAAATAACCGACCTCCAGTCGGATGTTTCCTTTGCGGCAAGACCCATACGTGCGCGGGAGGTCACGGTCATCCCGGAGGGGATGCGCCGCATTGCGCATGCCCTCGTCGAGCAACCCGAAAACATCCTGCAGGTGCTGGTGGAGACGGCCGTCGAGCTCTGCGGCGCGGACAGCTCCGCGATCAGCCTGGAGAAGGTGGACCGGACGGAAGATGCCTACTACCATTGGGTCGCCATCGCCGGCCAGTATTCGGGCATGTTCAATGCCGTATTCCCCCGCTATCCGAGCGGATGCACCATCTGCCTGGAGCGCGGCCGGCCGCAGCACGTCCGTGCCTTCCAGCGCTACTTCGATATACTTGGCATCACCGCACCTCTTGTCACCGATGGCCTTATGTTTCCCTGGCAGACAGATGAAACACGAGGCACTATCTACATCTTGGCTCATAGTCGCGAAGAAGCCTTCGATCAGGGCGACCTCCGCATCATGGAAATTCTTGCCGACTTTGCCGCCATCGGCGTCCGGCAGCTTCGCCAGCAGAAGTTGTTGATGGAGAGCGCGGGGCTTGTCGCAGAGGCCGCTATGGCCAACCGGCTCGCGCACATGATCAACAATCCCTTGCAGAGCATCACAAATATTCTTTACCTCGCGGCCGAAGGGCATCACGGAGAATCCGCAAAGGCCATAGGACGCCAATCACTCGGCGATCTTGAGCGCCTGTCCGCACTGGTGAGGGAGCTCCTTAGCCTGCCTCAACAGAACACTCGCTAAACCGTGATTGGCAACCTGAAGTCGGCTTCTCGCCACTGAGGTCGTTTGGCTGAAATCAGTAGCTAATCTCAATAAGGTCGCCGTCAGTAAATCTATCCATATGAAGGTAACTGGATTCCATCATCCCGCGCCAACGGTCAAATGTCGCAATACCGTACTGAGCTTTCCATCCGCTTCTCCCATGAAATGCTGATGGCGAATATATAGCGAATCGGTTAGTTAAAAACAGTAAATCAATTTAAGTCACCAAGCTGCGACGACATTCTGATTTTGAAAATTAGACTGATAGCCCACCAGCTACTCAGTGTAAGTGTTTGAAAGATTTGGCGTCCCCGACGGGATTCGAACCCGTGTTACCGCCGTGAAAGGGCGATGTCCTGACCACTGGACGACGGGGACGCAGGGCTCGAAAGAAGTGAATACGAGCGCTGCATTCAAGGCTAACAACTGCGACTGCCTGTGTCAAAGACCTAGCATGCCGCAAGGTTCCGGCTACGACCTGATTCGATGCGCTGCAGACCTTCCCGAGCGAACATAACGGCGAACATCGGCATACTGAAGCAGGATAAAGTGATCCGTCATCCCTGCAATGTAATCGGCAATCACCCGTACCAAACCTTCCGACTGTATCTCCCCATAGTACGAATCGGGGAGTGCCTGCGGCTCTTCAAGCCAGAAGTTGAACAACTCCGTTACCACCTCCTCCGCCTTCGTGTGCTCCAGATCGAGCGCTGGGCAGGTGTACAACGTGGCATAAAGATAACGCTTCTCCTCCAGCCGCTGGACCTCGGCCTCGGGTGAAAAAACAGCAACCCGATGGTCCAGTGCACGGATCTCCGCAAGCGACTTCGCCCCAGCTTCTCGGACCTTCTTTGCTGTCGTATGGATCAAATCCAACGTCAACGTCTTCTGCATCGCCTGCAGAGCGTCATGGAAGATGTATTTCTCCTCCGCTTGCGGATGAGCAGCAGCCACTGTCTCATAGCTCCGGCGGAGCAGGCTCACATGTTCGCGAATGTGACCGATCTCGAGGTGACCGGATTCGACACCGTCGTCTAGATCCGCAGTCAGATACGCAATCTCGTCAGCGAGGTCGATGATCTGCGCCTCGAGCGGCGGACGTTGATCAAGGAAGTATTCGGCAAGCTTCGGATAGTCCACGACACGATAGTCGCGCGAGTGTTTGATGATGCCTTCGCGAGTACCCAGCGTAAGGTTGAGCCCGCGGTGCCCTGCATATCGCTGCTCGAACTGTTCCACAATACGCAACGCATGCAGATTGTGGTCAAAGCGGAGCCCGTGTGCTTGCAGGCAGGCGTCGAGAGCCCGCTCACCGGCATGGCCAAAGGGCGGATGCCCAATATCGTGAACCAGAGCCAGTGTCTCTGCTAAATCGACGTTCAGGCAGAGTGTAGAAGCGATCTGTCGTGCAACCTGAGCGACCTCAATAGTGTGGGTCAAACGGCTACGAAAGTGATCCGAAGCACGACTCGTAAAGACCTGTGTTTTCCCCGCAAGACGCCTAAAGGAGCGTGACTGTACTACGCGGTCACGGTCGCGTTCGAAAGCGAGCCGCTCGTCGCCTGCCGGAGCCGGATACACGCGTTGAGCGAGTTGATGCTGTTCCTCGCCGAAAACGCCACACTCGTGAAGATCAAAATCCATTCCTTATGAGTGTAACGTGCGAGGCAGCTTTGGTCAGGGTTTCGCTGTTGAGGAAGGGCCCGGATTAGCATGGGCCAGTCGCACGCGTGCTGTCTCAAGCTTCCGCTGCACCTTGGCAACGTCAGCTGGATCGGCCTCAGGAGCCAACGACGTGGAGTAGGACTGCAGCGACTTCTGCCATTCATCGATCGCCTGCTGCAGCTTACCGTTCTTGGCATCGATCTCACCTAGATGGTCGAGTACAGCAGGATCGTTTCCTAGACGGAGCTTAGCCCTGCGAGAGTAGTCTTCTGCGAGGGCGTACTGACCCTGCTTGAAATATGCCCAGGACAACGAATCGAGATACGCTCCGTTTTGCGGATCGAAGGCTACGGCCTTTTTCAACATGGTGACGGCCTCGTCCAGGTGAACGCCACGTTCAGCGAACAGGTATCCGAGATAGTTCTCCAGAGCTGCGTTGTCGGGCTCGATCGCCAACCCTTTACGCAGCTCCACCTCGGCTGCGTCGAACATCTTCTGGCTTTCGTCCAGAGAGGCCCGCGAATAGTAGACAAATACTTTTTGTTCGGGCTTTGAAGCCAATGCTTCGGCTTTGTCCAGCGTCATCGCTGCGTCCTTCCAACGCTTTGCACGAATCTGGATGTCAGAGATCGTGAATAACACGTCGCGATCGTCAGCGTTGCCCTTCAACTGCGCATCAGCGACCTTCAGGCCGTCGTCAACCTTGCCACTATCTGCGAGCTGACTGGCATAGGTAAGCTGAACGTCCTGATTCGCAGGCATTGCCTTTGCAGCCTGGGCAGATACCTGAAGAGCTTGCTTCCACTCATGAGCATCGCGATAGGCTTGGACCTGGCCATCTGTGCCACGGGCCTGATAGTCGCCACCGAGCGCAGCCATCTGTTTATACGCATCGACGGCTTCGTCTGTGCGACCGGCTTCACGGCACACAATACCGAGCCTGTCGAGAAATATGGAGCGATTCGTCAGTTCCCCATCTGAGTACTTTCCGTTGCTGTTTGCAGTTGCCGTTAGAATCGCCCGAAGAATCTGAATCGAGTCGTTATACCGGCCGAGCGCGTCATAATCCAGCGCCTGGTTAAAGCTTATCTCTGGATTCTCCGCAACAAGAGATTGGGCTGTCTTCAAGGTAGCAAGAGACTTTTCGTACTCTCCCTGCTGCCGTTGAATCTCAGCCTGGTGAATCAGTGCCTGCGGGTCCTGAGGGTCGGAGCCGAGTATCTGCGAGTAGATTTTGGACGCTGCATCCATGTTGCCTGCGGCTGTTAACGCCGCAGCCAGGCCACGTTTGGCATCCGTGTTGTCTGGATCGAGATCGACGGTCGCCTGATACGCAGCAGCTGCGTCCTTCGGCTTCTTGAGCGTGTCATAAATACCCGCCAGCGCGAAGTCTTCGCGGGCCGTTCGGTCCGTCGCAGGAACAGCCGCGATGACATCCGCAGCCTTCTCCATCTCTCCCTGCTCGGAGTAGAGGCGAGCCATGCTCAGAACCACCTCTTCGGAGGTGCTGTCGATCTTCTGGGCTTCCTTGAACTCCATCTCGGCTTTCGTGGAGTCGTGATTGAGCCCGTAGAGTTGTCCAAGCAGCAGGCGAGTCTCAAGATCCTTCGGCTTGAGCTGAACGATCTTCTCGTACTCCTTAATGGAGGCCTGCAGCATGTCATTCGCCTGCGGCCCTTGCCCGTCGCCAAGAGAGCGGAGGTAGACACGTCCTAGCAGTTCGTGAGCATCCACGTCGTCGGGGTGCTTTGTGACCTGATCCTGAGCCGCTGCCACCGCCTCGCGAATGCGGCCGAGACGGAAGTACAACGTTGCAAGACCATCCTGCAGAGCTGGAGATGTCGGGTCGGCATCCAAGGCCAGTTTGTACTGCTCGATGGCCTGGGTTGCCAGGTCCTGACGGCCGTTGGCAACTGCCTGATTCTCGTAGAGCTTGGCCAGGCCGTAGTGGTAGTACGCTGAGGCACGATCTGGCGCCGAATCCGTCGCGGCGGACTTCACCTGTGTGTCCTTCTGCGCATAGGCCTGTGAAGCGGAGAGAAAACCCAGTAGTGCGGCAGTCGTGAGACCAAAGAAAGATGCGCGAAGGGTTCCGGTCATGCGATTGAAGTCCTCGGATAGGGCAGACGAGCCACTGTGGTCGTACCAGGCGTTCACAGCACGCACACATGCAGTTAGACGTACTTTACAGCTTTTGGATGCCGCTTGCCCAATCGACCTCGCGGGCTAACCGTGACGGAAGTGGCGGATTCCGGTAAAGACCATTGCTAAGCCGAGTTTATCGGCTGCCGCGATGACTTCTTCGTCGCGGACGGAGCCACCCGGTTGGATGATGGCGGTGGCACCGGCTTTGGCGATGGCCTCCAGGCCATCCGCGAAGGGGAAGAAGGCGTCTGACGCGGCGACTGTGCCCTCGAGCGGTAGTACCGCCTTCATGGCACCGAACTTAGCGGCGTCCACACGGCTCATCTGGCCGGCGCCAACGCCAACGGACTGGCCGAAGCCCTTCTGGCGACGGGCATAGAGGATTGCGTTCGACTTGACGTGCTTACAGACCTTCCAGGCGAAGAGCAGGGTGGCCAGCTCTTCGGGTGTCGGCTGGCGCCTGGTCGGGATGGTGATGGTTTCGGCCGTTACGGAGGCACGGTCTTCGTCCTGGACGAGGAAGCCTCCCGAGATCTGCTTGATGACCTTCGAGGGCTGCGCGGGCTGGATGCGCAGGACGCGGAGGTTCTTCTTGGTGGCGAGGACGGCGAGCGCCTCGGGCGTAAAGTCCGGGGCGACGATGGCCTCGACGAAGAGTTTGGCCATCTCCTTCGCGGTGGGCTCGTCCACCGTGCGGTTGACGCCGATGACGCCGCCGAAGGCGGAGAGGGGATCGCTTTCAAGTGCGCGGAGGTAGGCCTCCACCAGGGTTGCGCCCTGGCCTACGCCGCAGGGGTTGGTGTGCTTGATGATGGCTACGGCGCACTCGTCGAACTCGCTGGTAAGTGCCCAGCAGGCGTCGAGGTCGACGAGGTTGTTGTAGCTGAGTTCCTTGCCCTGCAGCTGTTCGGCGTTGGCGATGCCGAGTGCGGTGCCGTCGGTGTAGAGGGCTGCGGATTGGTGCGGGTTCTCGCCGTAGCGCAGCGGGGCCTTGAGGCTCTCGACGATGCGCAGGGTCGGCATCGGCTGCTTTGGCTCCAGCACCATCGCTTCGAGGGTGTTCGCGATGGCCGAGTCGTAGGCGGCCGTGGTGGCGAAGGCGGCGCGGGCGAGGCGCCAGCGGGTCTCGTGCGTTAGCTGGCCGTTGTTGGCCTTGAGCTCTTCGATCAGTGCCGGGTAGTCGGCGACGCTGGTGACGACGGCGACGTCCTCGAAGTTTTTGGCGGCGGAGCGGAGCATGGAGGGGCCGCCGATGTCGATGTTCTCGATGATCTCGTGAAACTCGACGCCGGGCTTTGAGGCGGTCTTCTCGAAGGCATAGAGGTTGACCACGACCATGTCGATGGGCAGGATGCCGTGCTCGTTGACCGCAGCTACGTGGGCAGGGTCTTCGCGGCGGTGAAGCAGGCCGCCGTGCACCTTGGGGTGCAGGGTCTTGACGCGGCCGTCGAGCATCTCCGGGAAGCCGGTGAGGTCGGAGATGTCGGAGACCGACAGGCCGGCGTCGCGGAGGGCCTTCGCGGTGCCTCCGGTGGAGACCAGGTCGACGCCGTGGGCGGCGAGGGCGGTGGCGAAGTCGACCAGACCAGATTTGTCGGTCACAGAGAGGAGGGCGCGGCGAACGGGCTTGAGTCCTGACATTTCGTATCCAGTTTAGCCGGTTGCGCGGTGGGTAACTGAATAGTGACAGGTTTGGACGGGGACCCTCCCCCGGTTTTGGGGCTATGTTCCGCAGCCGATTGGAGTTAGGGGTGGAACCCCTTTCTGGGACTTGAAAACGTCACCCATCTGGTTGTCAAAGGCTGTATGATCCGCAGCCATAAAGGGTTAGCTTCGGCCTGGGCCGAGGTGATAATAAAGAGCCCGGCGGGTGCCGCGCGATCTTCGTTTCGCTGCTTCTATTGTAATGGCGGTGTCAAGCGAGTCTGGTCAGTGTGACCGGCGGAAGTCGTTGTGGCGCCTTATCCACGGGCATGAACAGCTAGAATGGTTTGGATATGTTGGATCTGGGATTTGTACGGGCTAATCTCCCGCTGGTCGAAGAGAAGTTGAGGCTCCGGGGTGTCGATCCGGGGCTGCTGGCGGGGTTTGCGACGCTGGATGCGGAGCGCCGAGCTGCCATTACAGAGGTAGAGACGCTGAAGGCACAGCGGAATGCTCTATCGGCGGAGTTTGGGCGGCTGAAGCGCGAGGGCGGCGATGTCGCCGCGGTGAGCGCGCAGGTGGGAGCGCTGAAGGAGAAGACCGAGGCGCTGGAGGCAACAGCGGCGACAGCGGATGAGAAGCTGCGGACGCTGATGGAGAGTGTGCCGAACCTGCCACATGAGTCTGTACCGGCGGGCAAGAGTGAGCATGACAATCGGTGCGAGAAGACCTGGGGCGAGCCGGCGAAGTTCGACTTTGAGGCGAAGGACCATGTGGCGCTGGGTGAGGCGCTGGGGATTGTGGACTTTGAGCGTGGGGCCAAGATCTCTGGGTCCCGGTTTGTGGTGCACTTTGGGGCGGGGGCTCGGCTGGAGCGGGCGCTGGCGAACTTTATGCTCGACCTGCATACTCGGGAGCATGGGTATGCCGAGGTGCTGCCGCCCTTCATGGTGAACTCGAAGAGTTTGTTTGGGACGGGGCAGCTGCCTAAGTTTGCGGAAGACCTGTTCCACTGCGACGACAAAGGTCCGTATGTGCCGGGCGAGTTGCAGGAGAACGATCACTGGATGATTCCGACGGCCGAGGTGCCGGTGACGAACATCTTTCGTGACGAGACGATTGACCTGTCGAATGGGACGATCAGCTTTGTGGCGTATACGCCTTGCTTCCGCAGCGAGGCTGGAAGCTATGGCAAGGACGTACGCGGGATGATCCGGCAGCACCAGTTCCAGAAGGTGGAGCTGGTGAAGTTCACGACACCGGAGGAGAGCTACGCCGAGCATGAGAACCTGACGCGGAACGCGGAGACGGTACTTGAGATGCTGGGACTTCCCTACCGGCGAATGCTGCTGTGCACGGGAGATATGGGTTTCAGCTCGGCAAAGACGTATGACCTGGAGGTTTGGCTGCCGGGGCAACAGACGTATCGCGAGATCAGCTCGTGCTCAAACTTTGAGGCGTTCCAGGCGCGGCGGGCGAACATCCGGTACAAGGCCGCTGGTGCGAAGAAGGCGGAGTTTGTGCATACGTTGAACGGCAGCGGGCTGGCCGTGGGACGGACCTACCTGGCGATCCTGGAGAACTATCAGCAGGCGGATGGCAGCGTGAAGGTGCCCGAGGCGCTGGTGCCGTATATGGGCGGCGAGAGGGTGATTACGAAGCAAGCATTTGGGCGCGTGCCGCAGGCGGCGAGCCGCGATCTTGCGTCTAAGGAGGGAGCGCAATGAGTTTGATCAAGCGCTACATCTTCTGGACGTACCAGCGTGGGAGCTTTCACTATGACGTGATGGTGACGCTGATTCTGCTGTTTCTGTTCGTGTCGCCACGGTTTATCGACTTCAAGGCGAAGCCGGTGCCAGAGGTTCCGCTGCGCGCGAGCGAGGTGCTGGTGAAGGAGCAAGGCAGCACGGCAACAGAGGCTCGGTTCGTGTATGAGATCCCTGTCGGCGAGCTGCATGGAGCGGCTGGGGATGCGGCGATACGGAGCGCGATCCTGAATGTTGTGGAACCGATTGCGGGCAGCGTGACGCTGGAGTCGTACACGGCGGTGAGCGATAGTAAGGGGCATGTGACGGCTTATGATGCTGCGATCCGCAGAGAGAACCCCTAAAGGGGAGGTTGAACCAAGATGATGAAGCTGGGCAGAGGTGCGTGTGTAACAGCAGCGGCTGTGATGATGGCGATGCCGATCTCCGCGCAGGGACTGCAGGCGACGCTGGCGAAGATGGACGCGGCCAGCAAGACGTTCAGGAGCGCGCAGGCGGACTTTCAGTGGGACAACTATGAACGCGTGGTGCATGACACGACGACGGACAAAGGGCAGATCTTTTTTGAGCGTGAAGGCACGAAGACTGACGTAGGTGCGGTGCTGAATGGGCCGGACGGTAAGCCGAAGCAGGTGATCGCGTTTTCAGGGGATGTGCTGGAGTCGTACACGCCTGGCGTGGGGCAGATGCAAGTGTTTCATGCGGGGGCGAACAGTTCGGAGTACCAGGGATTTTTGACGCTGGGCATGGGCGGCAGCGGGAGCGATCTACAGCAGAAGTGGACGGTGGCGGATGGCGGGCCGGAGACGCTGACGATTGCAGGCACGAAGATCGCGACCGAGAAGCTGAACCTGGTTCCGAAGGACCCGGGGATGGCGAAGAGCTTCAAGAACGTGGTGATGTGGGTGGATACGTCACGCGGGATTGGCGTGAAGCAGATTTTCTACACGGCCAGCGGAGACTATCGCACGACAACGTATAGCAATATTCGGCTGAACTCGCGCATCGACAAGGGCAAATATGGGATTGCCGGGGACAACAAGGTGAAGACGGCGAAGGGGACGCAGGTGTTCCAGCACTAAGGGTTTGGAGGCGGTACTACTGCAGGTCTCTCCGCTACGGCCTGCGGCCTTCGGTCGAGATGACACCTTTGGGGCTGGACGTTTTGAAAGCCGCTGAAGCAAACAGGATGACCATCGGGAAACATTCGAGGGTGTAGCGGGGTTCGGAGTTGTCGAGTGTGAGCAGCAGGGCGCAGCGCAGGGCTACTAAGGCCAGTGTTGCGATGAGGAGCTCGGGGCGGGTGCTCCAGAGCTTGCGGCTGGAGCGGATGAGGCCCAAGACAGCGAGCGCGAGGTAGGCGGCGTCAAGCAGCGCGAAGAAGATGGAGAAGAGCGACGCGGCGGGGTTGGTGAACTGCCACCATGGAATGGGGATGCGCAGGAGCTCGGTGCGCGGACGGAGCCACATGTCGGCGAGGCGAGCGATGGGAAGGACGACGTAGTAGCGGAAGGGATGCGCGGCGACGCGGACGGCGGCGAGTTGGGCGAAGGCGGCGTCGAAGGCCGGGGTTTCAGACTGGTTGACGTTGTACTGAGTGAGGAGATTGGCGGTGGCGGCGCGCTGGGTGGGCGAGTCGAAGGCGCGGGGCGGGAGGTTGTGGATGTCGATGGGAGCGCCGTCGTAGGCCCAGTAGGTGTCGAAGGTGGATTGGAAGTCTATGCCCCAGGTGCGGTACCAGCGCATGAAGCCGAAGGGGACGGTCTCGCCGGGGTCGTTTGCGTAGCGTGGGGCGAGCGGCTGGATGACGTGGAAGACGCGGTAGTTGCGGATGCCCCAGAGGAGCAGCGGGAGCAGCACGACGAGGGATGCGGCAGCGGCAGGGAGAAGGCGCGAGCGGATGGAGCGCGCAGGAGACCGAAAGGCGAGGCAGAGCATTGCAGGGATGATGGCGGCGGCGAGGAGGCCTTCGTCGGGGCGGATGAGAACGGCGAAGGAGCAGGCAAAGCCGACGAGGAGTGACCAGCCGAGGCCGAGTTGGTCGCTGGCTGGGAAGGCATCCTGCGAACCCACCTTAGCCTGCGATGAAGCCGCAGGCGAAGATGGGGCACCCAGTGGGAGGGTGAATTGGGATTGCCACCTTTCGAGGGCGAAGAGAGCGAGTGTGACGCAGAAGATGCTGAGGGTTTCGGTGAGGACCGCGGCGGTGTAGTTGGCGGTGAAGGGGCAGAGGGCGGCGAGCCAGAGAGTGATGAGGCCGGCGCGGGTGCTCCAGATGCGGGCGGCGATAGAGGCGAGCAGGAGGCAGCCGAGGAGGTCGAGTGCGACTTGGATGCAGACGACGGCGAGGTAGTTGGCGTGGCCGAAGAGCACGAAGCAGACGGCGAGAAAGGCAGGATAACCAGGCAGGCGGATGAGGGTGGGCTGAAGGCCGCCTTCGGAGAAGCCGAAGACGTGATGGGAGAGCATGTTCTGGGCGAGGTCGGCGTAGACCATCGTGTCGCCGACCCAGCGCGGGTGATGGAGAACGAAGATGATGCGCAGAGAAAGGCCCGCGAGGAGAGCGGCTGCGGACCAGAGGATTGTCTTCTGACGCGACGGCATTAAATAACATCCTATAAGGTCAGTACAGGAAGGAGCGGCGCGAGCCGTTTGCGTTGACTCGGAAGACTAACGTTTCTAACATGGCGATACAGCACAACTCATGAGCAAACCTGTTTTCTACGACCCGCAACGCAAACGATGGAGGCGGCTGCGGCGAATCTTTGACTCGCTGGCCCTTTCGGCCACGGTGCTGGGAATCCTGTTTATTGTGGGTTTGCTGCGGATGAAGCCGATGCAAGGCCTGGATCTGCGATCGGCGACGAAGCGATATCGCGCGTTGTATCAGCCGAAGCCTGAGCTGCGGTCAAAGGAACGGCTGAACCACTCGAAGCACCGGCGGTCGGACGTGGAGCCGAGCGACGTGACGATGAACCAGGGCGAAGGGCTGCGCGCGGCGTTTTATACGGACGCCGACCCGGCTAGCTTTGCGTCGTTCAAGGCGCACATCAAGCAGATCGACCTGCTGTTTCCGGAGTGGCTGCACGTAGTGACGCCGGACGGGTCGCTGGTGAGCTACACGTCGGACAACATACCGTTTGCGGTGGTGGACAAGCAGGGCGTACACAGCGTCGACCGCGAGAACAAGATTGTGAAGGCGATCACGGCGGCGAAGGAAGACACAGACATCTTTCCGCTGGTGAACAACTACAGCCCGGTGGACGGGGTGTTCGAGCCGGACGTTGAGCAGTTCATGGTGAGCGCGACGGCGCGGGACAACTTCATCGAGCAGGTGGATGAGTTCATGGCGGCGAACACGCGGTATCGCGGGATCACGCTGGACTTCCAGGCGCTGCCCACCGATGCGAAGCAGGGGTATGACCAGCTGATCCAGGCGGTGTACAGGGACTTTCATGCGAAGAACCTGAAGGTGTACATCAATGTGCCGGTGACGACGAGCCCGGCGGACATGGGGGTATATGCGGCGAACGCGGATGGGCTGATTCTAATGAACTACGGCGAGCACCAGGACGGGACGCCGCCGGGGCCGGTTGCGGGACAGGACTGGTTCGAGCAGAACCTACAGAACGCGATGAAGGTGGTGCCGAAGGACAAGATCATCTGCTCGATTGGCGCGTATGGCTATGACTGGACGACGCCATTGCCTGAGCCTGTGGCGAAGGGTAAGCGGAGAAGGCCGGCGAAGAAGCCGGCAGACATAGATGACGACACCTCTGCGACGAACCTGTCGACGCAGGAGGTGTGGCAGGAGGCGTCGGATGCGGGAGCGCAGATCGACCTGGACGACGCGTCGCTGAACCCGCACTTTGCGTATGACGATGAAGACGCGAAGATGCGCCATGAGATTTGGTTTCTGGATGCGGTGACGGCGCTGAACCAGATGCGGGTGGCGCGGGCGCTGGGGCTGCAGACGTTCGCGCTGTGGCGGCTGGGGAGCGAGGACGACTCGCTGTGGAAGATATGGGACAGCCCGCTGAAGGCGGACCCGGCGAAGGACCTGGCGACGGTGTCACCGGGACAGGACATCGATACGGAGGGCGACGGCGACATCATCCGCGTCACGGGGCTGCCGCAGAACGGGCAGCGCACGCTTGAGATGGATGATGACCCGACGATCCCGAAGCAGTATCTGAGCGTGGTGTCGGAGTCGATGACTTCGTATCCCCTGCCCTACACGGTGACGCAGTATGGGTATCACCCGAAGAAAGTAGCGATCAGCTTCGACGATGGGCCGGACCCGACGTGGACGCCGAAGATCCTCGACATCCTGAAGAAGTACAACGTGAAGGGCACGTTCTTCATGATCGGGGAGGTGGCACAGGAAAACGTGGGTGTGATGCAGAGGGTGTTCCGCGAGGGGCACGAGATTGGCAATCACACATACTCGCATCCGGACATCTCGGAGATTTCGACGGGGCAGGTGGACCTGCAGTTGAACCTGACCGAGGAGCTGTTTGCGGCGAAGCTGGGCGTGAACCCAGTGTACTTCCGTCCGCCGTACTCGATTGACCAGGAGCCGGATACGAACGACCAGGCGGAGCCGGTGGAGCATATCCAGAAGCGTGGGTATGTGATCGTCGGGGACAAGATTGATACGGACGACTGGGACGAGAACCCGAGGAAGTCGCCGCAGCAGATTATCAACAGCGTGTTCGAACAGATCGAAGAGGCGAAGACAAAGCCGTGGATGCGCGGGTCGATCATCCTGATGCATGATGGCGGCGGCGACCGCTCGGCGACGGTGGCGGCGCTGCCGAAGCTGATCGAGGCACTGCGCGCGCATGGATACGAGATTGTGCCGGTGTCGCAGCTGATTGGGCTGAGCCGCGACCAGGTGATGGTGCCGCTGACGCAGCACCAGAAGTACGAGGCGATGGTGGACTCGGTCGCGTTCTTCCTGATCGGGTTCTTCAACCACTTTGTGATCTGGGTGTTCTTCCTGGGCGACATTCTGATGAGCGGACGGCTGATTGTGATTGGGCTGTTCGCGATCATCGACCGCTTCCGCAAGCGGAAGGAGTATGCCACAGCGGATTACAACCCGCGGGTGGCGGTGCTGATCCCGGCTTACAACGAGGAGATGGTGATCGCGCGGACGATCCGGTCGGTGCTGATGTCGAACTACAAGAACATCCGCATTATCGTGATCGACGATGGGTCGAAGGATGAGACCTACAAGATTGCGACCGAGACGTATGCGAAGGAGATTGCCGACGGGCGCGTGACGGTGCTGACCAAGCCGAACGGTGGCAAGGCCGAGGCTCTGAACTTCGCGCTGCAGCAGACGAATGAAGAGATCTATGTCGGCATCGATGCCGACGGCGTGATTGCGCATGATGCGATTGCGCGGCTGGTGTGCCACTTTGCGAACCCGCACATTGGAGCCGTGGCAGGCAATGCGAAGGTAGGCAATCGCGTGAACCTATGGACGCGGTGGCAGGCACTGGAGTACATCACGAGCCAGAACTTTGAGCGGCGGGCGCTGGATTTGTTCGACGTGGTGATGGTGGTGCCGGGGGCGATCGGCGCGTGGCGGACGGCGGCGGTGAAGGCCGGTGGCGGGTATCATCCCGACACCGTGGCCGAAGACGCCGACCTGACGATGAACCTGCTGGAGCAGGGATATGCAGTGATCTACGAAGACCAGGCGCTGGCTTTTACGGAGGCGCCGGTGACGGCGAACGGGCTGGCACGGCAGCGGTTCCGGTGGTCGTTCGGGATTCTGCAGGCAGTGTTCAAGCACCGGGGAGCGATCCGCAACCGGCGGGCGATGGGACTGTTTGCGCTGCCGAATATTGTGGTGTTCCAGATTGTGCTGCCGCTGGTGTCTCCGCTGATTGATTTTATGTTTGTGGCGGGGGTGATCCACTACTTCATCGACAAGTACTATCACCCGGAGACGACGAACCCGGCGGACCTGGTGAAGCTGCTGACGTTCTTTGGGGCGTTCCTGATTATCGACTTCATCGCGTCGGCGCTGGCGTTCCTGCTGGAGCGGAAGCACCCGGCAAGCAAGGGCGATGCGTGGCTGCTGGTGCATATCTGGCTGCAGCGGTTTACCTATCGGCAACTGTTCAGCTGGGTGCTGTTCAAGACGGTGAAACGGGCGATCGATGGGAAGCCGTTCAGCTGGGACAAGCTGGAGCGGACGGCGAAGATGTCGAAGCATACTGAGCAGCTGACGGGAGAGTAAACTGGAGATTGAAGGGACCTTTGCATGAGCTCAATTACTGTTGATTTGCCGACCACTTTCAGTGGCAGTCTTTCCCTGCCCCCGTTCCACAATGAGCCGTTTACCGATTTTTCGCGGGTGGAAAACGCCGATGCGATGAAGCAGGCGCTGGTGGAGGCGCGTGGGCAACTGGGGCAGAGCTATGAGCTGCTGATCGGCGGCCATGCGGTGCGGACGGGCAAGACGTTTGCGTCCGTAAACCCGGCCAAGCCGAGTGAAGTGATTGGCGTACATCCTGAAGCCAGCGAGTCTGAAGCGCTGGCGGCCGTGGAGGCCGCGCAGGTGGCGTTCGCGAGCTGGGGACGTACCGATGTGAAGGCCCGCGTGGAGCTGCTGCTGCGCGCCGCAGACCTGCTGCGGAAGCGGCACTTCGAGTTCTGCGCGTGGCTGACGCTGGAGGTGGGCAAGAACTGGGCAGAGGCCGATGCGGATGTGGGCGAGTGCATCGACTTTCTGGAGTTTTATGCGCGCGAGGCGCTGAAGCTGGATGCGGCGACGACGCCGATCCAGTATCCGGGCGAGAAGAACATGCTGCGCTATGTGCCGCTGGGTGTAGGCGCGGTGATTCCGCCGTGGAACTTTCCGCTGGCGATTATGGCGGGGATGACGTGCGCGGCGATTGTGAGCGGGAACACGGTGGTGCTGAAGCCGTCCCCGGATGCTCCGACGATTGCGGCGCGGTTTGTGGCGTTGCTGATGGAGGTGGGGCTGCCGGCAGGCGTGGTGAACCTAGTGCAGGGTGGGCCGGAGGTGGGGCGCGCCATCGTGGAGCACAAGCAGATACGGTTCATCGCGTTTACGGGATCGAAGAAGGTTGGGCTGGAGATCCATGAGCGGGCGGCGAAGACGCTGCCGGGGCAGAGGTTTCTGCGGCGGACGATCCTGGAGCTTGGCGGCAAGGACTCGATTGTGGTGGATGCGGATGCGGATCTGGATGATGCTGTGGCCGGGGTGGTGGCGTCGGCGTTCGGGTTCAGCGGGCAGAAGTGCTCGGCGTGCTCGCGGGCTATTGTGGCGGATGCGGTCTATGACAGCTTTGCCGAGAAGCTGAAGGCAAAGGTGGAGGCGTTGCAGAGCGGGCCGCCGGCAGAGAATTTCTACCTTGGGCCAGTGATCAACGAAGTGGCTCGGAAGCGGGTGCTGGGATACATCGAGGTAGGCCAGAAGGAGGGCCAGCTACTGACGGGCGGCGAGGCGATCAAGACGGCTGAGGATGGGTACTACATCGCTCCGACGGTGTTCACTGAGGTGAAGCCGGAGGCGCGACTGGCGCAGGAGGAGATCTTTGGGCCGGTGCTGGCGGTGATCCGGGCAAAGGACTTCGATGACGCGCTGGAGATTGCGAATGACACGGAGTACGGGCTGACCGGCGCGATCTACACGAACTCAGCGGAGAAGCTGGAGCGCGCGCGACGGGAGTTCCATGTAGGCAACCTGTACCTGAACCGCAAGTGCACGGGCGCGATGGTGGGGGCGCATCCGTTTGGAGGGTTCAATATGAGCGGGACGGACTCGAAGGCGGGCGGGCCGGACTATTTATTGCTGTTTACACAGGCAAAGTCGATCGCGGAGAAGCTCTGAAGGGCGCCGCGATCGACTTTGGTTGTAGTACGGGTTGAATAGGAGAACGAAGCAGGGGCCCGATGGTGCAGTACAACAGTTGAGACGCGGCCCCGAGTTGCAGGGGCCGCGAATGTCTTTATGCGGTGCGCGCTGCCTTGGAGGCGCGGACGTTTTCCACGGCCTCAGCCAGTGCACGGTGGTGGATGGTGAACAGCGCAAGCTCGAGCCGGTCTGAGACGCCGGTCTTGTCATAGATGGAGCAGAGGTAATTCTTGACGACCTGCTCCTTGGTGCCAAGCTGCATGGCGATGTCTTTGTTCTTGCAGCCTTCTGCGACGAGGGCCACAATCTGGAGCTCCTTGGGGGTAAGGCGCTGCAGGACCATGACGCCAACGCGGTCGGGCGAGGGCATGGACTTGACCTTGGCACGCTGCACGGAGCGCTCGCCGGCGGCGACGCGGTGCAGGCAGTCGACAAGCTGAGGACCGGCTACCGAACGGAGAACGATGCCTTCGATACGGAGCGCGACGGACTCTTCGAGGACTGAGTCATGCTCAAGGATGATGACCGAGCGGCTGCCGGCCTGCTCGATCCAGTCCAGAAGCGAGTGGAGATCGTGAGTGATGCTCGAGGGGAAGATCACGATAGATTTGCGGAGGCTACCAACGGCCTCCTGAAGGCGCTCCAGATCGGCGCATTGAGCGGCGACCTGAATGTTCTCTTCAAGAGCGAGAACGCGCGCTATACCCGTACGGAAAATAACCTGATTGTCGGCCAGAATGACTTGCAGTGCCACAGTAATCTCCTTCCTGAGTTGTTTCCATATGACACCACGGACAGAGACTGCGGCTATACCCCTTTCGGTGTATCGGGGGCGAGACAGCGACAATTGATCCAATACAGTGCTACAGGCGTGGTGCCGTTGTTCGGCAGGAGAAAACAGTGCATGAACCACAAGCGACTTCGAGGCTGGCAACCTTGTGTCCGGCGCTGATGGCGACCGCTGGTTGCTCTCATCCCTATTATCCTCCGGCAGGGCCTCCGCCGCCACCTCCGCCGATACAGCCTTATTCGGCGGACCACGATGGATACCGTGCAGGGCGCGGGCTTACCGCGAAACACATTTCGCAATGCGTATCCGTGCGGGCGTCAGGATGGGTACTACCGGCGGTAGTTCGTGGCTCGCATTATGATCGAGGTATGTCTCTACGCCCCTTTCATATTGCCTTCCCTGTTGACGATCTCGAGGCCGCACGACACTTTTACGGCACGGTGTTGGGCTGCCCCGAAGGCCGCAGCTCAGAGCAGTGGATCGACTTCAATCTTTACGGGCACCAGATTGTCGCCCATCACAAACCGAAGCCTGCGACAGACGACGCTCACCATAACCCGGTCGATGGGCACGATGTGCCCGTTCCTCACTTTGGCGTGGTGCTGGAGAAGAGCCAGTGGAAAGAACTGGCGGAGCGTGTGAAGGCAGCGCAGGTGAGCTTCATCATCGAGCCGTACACGCGGTTTGAAGGCCAGGTGGGCGAGCAGTCGACGATGTTCTTCCTGGACCCCGGGGGCAATGCGCTGGAGTTCAAGGCGTTTGAGGATCTGAGACAGCTGTTCGCGAAGTGATGGTTGAGAGAGCCGCGGCTCCAGCGGTCGCGCTGGCGCGCGATACCCCACCCGACCGAATCAGGCGTGCTGGCTGCGTGATGCTTCAGAGTCGTGCTTGTGGGACTTGGATGTCTCGCGGGGGGGACGGCACCTCATCGCTGGTGAGGTGCTCCTCGACGTGCTGGAGGTGGCGTCGCATGGCGCGGCGGGCCTCGTTGGGATTGCGCTCGGCGATGGCGGCGAAGATGGCTTCATGATCTTCGAGCGCGGCGGCCTGATGCTGGTCAAGGCCCGCGCGCTGCGAGAGACGGTGGTACATAGGCGCGAACATGCCTGCCCAAAGGCCATCGACGATGCTGGCGAGCACCGAGTTCTTCGCCGCTTCACCAATCGCCACGTGGAACTGGCGGTCGGTGACCTGCGCGTTGGTCTTGGCGAGGACGAGACGGCGCATCTGCTGCAGCGTCTTTTCGATCTTGGCGAGGTCGCCGGCGGAGGCGTAGAGAGCGGCGTCGGCGGCGATCTCGCCTTCGATGAGAATGCGGGCGCGGAGGAGCTCGAAGGGGCCGGGACCGGAGTCGAGGACGAGCGACATGGGGTTGACGGCCTCGCGGACGTAGGCGCCGGAGCCGGAGCGGATCTCAAGCTCGCCGGCGATCTCGAGAGAAACCATCGCTTCGCGAATGGTGGGACGGCTGACACCGCAGACCTTGGCCAGGTCGATCTCTCCGGGGAGCCGAGCGCCAGGCTCAAGGCCCTTCTCGGCGATGTAACGGGAGATGCGTGCCGCGACCTCCTGGTAGCGGCGATGTGTCTTGACCATTGTCATGCGTTCATCCTCAATCTGCTGCTGCGCGAACCGGTTGCGAGCTTCGCCAGAGGGCGAAGCGGGAGAAATCGACTGGCAGCCAGAGTACCACTCCGAGAGGCGGATTTACAGGTGCTACGCTCGCGTCTTCGGCTCTTGCTGCGGTAAATACAGGGGTTTCTCCGCTCAGCATCGCGATAAAGCCGAGATGCTCCGGTCGAAATGACAAACATTGTGAAAGTTGGCTACATGTTCTCGATCATGCGGGTGGCAAACTCACTGGTTTTGGCTTTGGTGGCACCCTGCATCTGGCGCTCGAAGTCGTAGGTGACGAACTTCTGCTGGATGGTCTTCTCCATGGAGGACTCGATGAGGCGGGCAGCCTCGTGCCAGCCGAGGAAGTCGAAGAGCATGACGCCGGAGAGGATGACGGAGCCGGGGTTGATGACGTCCTTGTCGGCGTACTTGGGAGCGGTGCCGTGGGTGGCTTCGAAGACTGCGTAGCCGTCGCCGATGTTGCCGCCGGGGGCGATGCCGAGGCCTCCGACTTGCGCGGCGGCGGCGTCGGAGATGTAGTCGCCGTTGAGGTTGGTGGTGGCGAGGATGGAGTAGTCGCTGGGGCGGATGATGATCTGCTGGAAGATGGAGTCGGCGATGCGGTCGTTGATGAGGATCTTCGACTTCCAGGCGCCGTTGCCATGGGAGTGGCCGATCTTCGCGATGACGTCTTTGACTTCCGCGACGATGGAGTCGCCGAACTCTTTGGGGGCAAATTCGATGCCCGGCTCGATGAGGGCGGCGTTCTCTTCAGGAGTGAGGCCGGGGGTTTGCTCGAGGTTGCCGAGTATCCAGCTCTCGCGCTCGGTGATGGTCTGGTCCCGGAACTCCTTGGTGGCGACCTCGTAGCCCCACTCGCGGAAGGCGCCTTCGGTGAACTTCTGGATGTTGCCCTTGTGGACGAGGGTGACGGTCTTGCGGTTGTTGTCGATGGCGTATTTGATGGCCGCGCGGACGAGGCGTTTGGAGCCGGTGATGGAGATGGGTTTAACACCGACGCCGGAGTCGAGACGAACCTTCTTCTTGGTGCCCTGGAGCATCTCGTTGTTGATGAAATAGATGAACTTTTCGGCTTCGGGTGTGCCTTCGCGGAACTCGATGCCGGCGTAGATGTCTTCGGTGTTCTCGCGGAAGATAACGATATCGACGAGTTCTGGGTGCTTTACGGGGCTGGGGACGCCGCTGTAGTACTTGACCGGGCGGACGCACTGGTAGAGGTCCATGAGCTGGCGGAGGGCGACGTTGAGCGAGCGGATGCCGCCGCCAACGGGCGTTGTGAGCGGGCCTTTGATGGAGACGCGGAAGTCGACGGTGGCTTTGACGGTGTCGTCGGGGAGCCAGTTCTGGGTCTGGCGATACGCCTTTTCGCCGGCGAGGACCTCATACCACTTGACGGAGCGTTTGCCACCATAGGCCTTGGCTACGGCTGCGTCGAAGACACGCTGCGAGGCCTTCCAGATGTCGCGGCCGGTGCCGTCGCCTTCGATGAAGGGGATGATGGGGTTGTTGGGGACCTGGAAGGCACCGTTGGCGTACTGGATGGGCTGGCCGCCGGTGGGGACAGGGATTCCGTTGTAGCTTGTCTGCATTAGTAAGTTGGCTCCGAGAGGGGAATGCCGGACAGTGGCGAAGGATAGCATCGCGGTGAGAGAGGTGGCAAAAGGTAGCGAGATACTCGCCTGAAACGTTCCGACGTGTGGCCTCGTGTGCCTGTCTATACAACGGTTTGCGTGTGCGCCTTCACCTGCGTGTGAAGAATCTGTTACGGTGTTTGGCACGGTATGGAGAGCACTTCTTATCTGTCTATAGCTGTATTGCTGGTGGGGGCCACGGGATTTGCGTTGGCGCCGCTGGTGCTTGCGCGGTTGTGGGCTAAAGCGTTTTCTCCCCAGAAGCCGGGCAAGGACAAGAACGCGATTTATGAGTGCGGACTGGAGACGAAGGACGATTTCATCGTCCACTTCAAACCGGGTTACTACATCTACGCGATCGTGTTTCTGGTCTTCGATGTGGAGGCGGTGTTCCTGCTGCCGTTTGCCGTCGCCTTCAGTAGGTTTGGCTACGGCGAATGCCTGGCGATGCTGGTGTTCCTGCTGTTGTTAGTGGAAGGGTTGGTCTGGGCGTATCAGAAGAAGGTGTTGACCTGGACATAAACGGTTGAACCGATCGATTCCCTGAAGGGTTGTGCGGATGATGGATGAAGCACTGAAGCAGGAGCTACGCAAACAAGGGATTGTAGCGACGAGCCTGCAGGAACTCTATAACTGGGGACGCAAGAACTCACTGTGGCCGTTGAACTTTGGCCTGGCATGCTGTGCGATCGAGATGATTGCAACGACGATGGCACGCTATGACCTGGCACGGTTTGGCGCTGAGGTGTTTCGGCCTTCGCCGCGACAGGCTGACCTGATGATCGTAGCGGGGACGATTACGAAGAAGATGGCGCCGCAGGTGGTGCGGCTCTACAACCAGATGCCGGAGCCAAAGTATGTGATCTCAATGGGGGCCTGTGCGATCTCGGGCGGGCCGTTCAAGCAGGGGTACAACGTGCTGAAGGGGATCGACCGGTATATCCCGGTCGATATTTATATTCCGGGATGCCCGCCGCGGCCGGAGGCGCTGATTGAAGGCTTTATGGCACTGCAGCGGAAGATCGATGGCCAACCTCTAACGGGCGATGCGCGTCCGGATTTCATGAAGGTGGATGAGAGCTGTGACTTCCCTGTTCCTGAGTTTGGCGGGCATGACCTGGAGCCGAGCAGCAACCCTACGGTGTGGCAGGCACCGCTGGTGACGACGATTACACCGGCGGGGGAGAAATGAGCTTAGCTTTGGCCGACATGGAGACATTGAAGGCAAGCCTCGAGGCTGCGTTGCCGGGGTGCGTGGTGGAGATGGTGATGAACCCGAGCGCGTGTGCACAGCACTCGCTGCTGGTGACGCCTGCGGATGCTGTGGCTGTGGCGACTCTGCTGCGTGATGCAGAGGGGTTTGACTACTGCTCCAATGTGACGGGCGTTGACTGGCCTGCACGCGAGGTGACAGAGAAGGTCAAGGTGAAGAAGCTCGTCGAGGGAGTCGAGCAAGAGGTGGAAGAGACGCAGAAGAGAATGACGGATGCGTATCTCGAAGTGGTGTATCACCTGTACTCGATGAAGAACCCTAAGGGCCCGCTGGTGCTGAGGATGCGCACCGGAGATCGCGTGGAGAAGGTGCACGTGCCCTCGCTGACGCCGGTTTGGCGGAGCGCTGAGTTCCAGGAGCGCGAGGTGTTCGATCTGTATGGTGTGATCTTTGATGGGCATCCAGACCTGAGACGGCTTTTGATGTGGGAAGAGTTTACGGACTTTCCCATGCGGCGCGATTATGTTGAGCCGGATGATTATGAGTACGAGCCGACGGCGCATGATGATGTGCTGAAGAAGATGCAAGAGCATTACAGCGGCCAGGTACGAACCGGGGCGGTGCAGGAATGAGCGCGACACTTTCACCCGCCGTGCAGCTAACGCCGAAGCCCAACTATGCCGAGGATGGGACGCAGTTGCTCGAGGTGTCGATGGGGCCGCAGCATCCTTCGACGCATGGCGTCTTCAGGATGGATGTGGCGCTGGACGGCGAAGACGTGGTGAGGTTGAAGCCGATCTTCGGCTATCTGCACCGCAACCACGAGAAACTTGCCGAAGACCAGAGTTATATTGCGTCGATGCCCTACACGGACCGGCTGGATTACTTCTGCTCGATGACCAATAACTGGGCCTATGCGCTGGCTGTGGAGCAACTGGTTGGCATCCAGGTGCCGGAACGGGCTGAGTATCTGCGCGTGATTACAGCAGAGCTAACTCGGTTGCAGAACCATACTTCGCTGGTTGGCTTTCTGATGCAGGATATGGGTGCGAGCGGCACTCCGCTGATGTATGCGTTCCGTGAGCGCGAGAAGATTCTTGACTTGTTCGAGGCGTTGAGCGGGGCGCGCATGATGTGCAATTACATGCGCTTTGGCGGGTGCCGTGTCGATCTGCCAAAGGGCTGGTTGCCACAGGCGCAACAGGTGGTGGATGCGTATCCGAAGTTTCTGGATGAGTTTGAGAAGCTGCTGACGAGCAATGAGATCCTGATGGCACGTACGCAGGGCGTAGGCGTATTGTCGCAGGAGCTCGCGATCGCGGCGGGAGTAACTGGGCCGATGCTGCGGGCCTCCGGTGTGAACTACGATCTTCGCAAGGTTGATAACTATGGCATTTATGGCAGGTTCAAGTTTCGGGTCCCGATCGGAGACCACGGCGATGTCTACGATCGCTGCATGGTGCGACTGTTGGAGATGCGCGAGTCGCTGGCCATTCTTCAGCAGGCGCTGAAGGATCTTCCGGAAGGGCCGATTCAAGATCCGAAGACCAAGCTGAGGAACTTTCGTCCAAAGCCCGGTGAGGCGTACGGGCGCATTGAAGCACCAAAGGGCGAGTTGGGCTTCTATTTGATCAGTGACGGTTCCGCGAATCCTTATCGCTACAGAGTACGGCCGCCGAGCCTGATCAACCTGACGATCCTGGAAGACCTATGCCTGGGCAGGAACATCGCAGATGTCGTCATCATTCTTGGCAGCGTCGATATTGTGATGGGAGAAGTGGATCGTTAGGCGTTTTAATACGGTCAAGTGAGTTAGAGTGGTTGCACACAAAATCTAGAAGGCCTGAGGTTCTGAACCGATGCTGGGTGTGGGTGTTCTGAGGGGACTGGTGGAGACAGCTCGCAACTTCCTTGGCAGCTATGTCAGCGAAGAGCGACTGATAACCGTTCAGTACCCAGAAGAACAAGCCCCCAGAATAGAGGCCTCGAGGAGCTTTCCGTTCCTGGTGTATGACGGGACCAACTGGGACCAGGGCCTGCGCTGTGTTGCCTGCCAGATATGCGAGAAAGAGTGCCCGCCCAAGTGCATCTACATCGATAAGAGCGGCGACAAGAAACCGGATGCGGTCGGCAAGATGCAGTTCTATCCGGCTCGGTTCGATATCGATATCTCGGTTTGCATGAGCTGCCAGATATGCGTGGAGGTGTGCCCCTTCGACGCTATCAAAATGGACGTGGATTACAACCTCAGCGCTACGAACCGGTTTGATGACCTGCTGCTGACACGCGATAAGCTGGCGAAGTCCAACGAGTATTATCACGAGATTCATCCGACAGAGGCAAGTGGGGTAGACGAAGCACTTGCAGCCGCTAGAGCTAAAGCAGCACCGAAGCCTGCACCTGCGCCCGTCAACCCAGCTGCATCAGCCGCAGAGGGGGCGCAATCGTAGATGAGTCCTGCGGCCGTCGATCAGATCTTTGTAACTACCAAGCATTGGCTTCTTAGCTACGTGCCAGGAGCATGGCAGCCGCTGACATCGGCTGTGCTATCCGTGGTTCCGGTACTGCTGGTGTTTCCTCTGCTGTTCGCAATCACCACAGTGCTCGAACGCAAAGGCCTGGGAAGAATCCAGAACCGTTACGGCCCAAACAGAGTGGGACCGTTCGGCTTCCTGCAACCAATGGCCGACGGCATCAAGTCGCTCACCAAAGAGGATGTTGTTCCGCACGAAGCCGACAAGATCGTGCACTTTCTTGCGCCGATCGTACTGGTGCTGGCCGCGTTCATTGCCTATGCAGTGATGCCTATCGGCCGCAACATGGTGATTGCCAACCTTGACTCGGGCTTGCTGTTCTTCTTTGCAGTGGGGTCGATGGTCGAGTTGGCGGTGTTCATGGCCGGCTGGTCGAGCCACAGCAAGTACTCGCTGCTTGGCGCGATGCGCGCGGTGGCCCAGATGATCAGTTACGAGGTGCCGCTTGTGCTCGCATCTGTGGTTGTAATCATGGCCGCTGGCTCACTTTCAACGGTATCGATTGTGCAGATGCAGGCGGGCTACACGTGGATCTGGCCCCATTGGTATGTGTTTACGCCCTGGGGTTTCGCGGGATTCGTCTTGTTCATGATCGCCGCGACGGCGGAGGCCAATCGCTCACCGTTTGATCTTCCTGAGGGTGAATCCGAGATTATTGCCGGGTATTACATCGAATACTCTGGCTTTAAGTTTGCGCTGTTTTTTCTGGGCGAGTATCTCGGGATGTTCGCAACAAGCGGGCTTGCGATTACGTTGTTCCTCGGAGGATGGTCTGCTCCGCTCTCTTTCCTGGGCTTCATCCCATCGTGGATTTGGTTCTTTGGGAAGCTTCTCGTACTTATCGCATTTTTCATCTGGATACGTGGAACGTTTCCGCGGCTTCGGATGGATCAACTGATGGGCCTTGCCTGGAAGCTAATGTTGCCCATGACGCTGCTGAACCTGTTAGATGCAGGGATTTGGCATTTTCTGCCGGCAGGGATCGTGCGATGGTTGATCTGCAGTCTGTTTCTGCTGATCCCCTTCGCTTTGTTTACCCGTGGGGCCCAACAGGGACAGGTGCTGCAAGTAAGAACATATCGTTTCTCCGAATAAGCTGCCGAAAGGACTGCTATGAAAACGATCTTCATCCTGTCCGCGATCTTTACCGCGATGGGTACGGTTGCAGCGATGACGCTGCGTAACTCCATACATTGCATCCTCTCGCTTGCCATTGGCCTTGTTGGAATAGCAGGACTGTATATCGCTCTTGGAGCGCAATTTGTGGGGTTCACACAGGTTCTTGTGTACGTCGGTGCGGTTGCAATCCTGGCTGTCTTTGCGCTGATGATGACCCAAGGTGGCATACAACATAAGGTCCCTGATGTGAGGCCTGCAAGACGATTCGTGTTGCCGACGGGTGTCGCGATCGCAGCGGTAGTCTTTGGTGTTCTGGCTTATGCAGTCATCCAGTCGCACTTGACGCCCCAGACCTCCAATGACGTTCCGCTGACATCTGTCAATCAAATAGGTGTGGTGCTGCTGCACGAATTATCTGTGCCGCTGGAGGTAGTTGGTGTTTTGCTCACTGCGGCGCTGATTGGTGCCGTTATCGTGGCGTTGCCTGAAAGCACGGAGAAGCCATGAACCTACTGAGCGCATGCCTACTTCTTTCAGCCTTCATCTTCGCCGTGGGTCTGGCTGGTGCTCTTACTCGGCGCAACGCCATTTTGGTGTTGATCGGCATTGAACTAATGATGAATGCAGCGAACCTCAATCTAATTGCGTTCTGGCGCTATGGAACGGAACACTCTGCCTTGACGGGGGTATTGTTTGCGATTTTTTCCATCGGTGTAGCAGCCGCGGAAGCTGCAGTTGGACTAAGCATTATCCTGGCCGTCTATCGCCACACCAAAACGACCGATCTAGACTGTATCGATTCAATGAAAGGCTGACTCCCAAAGAACTATGCGTTGGCTTATAAGCTATCTATGGATCATCGCGGCACTACCTCTACTGGCCGGGGGCTTGATTGCTGTTACAAAACAGCAATATCGCCGTTTTGCCGCTGGGTTAGCGATCGGCGCTATGAGCATCTCGCTGGTGATGGCCTTTATCGCGTTTCTGCATGTACTTTCGGCCCTCCCGTATGGAGGGGGGCAACAAGTCTTCAATTTCAACTGGTTTCAGTTTGGCACTGAGTGGGTGAGGATCGGTTGGATATTTGATCCCTTGACGGCCGTTATGCTGGTGATGGTGACCTTTGTGGGTCTTCTCATTTTTATCTATAGCATTGGCTACATGGCTGAGGATCCAAATTTCACGCGCTTTTTTGGCTTCCTTTCGCTCTTTGCAGGGGCAATGCTTGGTGTGGCCCTTTCTAACAGCCTACTCACGCTATTTATGTGCTGGGAAATCGTCGGTCTCACATCCTATCTCCTAATTGGTTTCTGGTTTGCGAACCCAAAAGCCGCCGCAGCTGCGAAAAAGGCATTTATTGTAACCCGAATTGGAGACCTCGGCTTCTTCCTTGGAATGATGTGGCTCTATGGAAAGACGGGGACACTGTTGTTTTATGACGGTGGTGCGGGTTGTCTTGAGCATTCTGCTCTGAGCGCATTGACTGCACACCTTACATTGTTAGGCACGTCAGTCTCCTCTGCGATTGGCATTCTTATCTTCTGCGGCGCGGCGGGCAAGTCTGGACAGGTGCCACTCCACGTTTGGCTACCCGATGCGATGGAAGGTCCGACACCGGTCAGCGCCCTGATCCATGCCGCTACGATGGTCGCGGCAGGTGTATTTCTAATTGCACGGATCTACCCATTGATGAGTGCTCCATCGGCAACGATGACGCCGCTGAGCTCCACTGCGGCGTTGCAATTAGTGACCTGGGTCGGTGCTGTGACCGCATTGTTTGGAGCAATCGTCGCGGTTGCGCAATGGGATATTAAGAGAATTCTAGCGTACTCGACGATGTCCCAGTTGGGTTACATGATGATGGGGTTGGGCGTCGGCGGGGTAGCCGTCGGCATGTTTCATCTCATCACGCATGCGTTTTTCAAAGCATTACTTTTCCTGGGCGCTGGCTCTGTGATCCATGGCTATGGTGGAGAGCAAGACATTCGTCGTATGGGAGGACTGCGCGGCGCTATGCCTGTCACCTTTGTGACATATTCGTGCGGAATGCTAGCGCTTTGTGGATTTCCTTTGTTCGCTGGGTTTTGGAGCAAGGACGAGATCTTGCATGCCGCTTCTATTTGGAGTGTTACTAGAATTCCTTTTTATATGGGAGTTGCCGCCGCACTGCTCACAGCCTTCTATATGATCCGTCAAATGTACTATGTATACGCTGGAGCATCACGTCAAACAGCCATTGCCGATTCGTCTCATGCTATACATGGCTCTCATCATGTAAATACTCCACACGAGAGCCCAGCGGTAATGACTGGACCTCTGGTCGTCCTAGCTTGCTTTGCGACATTCCTAGGATTTGCCGGAACCCCCCTATGGCCCTGGTTTCAAGCTTTTCTAGATGGGAAGCCAGTTCACGTACATTATGGCGCATTGACCGATACGTTACCGCTCATGGTCGTATCCTCGCTCGTTGTTATTTCGGGGCTCGCTTTAGGTTGGTTTGTGTACGGCAAATACCCCATCGTGGACCCAGCTGCCCTTGATCCGCTTGAGAAAGCAGCGCCAAGAGTATTCTCTTTTCTCACCGAAGCTCTGTTCGTTAATGAATTCTATCAAGCTACAGTCGTTCGTCCTACCTATGCTCTAACACGAGCCAGCCTCTGGCTCGATCAGTGGGTTTGGGGTGGCGTAGTCCGTTCTATTTCTTCTGCCACAGTCACGCTTGGCCGCATCGACAGCTATGTTGAGACACACATCATCAACGGCGGCTTTAACGCTGGCTGTAAAGGGGTTTCACTTGGGGCTAGAACGCTCTCCCACTTACAGTCAGGACGTGCTCAGACGTATCTGAGGTTTCTAGCAGTCGTACTGGCTGTTGGAGCGATTCTACTCATGGGGAGTCCGAGATTATGAATTCCTTCCCATGGTTGAGCACATTGACCGCAGTGCCGGGATGCTGTGGCGTTCTCCTTCTTGTTACAAAAAGACGGAACAGGAAGATGACGCGCGTCCTTGCAATAGCGTGCTCCCTCGTCATTCTACTGATGACGTTGCTTCTATGGCATAGTTTCGACGTTCGCATTGCCGGCATGCAGTTCGAAGAAAAACGGTCCTGGATTCCGGGGCTCAATGTTCAATACCATCTTGGCTGCGATGGGCTTGGCATTCTCATGCTAGTACTTTCCGCGATTGTCACGCTCATCTCCATTCTTGCATCTTCGGCAATTGAGTCCAGTGTGTCACTCTATTACTCCTTAATTTTCTTTCTAGAAGCATGTTTATTCGGCGCCTTTACTGCCTTGAATTTCGTGCACTGGTTTACATATTGGGAACTTAGTCTCATCCCAGCATTCTTCTTGATTAAGATATGGGGTGGTCCTAGAAGAAGCGCCGCTGCTACGATATTCATCATTTACACCGTGGCGGGCAGCATAGCGATGTTGCTGTCTTTCATCGCCTTATATCTCGCGACTGGCACCTTCGACTTCCTTGAACTGGCAAGAATCTCGCAGCAGGGAGCATTGCTGCAAACGTTGAGTGCAGGAGGTTGGCCGTGCCTTCTATTGCAGCGTGCACCAATGATTTTGTTTGTCGGGGTCTTTCTTGGATTCGCTGTTAAAATACCCATAATTCCCTTTCATACCTGGTTGCCAGCCGCATATTCGGAAGCCCCCACGGGAGCGACAATCTTACTAACCGGCGCCATGTCGAAGATGGGTCTCTATGGGCTATTGAGAGTTCTCTTACCCATCTTTGCTCCCCAGATGCAGAAGTTTCTTACACCTTTGCTATGGCTTACGGTGGCGACTATAGTTTTCTCTTCTTATTCCGCACTCGCTCAATCAGACCTCAAACGCGTTTTTGCCTATTCATCCGTCAACCATCTTGGTTACTGTCTGCTGGGCGTGTTTGCGATGGCACGCAATATTGCATCCGATCCGAGCCTGCTCATACAACGATATTCAGCAATGGATGGAACTTTTCTACAGATGTTCAATCATGGCCTGACGGCTGCGACCATTTTCTGGTTTGTGGCTTTACTGGAGGCAAGAAGTGGCGGCATGCGAGGTCTAAATGATTTTGGAGGACTCCGTAAAGTTGCCCCCGTAATGACAGGCCTGATGGGAATAGCACTTTTTTCGTCACTGGGGCTCCCAGGATTGAACGGCTTCATCGGCGAGTTTCTAATCTTCAAAGGCTGTTTTCCGCTTGTGACGTGGAGCGCCTCTCTTTGCGTGATAGGCCTGCTGCTTACAGCGCTTTTTATTCTCAACACTATTCAACGCGTCTTTACAGGACCGCTTAACGAACGCTGGGACTCTTTCGCCGACCTGACGCTGAAAGAGCAACTCATGTTTGCTCCTGCAATTGCTTTGATGTTTGTCATTGGTCTTTATCCACAACTAATCCTAGGGTCCATTAACACAACGGTAGTCGATCTGGTACATAAAATCCATCTCTGATTGAGTCGATGAAATCTTCTAAATAATTATGCTCGCCTGGACTATCTACATTTCGTTTCTTGGTGCTTTGGCGACATTAGCTGTTCCAAAGAATCATCTATCACTCGTCCGCGCGATCGCCCTAGTGACAGTGATCGCTGCTTTCGTCCTGTCATCCGTGGCTTTTATACGAGGCGGAACCGGCGCGATGACGACTGTAACACTTGTACCGTGGATGCCTTCTCTAGGTATTTCGTACCACCTAGCGGCGGATGGTATGACTTTATGCCTGGCACTCCTTACTGGCATCGTTGCTATTACTGGAGTTTTATTTTCATGGAATATCAGCTATCGCGAAGGGGAGTTTTTTGCTTTTTATCTTCTGCTGATCGGCTCCGTATATGGCGTCTTTCTGAGCTACGATCTTCTGCTGTTATTTGTTTTTTATGAAATCGTAATTGTGCCCAAGTATTTCCTTATCGCGATCTGGGGATCGACACGTCGTGAATACGGGGCGATGAAACTTGCCATCTACTCTTTTGTCGGTAGCGCCATGGTTTTGACTGGGTTAATCGCAGCTTATGTGGTCGCCGGGGGAAAAGGGATGAACCTTGGCACCCTGGCAGCGTATCCATTCCCTTTGCACTTTCAGATGTGGGCTTTTCCGCTTGTATTCACGGGATTCGCGATCCTAGCGGGTATGTGGCCATTCCATAGCTGGGCACCTACGGGACATGTTGCAGCGCCCACTGCTGCCTCCATGTTGCTGGCAGGAGTTGTCATGAAACTCGGCGCCTATGGATGTCTGCGAGTGGCTATGACGCTCTTCCCGCTAGGGCTAGGGCCTTGGGGATTTCATTTCCTAGGCTTCGATTCGTGGAGAACTGTTTTCGCGGTACTGGCAATCATCAGCATTCTTTATGGCGCCCTTGTCGCGATGGTGCAGAATGACTTCAAGTTTGTCATCGGTTACTCAAGCATCAGCCACATGGGTTTCATCCTGCTGGGGCTGATGACATTGAATCAAATCGGCCTGTCTGGAGCGGTTATTCAGATGCTCTCACACGGCGTTCTCGCAGGCCTCCTCTTTGCCGTAGTTGGACGGATGCTCTATGACCGTACGCATACACGCGAGTTATCACAATTGGGGCAGATGCATCTCAATCGCGTCCTGCCCTTCGCGACCGTCACGTTCGTGCTTGCGGGCATGGCCAGCATGGGAATGCCTGGGTTCAGTGGATTTATTGCGGAATTGATGATTCTTATCGGCACATGGAAAGAATCTCCACTTATGGCTAGCTGCGTGGGCGTTGGCATCGTTCTTGGGGTTGTCTATGTATGGTGCGCAATGCAGAAAGCGTTCTTTTCCGATAACGAAGTACAGACCATGGAACAACCGCTTCCTCCGATCAGCACACCAGAGCGGATCGGGACAGTGATTCTGATAACAGCCAGCCTCGCCATCGGACTTTTCCCGAAGATGCTGTTGCGCTACATCTCAGCTTCGATCAACTCCCCGCTTTTTGCGGGCCTACACCAAGGGGGCTGGCGATGACATCAGTTCCCTATCTCCAGTTCCTTCGATTTGCCCTGCCTGAAGTCGTTGTTGTGCTCACGTCTTTTCTGATGTTAGCAATTGACTTAGTGCTGAGACAAAAGCCGCTTCCATTCAGGTTCAAGATTGCTTCTATGCTAGCCTCGGCAGGCTGCCTTGGTTCCGTTTTGATAATTGTACTGGATCGTCAAACAGCAGATCTGGCGCATGGGATGTTCGCTATGAACCCGCTCACAGCCTGCCTGCAAGAGGCGGTGCTCGCACTGGCGATCATTACACTACTTCTTTCGACGACGTCGATCTTCACTGAGCACGTAGGAGAGTACGTTCTGCTGCTACTGCTTGCGGCGGTCGGAATGATGTTTCTCATCAGTTCGAGAGATCTTCTCGTGACGTTCGTATCTCTTGAATTACTGAGCCTATCTCTGTATACACTGACTGCCTTTGATAAGAGGAAGAAGTCGGGATCGGAAGCTGCTCTCAAATACTTTCTGTTCGGTGGAATGTCGGCGGCCATGCTTCTTTTTGGCTTCACATACCTGTACGGGGTCTCGGCTTCGACATCCTATACAGAAGTTAGCGGCGCGATCGCACGGGTTGGATTATCACCGATCACCGCGGTGGCCATTATCACCACAATGATCGGCCTTGGCTTTAAAGTGGCCGTGGCACCTCTTCACTTCTGGGCACCTGACGTGTACGAAGGAGCCCCCAGCCCTGTAGCCGGATTTGTGGCCTCCAGTTCGAAGGTTGCCAGCTTTTTCATACTCTTTATTCTTCTAACCACCTGTTTTCCTTCGGTTGCAGGAAGCGCAGCCTGGATGCAGTTTCATGCTGGGTGGGCCCCTGTTGCAGCGATACTTGCCGTGCTTTCGATGTTAGTTGGTAACTTTGGAGCCGTGGCCCAGAAGGGGGCTCGCCGCCTGCTTGCTTACTCTGCGATAGCGCATGCGGGCTACATGCTGATCGCTGTCGTTGCGCATACGCAAGACAGCCTGGAGGCGCTACTCTATTATGTGCTGACCTACAGCCTGTCAACGCTGGGTACATTCGCGGTTATTGATGCTGTTGAGAGAAACTATGGCGATGACAGATTTACAAGCCTTGATGGCTTGTCGCGTCGAGCGCCCATGTTAGCGGGCTGTTTATTTATTTTTCTACTATCGCAGGCGGGCATTCCGCCACTGGCCGGATTTTTTGCTAAGTTTTATGTGTTTATGACAGCGATGCGAGCGCCACAAGGCTATTCCGCACTATTGTGGCTGGTGATACTCGCCATAGGCACGAGCACTATATCTCTTTACTACTACTTAAAGGTTTTGAAGCACGTTTACGTTATCGCCCCCGAAGAGCCGTCTTCGTCATTTCAGGTTTCATGGTTCACGACCGCAGTGGTCGTGGCTCTGGCTGCAGGTGTGGTTGCGACCGGGATTTTTCCTGAGCCGCTGAGAGTGTGGATACATTCTGCGGTCGTTGCTTCAGGATTCTAAGAATTCTGTCTGTTGTATTTCCATATAAATCTGGTACGCTAAGACGCCTTCAAGGGGGCGCTAAATGACCGGTGAAGAACTCAAGGGTATCGTCGAACAACGGATGTCAGACCCAGCCGTTTCTGGACGAATCGCATGCAACTTGCGCGATGGTTCTGGAATAGAACAGCGACATCACGATGGTCGCGAGTTTGACGTGGCGTGGGAGAATGAAGGAGATTACTGGATCTGCACAATCAGTGATCATGGGGCAGCCTCACGGCTCCTGCAGATTGATCTCCATGAAAACCATACCTCGCGTACGGATGTATTCGAACCGTGCCGGGTCACGATTTCTTGGGAAGAGGACCTTCTTTGCGTGACTCGTTATCTGCCAACTAAACCCGCGTGACGGAGTCAATATCGCGATGAACGAGACATATAGTGTTGTTGCGTCTATCGGAACGACTGTGATCGCAGACGTATTCGATGCGCTCGGCCATACCCCTCCAATCCTTGATAACAGGCTGTCCACTGTTGGGAAAGCCCGCAGCTTCGCTGGGCCTGCATACACAATCAGTGGTGAACCAGCCCTGTATACGGGAGGGGACAGGGCTAAGCTTGCGGCAATCGACAATATGCCAGCGGGCGTGGTGGCAGTGTGGGCAAGTGGGGATGCAGAGGGCGTATGCTGCTTTGGGGATTTGCTGGCGAGTTCGATGTTCGCCCGGGGTTGTGTGGGAGCGGTCGTCGACGGGGGTGTGAGGGACGTTAGCTATCTTGAGAACCTCGCAATGCCCGTCGTTTCGCGTTATAGGACACCCGCACAAGGCATTGGGCGATGGCGTGTAACGTCTTCACAGGCTCCAGTACGCGTGCGCGGGGCCTTGACGGAGTGGTTGAGTATCGAACCGGGGGATGCAATCGTCAGCGACAGTGATGGTGTCATTGTGATTCCTACGTCTCTACTAGATGAGGTCGCTTCAAAGGCTGCGGCATGGGCACAATCCGACACGAATGCACGCAATGAGATATTAGGGGGACTGCCGCTGTTGAGCGCTCTTGCCAAGTATGGGCATCTCTAGGCTTTTTGCTTTGCAGATGAGGCTTAGAGCTGTAGAGAACGTACAAAAGCACTCGACCCATTCTACGTTTCGTCAGCAGACGACTCCATCTGCAGAATCTGCATCTATATCTAATAAGAAAGAACTTTGATTCGGACGAGCGAGGCGCAGAACGTGAAGAAGCTTGCCAGCGCAGGCGACCCCCTTTGGTATAAAGATGCGATCATTTATGAGTTGCATGTGCGGGCATTTGCCGACTCGAACAATGATGGGATCGGGGATTTCCAAGGGCTTATCTCGAAGCTGGATTACCTTCAAGACCTGGGGGTGACATGCCTGTGGCTGCTGCCCTTCTTCCCTTCCCCACTTCGTGATGATGGATACGACATCGCGAACTATGTCGACGTTAACCCTGCGTACGGAACGCTCGGGGACTTCAAACAGTTCCTCGACGAAGCCCACAGACGCAATATGCAGGTGATGATTGAGCTGGTGATCAACCACACCAGCGATCAGCACCCCTGGTTCAAAGCTGCACGGCAGTCGGCTCCTGGTTCGCCTGAACGCGAGATGTATGTCTGGTCCAACACGGACCAGCTTTATAAAGACGCACGCATCATTTTTACGGACACCGAGAAGAGCAACTGGACGTGGGATGAAGCCGCCCAGGCCTACTACTGGCACCGGTTCTTCTCTCATCAGCCTGACCTGAACTTCGATAATCCCAGAGTCATCGAGGAAGTGCTGAACGCAATGCGGTTCTGGTTGGACATGGGCGTTGATGCGTTGAGGATGGACGCGATTCCGTACCTTGTGGAGCGCGACAATACCAGCTGCGAGAATCTGCCCGAGACACACTCCGCGATCAAAAAGATCCGCGCGGCCATCGATGCGGACTATGCAAACCGGCTTGTGTTGGCGGAGGCGAACCAGTGGCCGGCAGATGTGAGACCGTACTTCGGAGATGGCGATGAGTGCCATATGGCCTTCCACTTCCCCCTTATGCCGCGCATCTATATGGCTCTGCGTCAAGAAGACCGGTTGCCTATCACGGACATCATGGCGCAAACGCCAGCCATTCCCGATAGCTGTCAGTGGGGCCTGTTCCTGCGCAATCATGATGAACTTACGCTCGAGATGGTTACGGACGACGAGCGCGACTATATGTACCTGGCCTACTCTTCCGACCCGCGCATGCGTATCAATGTGGGCATCCGACGCCGACTGGCGCCGCTGGTGGATAACAATCGCCGGCGGATTGAGCTTTTAAATTCACTGCTGCTTTCCTTTCCTGGGACACCGATTATGTACTACGGCGACGAGATTGGGATGGGCGACAACATTTATCTCGGCGACCGGAATGGTGTCCGCACGCCGATGCAGTGGAACTCCGACCGTAACGCCGGGTTCTCCCGTTGCGATCCGGCGAGGTTGTATTTCCCTGTGATCATGGACCCTATCTACGGATATCAGGTTGTGAATGTGGAAGCGCAGTTGAGCGATCAGTCCTCTTTGCTGCACTGGACCCGCAATATGATTGCGCTCCGCAAATTGTTCCAGGTGTTCGGGCGAGGGACACTTGAGTTTCTCAACCCGGAGAACAGGACGATCCTTGCATACCTGCGCAAGCTGGAACGTGAAGATGGGAGTGCGGAGACTGTTCTGTGCGTTGCGAACCTTTCTCGGTTCGCGCAGCCCGTATCGCTCGATATGAAAGAGTATGCGGGTGCGGTTCCCGTCGAGATGCTTGGCTATGTCACGTTCCCGACGATCACGACCGCGCCGTATCCATTAACAGTGGCGCCGTACTCGTTTCTCTGGTTTGAACTTCAGCCCTCGCCGCATACTTCTCTGGAGGATGGCGGTCTACCAGCAAAGAATTCAGAAGAGATGCCACGCATCACACGCGAAGCTTTTGCCAAGGGTTGGGAATACTTTGCCACTGCAGAAGGAGCTGCGTTGCTCGAGGCTGAATTGCCGAAGTGGCTGCCGAACCAGCGATGGTTTGGCTCCAAGAGCAGGCAGGTTGAGCGCGTTCAAATACTGAGTGCCGCGATCCTAGGTGACCAAAGTGACGGCGCGAAGAAAACGGGGCCCGATTGGCGCACCGCAGCGGACGCTGGAATGGCTGGAGCCTCAGTTCTGATCGTGGATGTGCACTATGTTGATAGTTCCAACGAGAGATATCAGCTGCCTGTTGCAATGAGCCTCGGGCGCGATATGGAGGAAATTACCGAGGCCCATCCGCAGAGTGTCATCGTGACGCTGATGACCCCGAACGGCCCTGCGATACTGCATGATGCGAAGGAGCATGAAGGCTTTCGCAATGCTCTGCTGAGTCTCATCGAATCGAACCAAGGGCTTCCGTTGAAGCAGATTGGAGAGTCACCGGCGGACCATGGACAAGCTGCGTCTGTGCTACGTGGAGATGGCTCGCAGATGTTGAAGACGGTTCATCTAGATGCGCCGATGCAGTCGAGGGTCGGCACGGCGGAGCAGTCCAATACGAGCATTCTGTATGCGGACAAGATGATCCTCAAGCTATTTCGCCGTTTGCAACCTGGCATTAATCCGGACATCGAGGTTGGACGATTTCTGACTGAGGTTGCGCACTTCAAGGCGGTTCCACCGATGCTTGGAGAGATCAGGCTGGAAACGCAGGGCGGTGGTGATGAGGCTGCAACATCGCTTGCGATGCTGCAAGAACTTGTTCCTCATGAAGGGGACGGTTGGCTGTGGACGATGAATGACCTGGCACGCTTTTATGAGTCGCTTGCCGGGTGTCCGGCGCCGGAAGAAGCAGGGTCCCCTGTATCGTTCCTCACTGAGGGGAAGGTCCCGAAAGACCTGTGGGAGAGAGACACGCTCTATCTTGATGCAGCTGGACACCTTGGCCGGCGAACGGGAGAACTACATCTCGCGCTTGCAAGTGATACTGACGATGTGCGGTTCAAGGAAGAGCCCATTACGACTGACGATCTTGAATTGGATGCAGAGCGAGCTGAGAGGCAGATTGCTGCTGGGCTAGGAACACTGCGGCGCAACCTGCACAGCCTGTCGGAGCCCGCGGCCGATGATGCGGCCGCGGTGCTGAGCCGCCGGCTCGAGTTGCTTACCTATGTTGGTGGCCTTCGCAAGATAGAGCCATCGGGAAAGCGGATACGGATTCATGGCGATTATCATCTGGGGCAGGTGTTGCGTACAAGAAACGACTTTATGCTTATTGACTTCGAAGGCGAACCGGCGCGTCCCCTGGAGGAGCGGCGCAGGAAGCAGAGCCCGCTAAAGGATGTGGCTGGTATGCTGCGCAGCTTCTCGTATGCAGCGTGGTCTGCGTTGGACCAGTATGCCCAGCGCTATCCTGATCGAGAGCGTAACCTACAGCCGTGGGCCCAGCTTTGGATCAACACTGTTTCGAATGCATTTCTGAAAAGTTATCGCACGGCTGTTGCCGTTCGAGGTGATCTGCTGCCGGAGGGCGCGCAGGCAGATGCATTGCTGCAGGGATACATGATGGAGAAGGCGTTTTACGAACTGACGTATGAATTGAATAACCGGCCTGCATGGGTACGAGTGCCGCTGGCAGGGATACTTGCGCTACGGATAGGCGCATGAACGTCTTTGAAGTGTAGCGACAGTGGATATATAGAGAGACGATGGCGAAGAGCGCAAATTTCGAGATTGAGCAGACCACTCGTACAGATACCGAGGTGCTGCTCTGCGTGCACTCGATGGCTCCTGAGGCGCTGGAGCCATTTCTGCGGCGGCTGCATGAGGTGCTGGCCGGCAGCAGTGTGACCGTAGCACTGCCTGAGGCTGGAGACGGAACCCTCCCTAGTACTCCGTTCCATATCATTCAGTACAAACCTGCGGCTACAGCGGCCACGGAGTGGACCCTGACTGCCGCTGACTACCTAAACGCTTATGAACTGGCGCAGGAGTGCAAGGCGGAGACTGTGCTGCTTCTTGGTGCAGAGGCGCAGTCGCTGGAGCCGGAAGCACTTCAGAGGATGATCCGGTCGGCGACGCAGGAGCGGTGCGACCTGGTGTTGCCACGGTATGCGCTGCCGGCGCGTGCAGGACTGGTGAACTCGGCGATTCTTTATCCGATCTCGCGTGCGTTGTTTGGTGCGGTGCCGAGGTTTCCGCTGGCGATTGATCTTTGCTTTTCGGCACGGATGGGGGCCCGGCTGGGCGCTGCAGCCCAGAGGCTGAGCGGGCCCAACTATGGTGAGGGGTTGGTGTGGGCTGTCGCTGAGGCGACGGTGGCGGGGTTCAGCATTGCGGAGGTCGACGTTGGGACGCGGGAGCTTCCGCCACCCAGCGGGCAGGACCTGAACAGTGTACTGGCACAGGTGACCGGTTCCCTGTTTGCCGACGTAGATGCCAAGGCTGCGTTCTGGCAGAGAGCGCGCGTGGCTCGGATGCGGCCTGTGAGCGAGCCTACCGATGCGGGTGTGGAGACGCCGGCGGATGAGATCCGCTCCATGGTGGAAGGGTTTCGGATGGCGTATGGCAACCTGGCGGAGATATGGTCGCTGGTGTTGCCGCCGCAGTCACTGCTGGGATTGAAGCGGCTTTCCGCTGTGCCAGCGGAGAGTTTTGTGATGGCCGATGCGCTGTGGGCGAGGATTGTGTACGACTTCCTGCTGGCGTACCGGTTGCGCACGATGAACCGCGGCCATCTACTGGGGGCGCTGACGCCGCTGTATCTGGCGTGGGTCGCTTCACACCTGGTGCAGACGGCGGAGACTCGGGCGTTCGAACGGCATATCGAGTCCGTGGCGGCCGCGTTCGAGGCGGAGAAGCCTTATCTAGTTTCCCGATGGCGGTGGCCGGACCGCTTCAACCCGTAGCCGCACGCCGTAGCAAGGAGGAGCTCCATGCAAGTACCCCTGCAGATGAACCCGTATTCTCAGCCGCTGAACCCGCCGAACGTGCCGATGTGGCACCACATGTCAGACGCGCTGCACCAGTCAGTGCTGCGGGTGACGTCGCTGCTGATCAGTATTCTGCCCGGATTGCTGGCGTTCATCCTGGCGTTTGTGGTGATGGCCTTTATCGGCGTTCTGCTGAGCTGGATGCTGCGGCGCGTGCTGACCTGGGCCAAGTTCGACGAGCGGATGACGTACAAAAGCACGAGCGGGATTGCAGACTGGTCGCCGTCGCACAGCCCGACTGCCCTGGCGGGGCGGGTGGTGTTCTGGAGCTGCGTGGTGCTGGGCGTGGTGATCGGGATCATGTCGCTCGACGCCTCGTATGCCGGCGGGAGCGTGCTATCGGCGTCGCTGCTGCCGTATGTATCGCGGACGGTTGGAGCGGTGCTGCTGGTGCTGTTTGGGAACCTGATTGCCCGGTTCCTAGCGCGGACGGTGCTGATCGGCGCGGTGAACAACCAGCTGCAGTATGCTCGGTTCCTTTCGATGGGTGTGAAGTGGCTGGTGCTGGTGTTGACGGCGGCGATGGCCCTGGACCATCTGCAGGTCGGTGGGACGATCATTGAGTTGGCGTTCGGAATCCTGTTTGGCGGGATTGTGCTGACGCTGTCGCTGGCTGTGGGGCTGGGGTCTCGAGACCTGGTGACACGGTCGCTGGAGCGGAGCGCGGAGCGGCCGGAGCGTGGGCCTTTGGGGGCGGCTCCGCCGCAAGGACAATCGAGCGAGACGTTGCGACACTTCTAGGGCTAAGGATGATCAGGACCCCCACCCCTCCCCCTGGGTACTTTTTGATCTAAAATCCGGAGCGGATTGGGGTTAGGGGTGGACTTGTGTAGGTCTGATCTCCCTCTCTGAGGAGTCAGAGTCCAGAAGGCGGTGTAGGTTTCTCGACTGAATTCAGTGTATCGCCTGCGTCAAGATGCGTGGTTGCTAAACGGCATAGTAGCCGCAGATACAAGAAGTTTTGAATGTAAGGGATTTGGTAGCGTTACCGGGGCTCGAACCCGGACTCTTCGCCTTGAGAGGGCGACGTGTTAACCAGTTACACCATAACGCCATGAGACGGCTGGCTCGCCGTTGCAACCTGATCAGTATAGCAAAGTTGCAGGGGTGTTTCAAAGCAACAGCAAAGGCAAAAGCAAAAGCAAAAGCTTTCACGCAGAGGGCGCAAAGTAAAAGCTCCGCAAAGGTCGCAGAGGAAAACAAGCAACGGCAACAACAAAGCAGATTCCCTTCGGGGATGATAAGAATATCGTAAATAAAAATAAATAAACAAGATAATGTTGCGATATTCTCTATACGTGTCCTGCACAGCTGTGAGGATTCAACAGTTTAGAGGGAAAATCTGCACGGAATCTGCACAGTCCACCGATGGAGACGAGGATGGCATTCGTCACCGACAAGACGGAAATCAAGCCGGGACTAGTCCTCTTCAGGCGCGGCGACGTGGATCATCGGATGTGGTATTGCCGGATGAAGATCCCCAAGATCGACCGCTATAAGACCATGTCGCTCAAGACGACCGACCTCGAAGTGGCGCGCGAGCGCGCCTTCGATCAAGATGCCGACATCCGCTTCCGTTTGAAGCATGACGTTCCAGTGTTCAACCATCCCTTTCGCGAGATAGCGAGAGAGTATTTGCTGACGCAGGAGGCGCGGGCGACGCGCGGAGAGATCAGTGTGGCGCGGCCGAAGAAGGTTCGCGCCGTGATCGAAGGCTCTCTAGACCGTTATGTGGGTTCCACGCAGGTTCACCTTATCGGTGATGAGTTGTGGGGTGGCTATCCGGCTTGGCGGCGGGAGAATGGTGCGGGTCGCAACCGGCGCAATGGCGTTCGGGAGGTGAGCGACGAGATGGCTCAAACCCTCGCAGACCATGAAGCGGAGCGCCGCACCAAGGTGCAGCATACCCTGGGTATTCGTGTGCTGAGGCCGATTGAAGTCAAGCCCCCCGAAGAACGGGTGGTTCCCTTTATCAGTGATTCCACCATCCGCTTTGAGATGTCCATCTTTGGCGCAGTGATGAACTACGCCATCAAGAAGCACTACGTTCCTGCCAGTCAGCGCTTCGACGAGCGTCCCAAGCTCAAGTCCATGCGACGCGATGAGTTCACGCTGGAGGAGTACCGCAAGCTCCACACTGTCGGAAGGAAGTGGATTGGTGAGGCGGAGAAGCCTTCGAGCGTCTGGTATCGCACTGTTACCTACAACATGATCCTGATTGCCTACAATACAGGCATGAGGCCAGCGGAGATGAAGAACCTACGCTGGCGTGACATCATGCCTGCAAACGACCGCGAAGGCCGAGAGATCGTTGTGTTGTTTGTGCAGGGTAAGGGTAAGTCGCGCAAACTGGTCGCGCCGAAGAGCGTGGGTGATTATTTGGAACGCATCCGCGTTATCTCCAAAGTCACGGAACTCAACGACAGAGTCTTTACCAATGTCACGGGCAAGCCCGCGAAGACTCTCTACAGTAGACTCATTGCCGATCTTCTGGACGAGGCAAATCTGCGCGAAGGCACGCAGGGCGTGCCGCGCTCGACCTACTGTTTTCGGCACACCTACGCCACGCTTCGCTTGCAGGAAGGGGTGGACGTGTACTTCCTGGCTGAGCAGATGGGGACCTCGGTCCATATGATTGAACAGCACTATGGGCACGTGAATGCCATCAAACATGCCGACCGTGTGTTGCAGGGCATGGCGGGATGGGAGCTGCCGCAACCGGACGATGCGAGGGTGAACGCATCGAAGGCAGCCGCGACACGCGATCAGGCTAAGAGAGGTCAGCGCAACAAGCCGCGCTGACCGGCTACTCCCGAAGTCGTCTTTAGCCGGAGCCGCTGGCGGAGGCTGGCGTAGGGAGTTCGATATTCAAACTTCATCTTCGATATTGGTTCTGATTTGCCGCTGCCCCGCTGGGGCGTTTTTAGCGGCAAATCTTGAGCGCACGAGCCGCCGCTGGCGGCTGTTCTTCGTGCAGCCTTAATCTCCTAGTGTTGGAAAGCGGCCAGTTACGGAAACGCCATGCTGTCGCTCCCTCCGATGAGGGTCGGACATGATAGTGTTTCCATATTGTCCAGCTTCAGGCCGTGTAAAGCCGGGGTGCTGCCGGAAACAGTGTTCATCCGTGTATCAATTCAACGCGGCCCTTATTCTCTATCTGAACGAGAGAATCCACGCGTTTTGGGTTCAGAGCTTCACACTGTTTACACATTTCGTCCCTGTGCGAGACAACCCAATGAACAGCTGGAGAAACTGACAAATAAAGAGATTGATCGTTTCTGACTTCGTAACATTAGGCCTTTACTAAATAGGTCTTGACACGTAACGCCTTTGTTGGTTACCTTCGCAAAACAGAATCAGACAATAGAGCCACACTGCTGTTCTTGTTCGCCTGTCTCACCTTCCCGTAGACAACTGAATCAATGGCTTCGGCCATATCTCTCACTCAAGCTCCAGGTAAGTGGAGTTCTAGGAATTGTGTGCCCAATTTTCAAAGTGAATCCCAAAATCGGAGTTCCGGGGTCTTTCGGCTTAACGACATCGGGACTTCGCGTCGCGCAGGTATGAGGCGCCTAGTGTACAGCCTCGTTCTGCTGACGGTTACGTCGTTCGCAGCAACAGTATCTGCCCAGAAGGCTCAGCCCGATGGCAACGGTGGGGGTGGGGGCGGGGGAACAACAGTCATCCCTACCATCAGTATTTCATCTTCTGGATCACCATCGACTTATGGGAACAATGTGACGTTCATAGGGTCGGTGGTGCCGAGTTCTTGTGCCCCGAATGCAGTCGCCACGTTCTATGACGGCGGATCGGTCATCGGCAGTTCAAGCTGGAGCAATACAGGCACGGCCACTCTTACATCCAACAGCCTTGCAGCCGGAACTCATTCCTTAACGGTATCATTTGGCGGAAATGAAATCGGAAGCACAACCTGCTATGCCGTTACGTCCAATTCCCTTAGTCAAGTAGTAAGTCCAGAGGCAGCAACGATCAGCATCAATGACGTTCCGTCGAATGCGGTCTATGGAGGCAGCTTTACAGCCACCTATAGCTACTCTGGCAGCGGTTCCCCGGCCGAGTCGGTTACTTCGACTACAACAGGTGTCTGTGCGACTGCCGGAAACACAGTCAGTTTCGTCGGTGTTGGAACCTGCTCTCTATACGCGAGTGCACAAGCGTCTGGAAACTATGCAGCTGCGACAGGGGGCACTCAGAGTTTCACGGTGAGCCAAGCCTCACCAACGATTGCGATTACAGATATTCCTACGAGCGCCACCTATGGCGGCAGTTTCACGGTGACGTATGGTTATTCGGGCAACGGGTCACCCTCAGAGACGGTTTCGTCGAGTACTCCCGGGGTATGCACGGTATCCGGCAATACCGTGAGTTATGTCGGCGGGGGTACCTGCACACTGACGGCCAGTGCTTCGGCGACAGCGGATTATGGTGCCGTGACAGGTGGCGCTCAGAGTTTTGGCGTAGGCACCGTCACACCGGTGATCACATGGGCGTCGCCCGCACCAATCAGTGATGGGACAGCGCTAAGTGCAACGCAATTGGATGCAACGGCCAATGTCCCCGGGACGTTTGTTTATACACCTGCGCTCGGCACGGTACTCGGTCCCGGAACTCAGACGCTTTCGGTTGCATTCACGCCCACGAACACGACTGACTACTCGTCCGCCTCTGCCACCACAATCCTGACGGTGAATCCGCCTCCGCCGCCTTGCCCAGTCTATTGATCGAACAGAGTGCCAACGTAACGCGGTTACCTCTGCATACAGAAAGCCACCATATAGGGTTTTGAGACATGGCTGAGCCACAGCAAACCGTCCAGACTGCAGAGCAAAGGTTTATCTGCTCAGGCACTCTGACCCAATCTGCGAGAGGAATCCACACTCTCTCACCTCGACTTTGTAATTCGATGATCGTGTCGGAGAAATACATGCGTAGCTTCCCGTTATCCCTTCGGTCGATTGCGCAAGGAGTTTTGCGCTCAACCCAAGTTGTTCTGATCGTATTGTCTTGCGTATCCGCCGGTGCGCAGATAACTCCCGTTGAGGAGAAAGGCCTGCCGCCGAATAGTGTCTTTAGCGGAGGGGATGTTGACGCGGTCAATCTACAGAATGGCAATTTACACATTTCCATTCCCATCGCGACCATCGCACAACGAGGCGGCGAGAAGCTTCAGTACTCATTCGTTTATGACACCCCTGCTTGGATCAAACAGTACGAACCTAATCAGTGTCCCAATCCGCAGCTATGTGACCCTCCTGGCATGTACGTCGCGGAACTAAACCCTAACGTTTCTTCAGGCTGGCGAGTTTCAGACCCCCTCAATTGGGGTGTATCTTTCACCGAAAGTGGCGTGATAGCCTGTCAGACCACAAGCCAAGAATACCAGCAGGAGACAAATTGGGCGGTCTTCGATCCTCAAGGAACCCGCCATGCATTGCCGCTTCGATATGAAATCGCGTCGCAATACTCATGTTTAGGTCAGACGACGAAGGGACCGACTCTCGACGGATCCGGCATGGTGTACGACGCGCAAGCAAACATTCTCTACCTGAAAAATGGAGAAGAGAAAAATGTAAGTAATTTCAATTCATTTATTCTTAAGCAACCTGACAACTTGACCTTCCTCAGCCGGGATCGAAATGGCAACTTGATTACGCCAAATGCCGATACCCTGAATCGAAGCCTTCTGGCCTACAGCAATGGAACCAACCCTGACGGATCGACCTATTCGACATACACCATCGAGAACCATGCGGGTAATCCGTTAACCTTCCGTGTGGATTTCCAGCAGATGAGCTTCCAGACTGATATCTGTGCCGCGACAGCGGGGGGAGCGGGAGGTGCGGCGACGAATTGCACAGATTCTCCGACAGCGATAACTGTACCAACGAAGCTCACTCTCCCCAATGGTAAGACCTATGTCTTTAAATATGCGCAGGGCTCTCCCGGAGATCTACAGGAATTGGATTTGCCCAATGGAGCTTACATAACCTACTCGTACACTGATTTCTACCAGGCCAGCCCTTATCAACATGGTACACAGCCGAACTATGTGGGAAGCCGAGCGGTCACAAAACGAGTTGAAACCATTGGGAGTCAGGTGAACACCTGGACCTATAATCCCAGCATAGTTTCTGACAAAGTGACCGACCCGATGGGTAACAGTCAGGTCCACCAATTCGCCCCGGTCTCAATCAATGTCGGTCCGACAAACTACACGACGACCAGTGTTTATGAAACCGGCGTTCTCTATTACGATTCATCCGGCAATTTGCTGCGCACGGTGGGTAAGACGTATACAGGCGAGCCGGATCTCGTGAATAACGCAGTGGCGAATGTCCGGGTCATTTCGACGACGACCACCCTCGAAAATGGACAAACATCACAAGTTCAAACCGATTTTGAGACTTTTCAGTACCCCTGTGTCGACGCGGGAGGGGCATGCACTGGAACGGCCACGCGTTTGAATCCGACAGAGACACGCGAATACGATTACGGGACGGGGGGTCCGGGAGCGTTACTCCGGCGTACGGACTACACCTACCTGCATACCGGTAACCAGAACTACATCGACCTCAATATAGTAGATAAACCAACATCGATCACAGTCTACGATGGCAGCGGGAACATGGCAGCTGAGACGGTCAATGAATATGACAACTATTCCCATAACGGCCAGCCGATGCAGGCGAGTAATGCTATCCAGCACGATTCGGGGTATGGGACTGGCTTCCTTACGCGAGGCAATCTGACTGCCGTAGAGAGATGGCGCAACACAGATGGTGCGCTGCTCACCACGACTAACCAGTTTGATGACGCGGGAAATGCATTATCTACAATCGATCCCGGCGGTCATCAGACGTCCTACAGTTTTACAGATTCCTGGGCTAGCAGCGCCTGCGTTCCAAGCGGCGCGACCGCAGCGTTTCCCACGCTCATGACCAACGCCAAGGGGCAGACTGTGAGTACGACGTATTACGCTTGCAATGGGGCCGTGGGTTCGACAACCGATCTCAACGGTGAGACCACCACAAACACGTATGATGCTTTTGACAGGCCGCTGAATGTCTCATTTCCAGATGGTGGGTCAAAGGCATTTTGTTATAGCGATGACCCTAATGGGTCTTGCTATAACGCAGGTTCTCTTTTCTCGACCGAAACAGACGCGATTAGCGGCTCCACAAGCATGTTGACGACAACACTATACGATGCTCTGGGGCGCACGCAGGAAACCCAACTCAATTCGGACCCAGACGGAACCGACTATGTCGATATTTTCTATGATGGAGATGGCAGGGCTTATCAAAAGACAAATCCATATCGGTCTGGAGATACGCAATACACCACGACAACTTACTACGATGGAATAGGGCGGGTCTCTTCCGTGTCGGAGGCTGATGGATCTTCAACGTACATGACGTACGCAGGCAATACCACTACGGTTACGGATGAAGCAGGCAACTCGCGAAAGTCCCAGTCGGATGCACTTGGGCGTCTCAATTATGTTTGGGAAGACCCTGCCGGCCTCAACTATGAAACGGACTACCAGTACGACGTATTGGGAAACCTGCTCCAGGTGACGCAGAAGGGTGGGGATTCCAATTCTGCAGACTGGCGTGTGCGTAGCTTCACGTTCAACTCTCTGGGCCAGTTGCTTTGTTCGGCGAATCCCGAGATTGGCTCGCCTCTTGCAGCAGTTGCGTCCTGTCCAACGACGGACAACGGAAGCTATATCGCCGGCACTACGCGCTACAACTACAACAACGATGATGAACTGATCAGTAAGATTGCACCGTTGTCGAATCAGCAGGGCACATCAACAGCGACGGTGACCTATACCTATGATGCCTTGCACCGTTCTACGGGAACCACGTACAGCGACGGCACACCGAGTGTGGCGTACACCTTCGACAATGATCCGGTGACGGCTTGCACGGCGCCATCGCTAACAGCAACCAACTTGGTTGGCCATATTAAAGCAATGTGCGACTCTTCGGGTGCAACGTCGTGGAGCTACGACCCCATGGGGCGACCGGCGACCGAGTCGCGCACGATTGCAGGAGTGACTGACCAAATTGGCTACACGTATTACTTGAACGGCGCCGTCGACACCGTCACTTATCCTTTGGCAGGAGGAACAACTCCGTTCGTGGTGACATATCACGAAAATAGCGGTGGCCAAATTGATACAGCGACCGGTTCCGATGGTGTGACATATGCACAGGTGAGTTCCACGTTCGCGAGTGGTATGCCCAATGTATGGCAGCTAGGGTCGAACATCCAGCTTACGGACACATACAATGCACGGCTACAACCACTAAGCACGACCGCCGAGCAATTGAGCACCACAAATACGCTGTTTAGCAGGACCTACAACTTTCACGCGGGGACAGGAGATAACGGGAACCTCTATGGGGTCCAGGATGGCTTGGATGGCTTGAGCTTAAATCGCCCGAATGGTAGCGTGAACTACGGTTACGATACTTTGAATCGACTCATGTCGGCTGGAACAACAGGTACGGATTGCACGATGATGTCCGGCGGTACGCATGACTGGGCAAGCAACTATTCGGTTGATGCATGGGGAAACCTAACGGCGAAGACTTCGATATTGTGTCAGGGAGAGGCGATGTCGGCGTCGACCACCAACAATCGAAACCAACTGTCGTCTGCGAGTTACGATGCGGCTGGGGACGTCATTCAGGAGAACGGGGTTGGGTATACCTACGATGCGGAAGGGCGCTTGATTAATGGGAGCGGTACTGCATATACCTATGATGGCATGGGTGAGCGCGTGGTTAAGGGTGGGAGCAAACTCTATTGGAAGGGAGTGGGTTCAACCGCGTTGACGGAGACCAACCAACAGGGGGCGAGCCTGAGTAGATACATTTTCTTCAACGGGCAACGGATTGCAAGAGAGGACGCCAACCCTGGATGCGGCTCTGGATTTACGCCGCCGAGATACTATGTGACCGATAATGTCGGATCGACGGCGTTGGTAACGGATTCGATAGGCGATGTGCTGAACGAATCGCTCTTCTTTCCCTATGGGGTCGAGCGGATCATCTCGCAAAATGACACCGGTAACAACTATAAGTTCAGCGGCAAGGAGCGCGACCCCGAGACTGGGTTGGATGACTTCGGCGCGCGCTATTATGAAAGCGCACTGGGACGGTTTATGACGCCGGATTGGGATGCTAAGCCGATCACAGTGCCATATGCCAAGTTCGGTGATCCGCAGACATTGAACCTGTACAGCTATGTCGAAAACGGACCCGTCAATAGAGTGGATGCCGATGGGCACGATGGTGCTCAGGCTAGTATTAGCGCGCCTCAGGAGCCAGTCGGGCACTGTGGCTCAGCCGGAGGTGATGCCAATTGCCTGCCGATACTCGCGAGTCAGCTGATGCATGGCGGCTATGGCTTGCTGACTTTCCTTGCAAATGTTGAAGCCGAGTCGCAACAGGCCGCCGCCAGTACCGGAAATAATGTAGCTCCGCCACCCCCTCCTCCGGCGTCCGCAACGGCCCAACAACAGAGCAATCCGGCTGTCGGGAATACAACGGTAGGTGATCTCTCGAAGGTCCTGACCAACGAGATCGGGAGTTTGAGCACTCCAAAAGGTGGCGATTCTAAAGAACTCGCAAATGGTTCGACCGCTCTCGCCAATGCCCTCATCGATAACGCAAACAAAAAGAGGCCAAACGGGGTGGCTCCAGACACAGGAACGGCCTCACCGTCGCTTGCAACGGCGATGAAAGATGCTTATACGAATCGGGCTAACGGAGGAGCAGACCCGGTTCAGGGCCGAACCTTCTACGGAACAAGTCACATTCCGCCAGACAGACTCCATAGTCGTCCGATCGGCAACGGTCGCCAAACCGTATTTCAGCATTTTGGACCATTCAGGGACAGCACGAGTCGGCTGCCAACGTACATTTACATCTACAACGATCCGGGGCACTGAGGATAGGGAGCATGAGGACATCTGCCATGAAATGCGTTTTGATAGGAATGGTAATCTGCTTGAGTTGTGCTGCCCATGCCCAGGATCAAGGTCAGGAGCTCTTGCATCGGGCTGCCCATTGCTTAGCCGCGAAGGATTTTCTTCCGCCGTCCAAAGCGGCGAAGAGGACGTTCGGCTCCCTTCTGGATGAGAAGTCTTATCCCGGGAAGAAAATGCTCTACGTTGTCGATTATCCAAATCCCTCACGAGCGGATGGCTTCGTGTTCACGCTCTTCCTGACTGACCATGATGGACGTCAGGACTTCAACATCCAAAACAACGCTCGCTTCGCACTGTCCAAGGATGCAGATGAAGGGGTGTCTTTTGCGACTCCTCCGCTTGGCGGCACATGGACTCGGGAGCATCTCGTGTCTGCCATCAAACAGATCGAGAAGCAGCCGAAGGTCACGCTTTCGATGAAAAACATGCTTGCGGTGGATTCCTCAGTCAGTTGTGAGGCGTATACCGACCCGCAGCCCAAACCAACTGCGAAGTAGCAATGCGTGCAGGCTGCCTCTGGGCGGCCTGCTGCGTCAGAGCGTCCTCCGTGGCCCTCTCTCTGGCCTCCGTGCCGCCCGAACAAAAGGCGCGATGCCTACGGCATCGGGTTGAGGGCCGACACGTCACCCCAGAATGGGAGCTGCGGAGTAACCGCAAGTTCCTCTTCGGGAACTTGCTGAAAACAGGCGGCTAATAGAAAAACGCCAGTAAAAGCGTTACTCTGGAGGCGAGCGCACGTTGCTGATGGGGAACCACATGAGTCTCAACCCCTTAGCCCGCCTCCGGCCCCCTTGCCCTGTCCGACGCACGGCACAGGCATCGTGCGGCCCCGATCCAGAATCCAGCTCAGGCGGTGCTCTCTGAAACCGCCCTTACGCACAAAATCGGTGGGCACCAAAGTCAGCGAGGCGGAGTTCGCGTTGCTGGAGGAGCGTGCGCGGGCGGCGGGGCTGACGCTCTCGGAGTGGGTGCGGGAGGCGTTGCTGGCGGGGCCGGTGGAGCTGGAGACGGGTGAGGTGGTGCTGGCCGAGGTGCTGGCGTTGCGGTCGCTGTTCCTGAATCTGAGCTTCCGGGCGGGCAAGGAGCCGATGACCGAGGCCGAGATGCGCGGGTTGATCGAGCGGGCCGACGGGGTGAAGATGCAGCGGGCGCGGGAGCGGCTGGAGGCCGTGCGTGCGGCGGATCGAGCGGCGGCGGAGCCGGTGAGCGAAGCCCAGGCGGAGGAGGTCTAGCGATGGCGGAGTGGGGACGGAAAGAGTACAAGAAGCCGTGGCCGAGCCGGTGGCATGTGTGGACGTGGGCGGCGTTTTTCCTTAGCGGCGTGTTCTTCTTCGGGGTGTTCTGCCTGGACTACTGGCATGGGTGGACAGCCGCCGAGCGGCTGTACCTGCTGGACTATCTCAGGAGCGGTGTGCGGGGCAAAGCATCGGCGACGATGACGGGCAAGTACACGCTGCTGGAGGGCGTGGACGCGAAGGGCCAGGCACAGCTCATCCTCGGCGACGAGATCGAGCCGACGACCGGGCCGGACGGCAAGCTGGCGTACCGGCTGACGGACGACGGCATCAAGGACGGGCTGGTGCGGTTGCAATCGACGACGGGCATGTACAACGAGCGTGCGCTGCACGCTCTGATGGGCCGCTGGGTGTTCCGCCACGATGACATCTGGGGCTACGTGGCGAGGCCGTTCGGCTACTCGCTGGCGTTCTTCCTGCTGGCCTTGTTCGTGGCCGTGCCGAAGGACCGGGCGCGGCGGATGATCTGGAAACATGGGCGCAGGTTGCGCGGCCCGGAGCTGGCGACGACGGCGGAGTTCAACACCAAGCTGGGGCGCTCGAAAGGGCTGCGCGTGCATCTGCCGGACGGGGTTGCGTTCATCAACGAAGAGCAGAGCTGGTACGACCGAACCTTCCATAAAGCTCTGAGCTGCTGGGCGCGTATCCCGCGCGACCGCGAGGCGATGCACTTCCTCATCGTGGGCGACAGCGGCACCGGAAAATCGGCGGCCATCCGGCAGATGCTCGCACAGATCAGCGACCGTGGCGAGGCCGCTATCGTGTACGACCCGGCGATGGAATATCTGCCGCAGTTTTACTCGGAGCGACGTGGCGACGTGGTGCTGAATCCGTTGGACGCGCGGTGTCCGTTCTGGAGTCCGGGCGATGAGGTTCCGCACGAGGCCGAGGCCCTTACCTTAGCCGCTTCTCTGTTCCCGGAGCAGGGCCGGGAGAACAGGTTCTTCGTCGAAGCTCCGCGCAAAATCTTCGCTCACTTAATCAATCTCAGGCCGACGCCGGAGCAGCTCACGTACTGGATGTGCAACCCGCACGAGATCGACCAACACGTTCGAGGAACCGAGATGGCGGCGATGATCGACCGGGGCGCAGCGGCGCAGCGCAGCGGTGTTTTAGGTTCGCTGAACATGGTCGCGGATGCGTTCAAGCTGCTGCCCAAAGAGAGCGAGACACAGCGGCGATGGAGCACGGTGGAGTGGGCGAAAGAGCGCAAGGGATGGGTGTTCTTAACGTCGAAGCCGACGATGCGCGAGAGGATGCGACCGCTCATCAGCCTGTGGCTCGACTTGCTTGTGTTGCGGCTGATGAACGAGGGGCTGGGCACGCCGCGCAAGACATGGTTCGTGCTGGACGAGCTGGCGAGCTTGCAGCGGTTGCCGCAGCTCACGACGGCCATCACGGAGAACAGAAAATCGAACAATCCGATGGTGCTGGGCTTCCAGGGCAAGGCGCAGGTGGAGTCTCTGTACGGCCACGTCGCGGAGGCGATGCTGTCGCAGCCCGCGACGAAGATCTTCCTCAAGACCAGCGAGCCGTATGCGTCGGAGTGGATCTCAAAAGCCATCGGCGAAGTGGAGGTCGAACGCTTCCGCGAGTCGCGCACGCGGGGCTTCCCGCGCGGGCGGGAGAGCGAGCAGCGGGACATCATGCGCGAGCCGCTGGTCATGGCGTCGGAGGTGGGCGGGCTTGACCCGTTGCATGGGTACTTGAAGCACGGCAACCTCGTGGTGCGGATGCGCTTCCCGTACATGGAGCTGGCGAGCCACGCGGAGAAGTTCGTCGCGCGGAAGATGACGACGCCGGCAGCGGCAACAACGGCCACAGCGCCGGCGACGCCGGCGAGAGGGCCGGTGAAAGATGAGCCGGTGATGCAGCCAGCGCCGCAGCGGAAGCCGCCCCAATCCGCGCCCAGACCCGTCCAAAAGAAGCAGGAGCAAGAGCAGCCCGCAGCAGTGAACGAACAGCATCCGTTCTTCGAGTGAGTCATGGTCACACTATCGAAACCCATCAGCTCCGGCCAGGCACAGGCGTATCACAAGGAAGAGTTCGCCAATGCTAAAGAGAACTACTACACCGAAGGCGAGCGCGTGCGCGGCGAGTGGCAGGGCCAGCTTGCGGAGCGGTGGGGCTTGACGGGTGAAGTGCAGGAGCAGCAGTTCGCGCGGCTCAGTGAGGGCCAGCATCCAGCGACCGGCGAGCAGCTAGTGCGGCATCAGACCGCGCGTGAATATGAGAACGAGCGCGGCGACGTGGTGCGTTCTATGGAGCACCGGGCCGGATGGGATGCGACGTTCAGCGCACCGAAATCCGTATCGCTGACGGCGTTGGTTGGCGGCGACGATCAAGTGCGCGAAGCCCACAGAGAGAGCGTGCGCGTTGCGCTCGATGAGATGGAGAAATACGTGCAGGCCCGCATGGGCGGCAACGCTCCGGCGCAGACGACCGGCGCGTGGGCCGTCGCCAAGTTCGAGCATGACAGCAGCCGCCCTGTTGATGGCTACGCCGCGCCGCAGCTCCACACGCACGCAGTCGTGTTCAATGTGACCGAAACAGCGGACGGCAACACGCGAGCGTTGCAGCCGCAGGAGCTGTACAAAACGCAGCAGTACGCGACGGCGGTGTATCGGTCGGAGCTTGCGGCGCGGTTGCAGGGCATGGGCTACGAGATCGAGCGCGGCGAGCATGGACAACCGGAGATCAAAGGCTACACGCGCGAGTATCTTGAAGCATCGAGTCCGCGGCGGCAGCAGATCGAAGAGCACATGGAGGCCGCGGGGCGCAGCGGCGCCGGGGCCGCGCAGATCGCGGCGCATCAGACGCGCGATGCCAAGCAGCCGCTCTCGCACGAAGAGGTGCGGGCGCAACATCAAAAGATGGCCGCAGAGTACGGCCAGCAACCGCAGCGTGTTCTTACCGAGGCGGCGCAGCGGCCAGGTGTGGAGCTGAGGCCGGAGCCATCGCAACGTGCAGCGCATGACGGCATGAGCTACGCGCGAGAGCGCGGCATGGAGCGCGAGGCCGTGACCGATGAGCGTTCGCTGATGCGTGACGCCCTGAAACATACGATGGGCGATGCGCGGTTGCCAGAGATAAAAGCCGAGTTCGATAAGCGTGTGCAGTCTTCGGAGCTGATAGAGGTTCCACGTCGAGAGGGGCTTGCGGGCCGTGCGTTCACGACCGGCGAGATGCAGGGTTACGAACGCGAGATCATCGACCGGATGAAGATGGGCCAGGGCAATCGTGATGTGTTGGCCGATGGCAACGTGCGCGAACAGACGATGCAGCAGCACGCGCATCTGAGCGTGAGCCAGCGGCACGCGGTCGATACCGTGCTGACCAGCCGCGATCAGATGATGGCTCTTGAAGGCGTGGCCGGGGCCGGGAAAACAACTTCCTTAGCCGCCGTTCGTGAAGCCGCTGTCCATGCGGGATATGAGGTCGAAGGGCTTGCGCCGACATCGCGGGCCGCGCAAAAGCTGGGCGAAGCGGGCATGGAGACAGAGACGTTGCAACGGCATCTTGCACGCGGCGAGCAGCCCGACGACGGACAGAAAAAACTCTACGTGGTCGATGAGTCGAGCATGGCGAGCACCAAGCAGATGCACACGTTCGTCGAGCGGCTAAGGGAAAATGATCGTGTGTTGTTCGTCGGCGACACGCGGCAGCATGAGGCCGTCGAAGCGGGCAGGCCCTACGCGCAGTTGCAGGAGGCGGGGCTTCGCACGGCGCACTTGGATGAGATCATCCGGCAGAAAGACCCATCGCTGAAAGAGGCCGTCGAGCAGCTTGCGCGTGGTGAAGTGCGCGAGGCCATCGGCAATCTCAACCAGCAGGGTCGGGTGGTGGAGATCAAAGACCGCGTGGAGCGGATCGACGAGATAGCCCGCGAGTACGTGCGCTCGCCGGAAAGAACGCTCGTAGTCTCGCCCGACAACGAATCGCGGCGCGAGATCAACAGCCACATCCATCGCGCGATGCAGAGCGATGGCAAGGTGTCAAACGACGAGCAGCGCGTGCATGTGCTCTACGCGCGGCAGGACGTGACCGGCGCGGATCGACAGCACGCGCAGAACTACGAGCGCGGCGATGTCATCCGCTACTCGAAAGGGTCGAAGCCGCTGGGCGTCGAGGCCGGAGAGTACGCGCGGGTCACGGCCACAGATCGAGAGACAAACACGCTCACGGTGAAGCGACACAGCGGCGAAGAGCTGAGCTACGATCCTCGCCGGTTGCAGGGCGTGACGGTCTACCGCGACAGCGAGCGCACGTTCGCCCAGGGCGACCGGGTGCAGCTCACAGCGCCGTACCATGCGGAGAAGCTGGCAAACCGCGAGCTGGGCACGGTGGAGAAGATCGACGGCGACGGCCATCTGAAACTACGCATGGACTCGGGCCGCGAGGTCGAGTTCAACGCGCGGCAGCATCCGCATCTCGACTACGGCTATGCGGTGACGAGCCACAGCAGCCAGGGCCAGACCGCCGACCGCGTGCTCATCCACGTTGACTCCGCGCAGGCCCACGGCGAGCTGCTGAATAGCCGCATGGCTTACGTGTCGGTATCGCGGGCGCAGTTCGACGTGAAGATGTACACGAACGATGCGAAGACGCTGGGGCAAGAGCTGAGCCGGGACGTGTCGCATCCGTCAGCGATCCAACAACAACAGGATGCGGGACAGCGCATCGGGCCGCAGCCGGTGGGCATGGAAATATCGCAGGGCCTCAGCATCGGTTGAAAGACGGCGCTGGCGCGTACTCTCCGCTGCGCCATCCGTAAAGGCTCTCCGCTGCGCTTCGATGAACGCGCACAGAACGCGCGGCCTTGACTGATGGCTCCGCTGCGAGTGGTTCCCAATCATGAGGAGCATGTCTGCTCCTCTGTTCTTAAAAGAACCAGAGAGACGACTACTTGGCTTCGGCGGCGGCGATGAACGTGTCGATGGTCGTCAGCAAAGCCCGCTGCTGATAGATGGGCAGGCTCTCAATCTGCTCCATCCGTCGCACGAGCTTAAGGCTGGGCTGCTTCGTCGTCTTCGCCGCGCCGCTCTTCTTACGCGACTGCAACAGCTCATCGACGGTGACGCCCAGGACCTCGGCAAACCGCACGGCCATGTCCGCAGGGAGGCGTAGCCTGCCACGTTCGTAATCGGAGACGACGACCTGAATCAGGCCGGTGCGTTCGGCCAGCTCAACCTGAGTGAGTCCCCGTTCCTTGCGAACCTGGGCGAGGCGGAGGCCCAGCGTCTCCTTCTGGGCGGGCGTGGGGGCGAGCTTGGACTTCTTCGGCATGCCCTCACTGTAAGGGCACTCTTCGAGAAAACTGTGCATAGATGCCTTCCCTGATATAACAATATGCTGTATATCTTCTTACAGTCGCCGACTGTAAGAAAAATACCAAAAAGGTCTTGACACGGTTTTAGACGGAGGGCTGAAAAATGGCAAGAATCCCGGAGGATGAGGTCGAGCGGCTCAAGAGAGAAGTCTCTGTCCAGCGGCTTGCGGAGGCGCGAGGGATCAAACTGCGTCGGCTGGGGGCCGACCTGCACGGCCTCTGCCCGTTCCACGACGACAAAACGCCGTCGCTTATCATCACTCCGAAAAAGAACCTGTGGCACTGCATGGGAGCCTGCAACGCGGGCGGGACGGCCATCGACTGGGTGATGCGGGCCGATGGCATCAGCTTCCGTCATGCGGTCGAGCTGTTGCGGGCCGACCATCTGTCGGCCACGCCGATCCAGCCGGTGAAGGTGGGCACGGTGCGGAAGCTGCCGCCGCCAGTCGCGCGTGAGGCGGACGACCGGCTGCTGCTGAAACAGGTTACGGACTACTACAACGAGACGCTAAAGCAGTCGCCGGAGGCGATGAAGTACCTGCAATCGCGCGGCCTCACATCGTCGGAGATGATCGACCGGTTCCGACTGGGCTTCGCCAACCGGACGCTGGGGTACAGACTACCGGCGAAGAACCGCGCCGCCGGTGCGGAGATGCGTGGCCGGTTGCAAACGCTGGGCGTGTTGCGGGAGAGCGGCCATGAGCACTTCAACGGCTCCATCGTGATCCCGGTGTTCAATCGCTCCGGTGAAGTGGTCGAGATGTATGGGCGGAAGATCACGGCGAATCTCCGCGAGGGAACGCCCGACCATCTGTATCTTCCCGGCGCTCATGCGGGCGTGTGGAACGAAGAGGCCGTGGCCGTCTCGAAAGAAATCATCCTGTGCGAATCGCTCATCGACGCGCTGAGCTTCTGGAGTGCGGGCTTCCGCAACGTGACGGCCAGCTACGGCGTAAACGGCTTCACAGCCGATCATCGTGCGGCCTTCGAGAAGCATGGCACGGAGCGCGTGTACATCGCCTACGACCGCGACGAAGCGGGCGACAAAGCCGCCGCCGCGCTTGCGGTGGAGCTGATGCAGATGGGTATCGAGTGCTTCCGTGTGATGTTCCCGAAGGGCATGGATGCGAACGAATACTCGCTCAAAGTGCAGCCAGCAGCGAAGAGCTTCGGCGTGTTGCTCAATAAGGCTGAGTGGCTGGGCAAGGGCAAACGGGCGATGGGCGATGCGAAGCCGCGCGTGATCGAGATGGACATCCAGCCGGAGCCAGAGCCGGAACCCATCATCGAGCCTGAGCCAGCAGTGATCGAAGCAGCGGCTAAAGAAGAAATCATCGAAGAAGAATCCATACTGGCCGAGATCGAGAGCCAGGTCGAAGCCGCCGTCGAACCCGTCGAAGAAGAACCAGAGCCAGCCCCCGCAGCATCCCCCATCGAAATCAAAAAGGATGTTCCTCTCTTAGCCGCCATGCCGGAGCCGGTTGCGGCGATGGAGCCAGCGGCAGCGCCCGCACCGACCATCGACGTGCCGGTGGAGGTGCGCGGCGAAGACATCTTCCTCACGCAGGGCGACCGCCGCTATCGCGTGCGCGGCCTGAATAAAAACATGAGCTACGAGCTGTTGAAGGTGAACGTGCTTGTCTCCGGCCATACGCCGCGCGGCGAGTCGGCCTTCCACGTCGACACGCTCGACCTGTACTCCGCGCGGCAGCGCGGGGTGTACATGAAACAGGCAGCGGAGGAACTGGGTATCAAAGAAGAAGTCATCCGCCGCGACCTTGGCCGGTTGCTGTTGAAGCTGGAGGAGCTGCAGGACGAGCAGATCAAACAGGCCCTCGCTCCAAAAGAAGATGCCGTGACCATCAGCGACGAGGACCGGGCCGCAGCGATGGAGCTGCTATGCGACCCACGGTTGCTAGAGCGCATCGTCGAGGACTTCGCCCGGTGCGGTGTGGTGGGCGAGGAAACAAACAAGCTCGTCGGCTATCTCGGCGTCGTCTCCCGTCACTTGGATGCGCCGCTAGCCGTGATCGTGCAGTCGTCCTCCGCAGCGGGCAAAAGCTCGCTGATGGAAGCGGTGCTGGCGTTCCTGCCCGAAGAGCAGCGCGTGCAATACTCCGCGATGACGGGCCAGTCGCTCTTCTACATGGGCGAAACCGACTTGAAGCACAAGGTACTCGCCATCGTCGAAGAAGAGGGCGCACACTCGGCTTCGTATGCGTTGAAGCTGTTGCAGTCGGAGGGCGTGTTGACCATCGCCAGCACTGGCAAAGACCCAGCCACAGGCCGACTGCTGACGCATCAGTACCGCGTCGAAGGGCCGGTGATGATCTTCCTTACGACGACGGCGATCCACTTGGACGAGGAGCTGTTGAACCGCTGCCTCGTCCTCTCCGTCAACGAAGAGCGCGAACAAACACAGGCGATCCATCGTGTGCAGCGTGAGGCGCAGACGCTTGAAGGCTTGCTCAAACGGCGCGACCGCGATGCGATCCTCGCCGTGCATCGCAACGCGCAGCGTCTTCTTAAGCCCGTCTTCGTGGCGAACCCGTATGCGCGAGAGCTGACGTTCCAGGACGCGCAGACCCGGACGCGGCGCGACCACATGAAGTACCTCACGCTCATCCGCACAATAGCGTTGCTCCATCAGCATCAGCGGCCCCGGAAGATGGTCGAGCATCGAGGCCGCGCGGTCGAGTACATCGAGGTCACGCTGACCGACATCGCGACGGCCAACAAACTCGCGCATGAGGTGCTGGGCCGTTCGCTCGATGAGCTGCCGCCGCAGACGCGGCGGTTGCTGCTGGCGATCGACACAATGGTCGCTGCCGAGTGCGATCGACAGAAGATGGAGCGATCGGACTATCGCTTCTCGCGGCGCGACGTGCGGGCCTATACGGGCTGGGGCGATACGCAGTTGAAAGTCCATCTGCATCGGCTGGAAGAGATGGAGTACCTGTTGATCCATCGCGGCGGCCGAGGCCAGAGCATGGTCTACGAGCTGATGTTCGCGCGGCCGAGTGACGGCGGCCGCCCGGTGTTGGGCGGCCTGATCGACGTGGACGCGCTCTCGAAATATCGCTACGACGAAAAGAAGTCGGGGCCAGCGGGCCAGTCGTCGGGGTCAAGTCGGCCCCAAGTCGGCGGGGTGTCGGGTGCGGTTAAAGTAGCCTCGCCGCCAGCATCCATGCGGGTTCCAGAGGAGATCGAGTTCGGCATCGCCGAAAGCACGTATACGGGCGCGCAGCGAAACGGCCACTACGCCCTGGCGATGCAGGGGGTGAAGTGATGGCGCGTGTGAAACGAATCGCAATCATGGACAGGCCCATGCCGCCGACGCAGCTTGCGGCCTTGCTCAACGAGCACGTAGCCGCGCTGCGTGTGCGGGACTACTCGGAGAACACCATCCGCAACCAGCATCTCCATGTCCGTTACTTCCTGGAGTGGTGCGCCGAGCGTGGGCTGACCGAGCCGGTCGAAGTGACGCGGCCTGTGCTGGAGCGGTATCAGCGCCATCTCTTCCATCAGCGCAAACGCGACGGCGAGCCCCTGAGCTTCCGTTCGCAGCACGCGAAGCTGGTTGCTCTGCGGTCGTGGTTCAAGTGGCTAACGCGACAGAATCACATCCTTCATAATCCGGCGTCGGAGCTGGAGCTGCCCCGCCTTCCGCATCGTCTACCCCGCCATGTGCTGACCGCTCAGGAGGCCGAGCAGGTCTTGCAGCAGCCCGACATCCACGATCCCATCGGCCTGCGCGACCGGGCGATCTTAGAGGTGCTGTACTCAACCGGGATGCGCCGCATGGAGGTGATATCGCTAAAGCTCTACGACCTCGACACCGAACGCGGGACGATCCTCATCCGTCTGGGCAAGGGCAAAAAAGACCGCTTCGTTCCGGTCGGCGACCGGGCCGTCGCATGGCTCGAAAAGTATGTGCGTGAGGCCCGCCCGCAGCTCTCCACCGAGCCGGACAATGGGACGCTCTTCCTCGCGCACACTGGCGAAGAGATCAACCGCGACATGCTGACCATGACGGTGCGGGCGTATGTAGTCAAAGCGAAGACCGGAAAGAGCGGCGCTTGCCATCTCTTCCGCCACACGATGGCGACGCTGATGCTGGAGGGCGGAGCGGACGTTCGCTTCATCCAGGAGATGCTCGGCCATGCGCGGCTCGACACCACGCAAATCTATACCCGCGTCTCGATCCGAATGCTCAAGCAAATCCACTCCGCATCCCATCCCGCCGCGATGCTCAGAGCAAACGATCATGAAGACGGCGAAGCCATGCTCGTTCAGAGCCATATGTGGCCCGGCGATCCGGCCCCCACTGCGGAGGAACTGTTCGCCGCTCTCGACTCCGAAGACGATGACGAAAACGCTTAAATCTTCTTCTTTTAGCTGCTGTTCTTAGCTGCTAAAGAGAGAGCCAATCTCGCCCGGAATCGACGCGGGAACTCATACGAAATCTCTACGCCGAACCCGCTCCCGAACCGTACAATCGAATGCAAATGCAACTCGGTTCCGACATCCAAATCCGGGACGGGCTTCTAGCGGAGATGATGCTGCTAAGAGAAAAACCGCGTCTGGGCTTCGGACATGCCGAATCCACTGTGCATCAGGGCCTCAAAGCAGCTAACTATCTGAACCACGTTAGGGATACAACGACCGTAGTCCGGTACTCATGGCAGATGTCGTTGATGGCCCAACAACAGCAACCGGCAGATCAGCCTCTTACGAATGTTGTTTACAACGAGACCGGAAGCTTGCGGGCTGATCCGAATGCCAAGCCAGGTGCGCCTGGAAGCGCTCAAGATTTGGCTAACGGTCAGCAGGCTGTAGCGGAAATTGCAAATCGCGTGATGAACGCCGGGCACCCTGATCGAGTTGCTCCCGATTCATTGACTGCGAAAGGGGCCGCTGCGGTCAAGACCGATCCAAATGCTATTGACGCATATGGAAGATCCCGAACAGCGGCTGACGCTGCTCTTGGAGGATCAAACATAAGCAATGGAGCCATGCAGTACCGTACAAGGGTTGGGGACAACGTCACTACGTCGCTCGGGAGATCATCTACAAGCCGAGGAACGCCAATTTCCCAGCATTATGGGCCCTTTATTGAGGGGAAACATTCTGTCGTGATTGTGGTGGCACCATAGGAGTGGAGTTCATGAAACGGATTTGTTTTCTGGTAATTTGTGTTTTAGCGATGCCCTTGTCTGGGGCGTCAGCTCAAACTAAAGCGAAGTCGCGCCCCCTAACGTCGGCTGAAATCCAGTCGGTTGAACGTGCAATCCAAGACGAGATATACGACTACGATTACTTCAGAAGCTTCTACCAAATAGGTGAAAATATCGGTACGCCGGAACACTGGATAAGCCGTCTCCACGTCTACATCAATCCGGCATACGATGCTGCAGATGGTCATGGAGTGGTCATTTACAAACTCATGCCATATGGCCAGGTCTATCGATTATTTTTCCTTGGCTCTAAGAATGGTGTCCAGCTTGACGGTGATCCGCAGAATAAGTTTCCAATTACACAGCCCAGTCGCCTAACTGTTTACATGGACGAAGATGAGGTATGTCGTGATGAGCGGACGTGGACGAAGAGCTTCTTCAATATAGATACTGCTGCAACTCCAGCGATTATTGAGGCCGCTTCCAAACGTCAGAAAGCCCGCACCGGATTCTCTTATTGGGAGCACGAGCATGAGCCCGATAATGCTCCGAAATAAGAACTGTTGGCCCAACAACAGAGCAATCCGGCTGTCGGGAATACAACGGTAGGTGATCTCTCGAAGGTCCTGACCAACGAGATCGGGAGTTTGAGCACTCCAAAAGGTGGCGATTCTAAAGAACTCGCAAATGGTTCGACCGCTCTCGCCAATGCCCTCATCGATAACGCAAACAAAAAGAGGCCAAACGGGGTGGCTCCAGACACAGGAACGGCCTCACCGTCGCTTGCAACGGCGATGAAAGATGCTTATACGAATCGGGCTAACGGAGGAGCAGACCCGGTTCAGGGCCGAACCTTCTACGGAACAAGTCACATTCCGCCAGACAGACTCCATAGTCGTCCGATCGGCAACGGTCGCCAAACCGTATTTCAGCATTTTGGACCATTCAGGGACAGCACGAGTCGGCTGCCAACGTACATTTACATCTACAACGATCCGGGGCACTGAGGATAGGGAGCATGAGGACATCTGCCATGAAATGCGTTTTGATAGGAATGGTAATCTGCTTGAGTTGTGCTGCCCATGCCCAGGATCAAGGTCAGGAGCTCTTGCATCGGGCTGCCCATTGCTTAGCCGCGAAGGATTTTCTTCCGCCGTCCAAAGCGGCGAAGAGGACGTTCGGCTCCCTTCTGGATGAGAAGTCTTATCCCGGGAAGAAAATGCTCTACGTTGTCGATTATCCAAATCCCTCACGAGCGGATGGCTTCGTGTTCACGCTCTTCCTGACTGACCATGATGGACGTCAGGACTTCAACATCCAAAACAACGCTCGCTTCGCACTGTCCAAGGATGCAGATGAAGGGGTGTCTTTTGCGACTCCTCCGCTTGGCGGCACATGGACTCGGGAGCATCTCGTGTCTGCCATCAAACAGATCGAGAAGCAGCCGAAGGTCACGCTTTCGATGAAAAACATGCTTGCGGTGGATTCCTCAGTCAGTTGTGAGGCGTATACCGACCCGCAGCCCAAACCAACTGCGAAGTAGCAATGCGTGCAGGCTGCCTCTGGGCGGCCTGCTGCGTCAGAGCGTCCTCCGTGGCCCTCTCTCTGGCCTCCGTGCCGCCCGAACAAAAGGCGCGATGCCTACGGCATCGGGTTGAGGGCCGACACGTCACCCCAGAATGGGAGCTGCGGAGTAACCGCAAGTTCCTCTTCGGGAACTTGCTGAAAACAGGCGGCTAATAGAAAAACGCCAGTAAAAGCGTTACTCTGGAGGCGAGCGCACGTTGCTGATGGGGAACCACATGAGTCTCAACCCCTTAGCCCGCCTCCGGCCCCCTTGCCCTGTCCGACGCACGGCACAGGCATCGTGCGGCCCCGATCCAGAATCCAGCTCAGGCGGTGCTCTCTGAAACCGCCCTTACGCACAAAATCGGTGGGCACCAAAGTCAGCGAGGCGGAGTTCGCGTTGCTGGAGGAGCGTGCGCGGGCGGCGGGGCTGACGCTCTCGGAGTGGGTGCGGGAGGCGTTGCTGGCGGGGCCGGTGGAGCTGGAGACGGGTGAGGTGGTGCTGGCCGAGGTGCTGGCGTTGCGGTCGCTGTTCCTGAATCTGAGCTTCCGGGCGGGCAAGGAGCCGATGACCGAGGCCGAGATGCGCGGGTTGATCGAGCGGGCCGACGGGGTGAAGATGCAGCGGGCGCGGGAGCGGCTGGAGGCCGTGCGTGCGGCGGATCGAGCGGCGGCGGAGCCGGTGAGCGAAGCCCAGGCGGAGGAGGTCTAGCGATGGCGGAGTGGGGACGGAAAGAGTACAAGAAGCCGTGGCCGAGCCGGTGGCATGTGTGGACGTGGGCGGCGTTTTTCCTTAGCGGCGTGTTCTTCTTCGGGGTGTTCTGCCTGGACTACTGGCATGGGTGGACAGCCGCCGAGCGGCTGTACCTGCTGGACTATCTCAGGAGCGGTGTGCGGGGCAAAGCATCGGCGACGATGACGGGCAAGTACACGCTGCTGGAGGGCGTGGACGCGAAGGGCCAGGCACAGCTCATCCTCGGCGACGAGATCGAGCCGACGACCGGGCCGGACGGCAAGCTGGCGTACCGGCTGACGGACGACGGCATCAAGGACGGGCTGGTGCGGTTGCAATCGACGACGGGCATGTACAACGAGCGTGCGCTGCACGCTCTGATGGGCCGCTGGGTGTTCCGCCACGATGACATCTGGGGCTACGTGGCGAGGCCGTTCGGCTACTCGCTGGCGTTCTTCCTGCTGGCCTTGTTCGTGGCCGTGCCGAAGGACCGGGCGCGGCGGATGATCTGGAAACATGGGCGCAGGTTGCGCGGCCCGGAGCTGGCGACGACGGCGGAGTTCAACACCAAGCTGGGGCGCTCGAAAGGGCTGCGCGTGCATCTGCCGGACGGGGTTGCGTTCATCAACGAAGAGCAGAGCTGGTACGACCGAACCTTCCATAAAGCTCTGAGCTGCTGGGCGCGTATCCCGCGCGACCGCGAGGCGATGCACTTCCTCATCGTGGGCGACAGCGGCACCGGAAAATCGGCGGCCATCCGGCAGATGCTCGCACAGATCAGCGACCGTGGCGAGGCCGCTATCGTGTACGACCCGGCGATGGAATATCTGCCGCAGTTTTACTCGGAGCGACGTGGCGACGTGGTGCTGAATCCGTTGGACGCGCGGTGTCCGTTCTGGAGTCCGGGCGATGAGGTTCCGCACGAGGCCGAGGCCCTTACCTTAGCCGCTTCTCTGTTCCCGGAGCAGGGCCGGGAGAACAGGTTCTTCGTCGAAGCTCCGCGCAAAATCTTCGCTCACTTAATCAATCTCAGGCCGACGCCGGAGCAGCTCACGTACTGGATGTGCAACCCGCACGAGATCGACCAACACGTTCGAGGAACCGAGATGGCGGCGATGATCGACCGGGGCGCAGCGGCGCAGCGCAGCGGTGTTTTAGGTTCGCTGAACATGGTCGCGGATGCGTTCAAGCTGCTGCCCAAAGAGAGCGAGACACAGCGGCGATGGAGCACGGTGGAGTGGGCGAAAGAGCGCAAGGGATGGGTGTTCTTAACGTCGAAGCCGACGATGCGCGAGAGGATGCGACCGCTCATCAGCCTGTGGCTCGACTTGCTTGTGTTGCGGCTGATGAACGAGGGGCTGGGCACGCCGCGCAAGACATGGTTCGTGCTGGACGAGCTGGCGAGCTTGCAGCGGTTGCCGCAGCTCACGACGGCCATCACGGAGAACAGAAAATCGAACAATCCGATGGTGCTGGGCTTCCAGGGCAAGGCGCAGGTGGAGTCTCTGTACGGCCACGTCGCGGAGGCGATGCTGTCGCAGCCCGCGACGAAGATCTTCCTCAAGACCAGCGAGCCGTATGCGTCGGAGTGGATCTCAAAAGCCATCGGCGAAGTGGAGGTCGAACGCTTCCGCGAGTCGCGCACGCGGGGCTTCCCGCGCGGGCGGGAGAGCGAGCAGCGGGACATCATGCGCGAGCCGCTGGTCATGGCGTCGGAGGTGGGCGGGCTTGACCCGTTGCATGGGTACTTGAAGCACGGCAACCTCGTGGTGCGGATGCGCTTCCCGTACATGGAGCTGGCGAGCCACGCGGAGAAGTTCGTCGCGCGGAAGATGACGACGCCGGCAGCGGCAACAACGGCCACAGCGCCGGCGACGCCGGCGAGAGGGCCGGTGAAAGATGAGCCGGTGATGCAGCCAGCGCCGCAGCGGAAGCCGCCCCAATCCGCGCCCAGACCCGTCCAAAAGAAGCAGGAGCAAGAGCAGCCCGCAGCAGTGAACGAACAGCATCCGTTCTTCGAGTGAGTCATGGTCACACTATCGAAACCCATCAGCTCCGGCCAGGCACAGGCGTATCACAAGGAAGAGTTCGCCAATGCTAAAGAGAACTACTACACCGAAGGCGAGCGCGTGCGCGGCGAGTGGCAGGGCCAGCTTGCGGAGCGGTGGGGCTTGACGGGTGAAGTGCAGGAGCAGCAGTTCGCGCGGCTCAGTGAGGGCCAGCATCCAGCGACCGGCGAGCAGCTAGTGCGGCATCAGACCGCGCGTGAATATGAGAACGAGCGCGGCGACGTGGTGCGTTCTATGGAGCACCGGGCCGGATGGGATGCGACGTTCAGCGCACCGAAATCCGTATCGCTGACGGCGTTGGTTGGCGGCGACGATCAAGTGCGCGAAGCCCACAGAGAGAGCGTGCGCGTTGCGCTCGATGAGATGGAGAAATACGTGCAGGCCCGCATGGGCGGCAACGCTCCGGCGCAGACGACCGGCGCGTGGGCCGTCGCCAAGTTCGAGCATGACAGCAGCCGCCCTGTTGATGGCTACGCCGCGCCGCAGCTCCACACGCACGCAGTCGTGTTCAATGTGACCGAAACAGCGGACGGCAACACGCGAGCGTTGCAGCCGCAGGAGCTGTACAAAACGCAGCAGTACGCGACGGCGGTGTATCGGTCGGAGCTTGCGGCGCGGTTGCAGGGCATGGGCTACGAGATCGAGCGCGGCGAGCATGGACAACCGGAGATCAAAGGCTACACGCGCGAGTATCTTGAAGCATCGAGTCCGCGGCGGCAGCAGATCGAAGAGCACATGGAGGCCGCGGGGCGCAGCGGCGCCGGGGCCGCGCAGATCGCGGCGCATCAGACGCGCGATGCCAAGCAGCCGCTCTCGCACGAAGAGGTGCGGGCGCAACATCAAAAGATGGCCGCAGAGTACGGCCAGCAACCGCAGCGTGTTCTTACCGAGGCGGCGCAGCGGCCAGGTGTGGAGCTGAGGCCGGAGCCATCGCAACGTGCAGCGCATGACGGCATGAGCTACGCGCGAGAGCGCGGCATGGAGCGCGAGGCCGTGACCGATGAGCGTTCGCTGATGCGTGACGCCCTGAAACATACGATGGGCGATGCGCGGTTGCCAGAGATAAAAGCCGAGTTCGATAAGCGTGTGCAGTCTTCGGAGCTGATAGAGGTTCCACGTCGAGAGGGGCTTGCGGGCCGTGCGTTCACGACCGGCGAGATGCAGGGTTACGAACGCGAGATCATCGACCGGATGAAGATGGGCCAGGGCAATCGTGATGTGTTGGCCGATGGCAACGTGCGCGAACAGACGATGCAGCAGCACGCGCATCTGAGCGTGAGCCAGCGGCACGCGGTCGATACCGTGCTGACCAGCCGCGATCAGATGATGGCTCTTGAAGGCGTGGCCGGGGCCGGGAAAACAACTTCCTTAGCCGCCGTTCGTGAAGCCGCTGTCCATGCGGGATATGAGGTCGAAGGGCTTGCGCCGACATCGCGGGCCGCGCAAAAGCTGGGCGAAGCGGGCATGGAGACAGAGACGTTGCAACGGCATCTTGCACGCGGCGAGCAGCCCGACGACGGACAGAAAAAACTCTACGTGGTCGATGAGTCGAGCATGGCGAGCACCAAGCAGATGCACACGTTCGTCGAGCGGCTAAGGGAAAATGATCGTGTGTTGTTCGTCGGCGACACGCGGCAGCATGAGGCCGTCGAAGCGGGCAGGCCCTACGCGCAGTTGCAGGAGGCGGGCTTCGCACGGCGCACTTGGATGAGATCATCCGGCAGAAAGACCCATCGCTGAAAGAGGCCGTCGAGCAGCTTGCGCGTGGTGAAGTGCGCGAGGCCATCGGCAATCTCAACCAGCAGGGTCGGGTGGTGGAGATCAAAGACCGCGTGGAGCGGATCGACGAGATAGCCCGCGAGTACGTGCGCTCGCCGGAAAGAACGCTCGTAGTCTCGCCCGACAACGAATCGCGGCGCGAGATCAACAG